>JBAZOJ010000076.1:0-13386 GCA_041648755.1 Candidatus Brocadiia bacterium
GTGGTTCTGCTACAACCTGCTGCTGGTCTCAATGATCGGCGTGGTTGTGGCGACCAACTCCATTTTGTTCCTCATCTCTTGGGAGACGATGGCGCTGTCTTCGTTCTTCCTTGTGATGTTCGAATCGGACAAGCCCGAGGCCCGCGACGCCGCGTGGATGTACCTGTCGGCCACGCACCTCGGAACGGCATTCCTGCTGGTAATGTTCATCCTGATGGCCTCGCACACCGGGTCGTTTGACTTCGGCGCCGCCGGATGCCTGTCCGGCCTGCCGGGAGCTGTCGCGGGACTGATATTCATCTTCGCGCTCATAGGCTTCGGGACCAAGGCTGGCCTCGTGCCCGGACACGTCTGGCTGCCCGACGCCCATCCCGCCGCCCCGAGCCACGTATCCGCGCTGATGTCCGGCGCGATGATCAAGACCGGAATCTACGGCCTCATCCGCATCCTGACGTTCTTCGACTCCCCTCCCCTGTGGTGGGCGTGGATGCTGCTTGCGGTGGGGGTTGCATCGGGCCTGCTGGGAATCCTGTACGCCTGCGCGCAGCTCGACATAAAGCGTATGCTGGCCTACAGCAGCGTGGAGAACGTTGGCATCGTGTTCCTTGGGCTCGGAATCGGAATGGTCGGCCGCAGCCTGAACATTCCCGCGCTGGCCGTATTGGGATTTGCGGGCGCCCTGCTGCACGTGATCAACCACTCGCTGTTCAAGGGCCTGCTGTTCATGGGCGCGGGATCGGTCCTGCATTCCACGGGCACAAAAGCGATTGACCGGTTGGGTGGACTGCTGAAGCGGATGAAGTGGACGGGCTCGACCTTCCTGCTGGGCAGCGCAGCGATCTCCGGATTGCCTCCGTTCAACGGGTTCGTCGGCGAGTTTCTGATATTCCTGGGCGCTTTCACCAGCGTGGCTGCCCATCGCAGCGACGCATCGGTGCTGCCCGCGCTTCTCGTCATCGGCGCGCTGGGGCTCATCGGCGGCCTTGCACTGCTGGGGTTCACGCGGGTATTCGGCATCGCGTTCCTTGGCGAACCGCGCAGCCATGTAGCCGAACACGCGCACGAGTCCGGCGGCCTGATGGTCGTGCCGATGGTCCTGCTGGCCGCTGCCTGCCTGTTCATCGGGCTGTTCCCCTTCCTGGTGCTGCCGCTGCTGCAATCCGCTGTCGGGATCGCTTCGCGCGCGTCGCTCGCGGCAACTGCCGGAACACTTGGGGGCGCAACGACGATTCTCACATATTCGGCCATTGCTGGTGGAGCCTTCCTGGCAATTGCGCTGCTGGTCGCCATCGAGCGGATGCTGTGGCTCAGGGGGAAACCCATCGGGCGCACGGGGACCTGGGACTGCGGATATGCCGCTCCCAACGCACATATGCAGTACACGGCCGCGTCGTATGCGCAGCCGCTGACTTCGTTCTTCGCCCGGATTATCGACCTTCGCCCCGCGGTTCCGGTAATCAAGGAACTGTTCCCGGGCGGAGCCAACCTGCTGGTAACCGTGGGCGACATCTTCCGCCGACACATCTTCGATCCGCTGTTTCGCAGCGTGGAATCAGCCGCGCATCACATGCGCGTTCTTCAGCAGGGCCGCGTACAGGTCTACGTCCTGTACGTCGCGCTGACACTTCTTGTACTGCTTGCGCTGAAGATGGGGTAGTGAGATGGATGTAACCCGATTCATACCCCTTGCCATCGCGCTTCTCGCCGCTCCCCTGCTGTTCGGGATCATCAACCGCACCAAGGCTTTCTTCGCTGGCAGGCGCGGTTCCCCGCTGCTGCAGTTGTACTTCGATATCGCAAAGCTGATGCGCAAGGGCGTCACCTACAGCAACACCACCACATGGGTATTCCGCGCCGGGCCGGTGCTCGTGCTGTCGGCCACAATTGTCGCGGTGGCCTTTGTTCCGATGGGCGGAATCCCCGCGATATCCCCCTTCCCCGGCGACATACTGCTCTTTGCGTACCTGCTTGCCATGACGAGATTTATGACCATTATCGCCGCGCTGGATACCGGTTCGAGTTTCGAGGGGATGGGCGCGAGCCGCGAGGCATTCTTCTCCGCGCTTGCCGAGCCCGCTCTCCTTCTGGGCGTTTCCACCCTTGTGTACGTCAGCGGGCAGACCTCGCTGTCAGGGATATTCGCATCGGTGAATCCCGCGGTTTGGGGCAATTACGGACCCGCGCTTGCGCTTGTGGCCATCGCGCTCGGAGCGGTGCTGCTTGTCGAGTGCTCCCGCATCCCGATCGATGACCCCAACACTCACCTCGAGTTGACCATGATCCACGAGGTGATGATCCTCGACAACAGCGGGCCGGACCTTGGGATAATCGAGTACGCCTCGTCGCTGAAGCTCTGGGCATTCGGGTCGCTTATCGTGGGGCTCGCGGTGCCGGTGCGCTCGGGGATTCTCATTGTTGACTGCGCGACGTTCCTCGTCGGAATGCTGGTGCTGGCAGTGCTGGTAGGGACCATCGAATCCACGATGGGCCGCCTGCGCCTGACCAACGTCCCCAGGCTGATATCTGGCGCGATAGCCAGCGCCGTGCTCGCATGGGCACTGATACTGAGGTAGGCAATGCAGAACAACCTCATATCCGAACTCATCCCCGTTCTGCTCATAGTCACCAACCTGCTGCTGCTGGGTTCGAGCCGCATGCGCGCGTGCATCACCCTCGTTGCGGCGCAGGGCATCGTGCTGGGGCTGATCCCGGTGCTTCTGGAAGGCCAGCAATTCTCGGTGACGGCATGGTTTCTCGCCATCGTCAGCATAACGCTGAAAGGCATCATTTTCCCGATGCTGCTGGTTCGCACATTGAGGGAAACCGGAACCCGCAAGGAAGTAGAGCCCTTTGTCGGCTTTACGCTTTCGCTCCTGATCGGGGTGGGCTTTGTGATCTTCTCGATGTGGATTGCGTCGAGGATGTCGCTGCCTGCCCAGACGCCTATCGCCGCACTTATGACCCGCGCGGGACTTGCCACGCTGCTCATCGGGCTGTTCGTGATAGTGAGCAGGCGCAAGGCGCTGAACCAGGTGCTTGGGTACATAGTAATGGAAAACGGAATCTTCGCGTTCGGCGCCGCGCTGGTGGCGGATATGCCGACGCTGGTTGAGCTTGGCGTCCTTCTGGACGCGTTCGTGGCCGTTTTCATTATGAGCATTGCCGCGCACCAGATAAGCCGCGAGTTTGACCACATTGACGTGGACCAACTCAACACGTTGAAAGGATAGCTGTGGGAACAGGCTGGGAACTCTGGGTACTGCTGACAGCATCGGTCGCGGCTTCGGTCGCGAGCCTCCTGCTGCGCACACCCCGGCAGATCCTGCGGCTGGTCTCCGTCGGCGGCGCGGCCTGGTCGCTTCTGGCGATATTGATCTCCCTGCAGGTCTTCATCTGCGGGCCGGTCTCCACGGCTTTTTCGTGGCTCCGAGTGGATTCGCTTTCAGCGTACCAGCTTGTGGTGCTGGCGCTGGTGTACGGCGCAAGTTCGATATTCGCCAACGGGTACTTCCTGCACGAGGAATCGCACGGGAAGTTCGGACTCCACGCCGCGCGGAGGTTTGCCGCCCTGTGGTTCGGCTCTGCCGCGGCCATGTCGCTGGTGCTGCTGAGCAACAACCTGGGCCTGATGTGGGTCGGCATCGAAGCGACCACGCTGCTGACGGGATTCCTTATCACAATACACTCGACCCCGCTATCGCTCGAGGCGATGTGGAAGTACCTGCTTGTCTGCTCGGTCGGAGTTGCCTTTGCGTTCGTCGGGACATTGCTGGTCGGAGCATCGGCGCAGAAGATCGGGCTGGAAAGCAACGAGATGCTGATGTGGACGTCGCTCTCCACGGCCGCGCCCTTGCTGAATCCCGGGCTAATGAAACTTGCATTCATATTCCTGATCGTTGGTTACGGCACCAAGGCGGGGCTCGCGCCGATGCACAGTTGGCTTCCGGACGCACACAGCCAGGCGCCCGCCCCGGTATCCGCCCTGTTCTCCGGCGCGATGCTGAACACAGCCCTGTATTGCATAATGCGCTACCTGCCGCTTGTCGAGGGCGCCACCGGCTACCAGGGCTGGGGGATGCAACTTCTGCTGATCTTCGGGCTTATCTCGATTATGGTCGCCGCAGGATTCATCATCTTCCAGCATGACGGCAAACGTCTGCTGGCCTATCACAGCGTTGAGCACATGGGCATCATCGCGCTCGGTTTGGGCCTGGGGCCGATCGGGGCGTTCGCGGCACTGTGGCACACGCTGAACCACGCGCTGTGCAAGTCGCTCTCGTTTTTCGCAATCGGGCGGCTGGGGCAAGCGTATGGCTCGCACAGTCTTGACCGCATCGCCGGGGCGGCACGACGCGTTCCCCTGTGGGGAATGGCGTTCTTGTTCTCCATAATCATACTTATAGGCGTAGCGCCGTTTGCGATATTCATGAGCGAGTTCGCCATCCTGCGCGCAGCCATTTCACAGGCTTCGTACGTAGCGTTGGGGATTTTCCTTCTCGGTACAGGCGTCGTGTTCATCTCCGCGCTCAAGCATGCCCTCGATTCCGGGTATGGCAAGGAGGTGGCCGAGCCCTCCCCCGTTCGCACAAGCGGGCTGGATTATGCCGTGGTTGGAGTGGGGCTCGCGATGCTGCTGGCGCTGGGGGTATGGATGCCGGGACCGATGCGCGACATCCTTGAAGGCGCGGCCAGGATAATCGGAGGCGCACGATGAGCGCAATTGTCCCGCGCTTTGGCAACTGCGAGACTATCGCACTGCGAGCTATACCTACTTTCGGGATGGAGGAATTCCGGTCACGGACGATCTCGGCAATCGTGGATGGCGCAAGGATCGCCGCGTTCTTCGGGCGGCCGGGAGCGGGCGATGAGATCCTTCTGACCGTTGTCCTGGTTCACGGTGACACCGGCAACCTGTCGGCGCTTTCCACCGCCGTGAGGGGCGAATACCCGGCGCTGACGCCCGTCTGCCCGCAGGCACACTGGTTCGAGCGCGAGATATCTGAGCAATGGGGAGTCATTCCCCAGGGGCACCCGTGGCTGAAGCCCATCCGCTTCCACAAGTCTTACGTCGAGGGCAAAGACGCCTGGGGCCGGGATCCGAAGGCCGAGATTCTCCCGAGCGTTACGGATTTCTTCCGCTTGGAAGGCGAGCAGGCCCACGAGGTAGCGGTCGGACCGGTTCACGCGGGGGTCATCGAGCCCGGGCATTTCCGCTTCCAGTGCTTTGGCGAGGAAGTGGCCCACCTGGAGATATCCCTTGGCTATCAGCACCGCGGCATTGAGCAGGCGCTTCCCGGATGCGGCGGGCGCAAGAGAATGGCCCTGATCGAGACGATGGCCGGTGACACGACCGTTGCCCATTCGACGGCCTTTTGCCAGGCGATCGAGGCGCTCCGTGGCGGGACCGCACCCGCGCGGGCCGAAGTCATCAGGGGAATCGCCCTGGAACTCGAACGAATGGCAAACCACACCGGAGACCTTGGCGCCCTGGCAGGCGATGTTGGCTACCTGCCGACGATGTCCTATTGCGGCCGACTTCGCGGCGACCTGCTGAATATGACGGCGCTGCTGTGCGGAAACAGGTTCGGCCGCGGATTAGTCTGCCCGGGGGGAGTGCGATACGACCTGGATCGCAGCCGCGCGGATGAGCTTATAGCGCGCTTGACTAACACAATGCGCGATATCGAAAGCGCCACTGAACTGCTTTGGACGACGCCCTCAGTGCTGGGCAGATTTGAGGAAACAGGCACGGTACTCCGCGAGGACGCGGTGCAACTTGGCCTTGTGGGAGTTGCCGCGCGAGCCTGTGGCATAGAGCGCGATTCGCGGTTCGAAATTCCATCGGGGGTATTCCTTACATCCCAGATGCCGGTGGCGACGTGGACATCGGGGGATGTGTTCGCGCGGGCATGGGTTCGCTGGCTGGAGATCGAGTATTCAAGCGCGTTCATCCGCGAGCAGTTGTCCATGCTGCCCGAGGGGGCATTGTGCGACGATGTACCGGAGTTGGAGCCCGATGCGATGGCCGTCTCCATCGTCGAGGGCTGGCGGGGCGAAGTTTGCCACGTGGTGATGACCGACAGCCGGGGCGAGGTCGCGCGGGTAAAGGTCGTCGATCCGTCATTCCACAACTGGCAGGGGCTCGCGATGTCGCTGCGCAATCAGCAGATTTCGGATTTCCCCCTGTGCAACAAGAGCTTCAATCTCTCTTACTGCGGGCACGACCTGTGAGGATGCCATGCTGAAAGAACTCATCGTAAGGTTCAGGCAGGGGCATCGGACGATCTCGTACCCAATCAGCGAGCCCACTTTGCCGGACAGGTATTGCGGGCGCCCGGCGATCGAGTGGAGCAAGTGCGACGGAGGGTGTTCGGCCTGCATGGAAGCGTGCCCAACGAATGCGATAACCCGGTGCGACGGGGCTATCGCTTTGGATATGGGGAAATGCCTGTTTTGCCGCGCGTGCGAGGCTGCCTGTCCCAATAAGGCCATTGCGTTCACGCGGGAACACCGGCTTGCGGCGTGGGCGCGGACTGATTTGGTATTAAGGCGTAATGCGGCGCCGCATGCGACTGCGCCTGCGGATGGCCGGGTGAAGTTATTCCATTCATCATTCAAGATCAGGGAAGTCTCGGCTGGCGGGTGTAATGCCTGCGAGGCGGACATAAATGTGTTGGGGACGATCGGGTTCGATCTTGGGCGGTTTGGCATCCAAGTGGTGGCCTCGCCGCGCCATGCGGATGGCCTGATGATCACCGGGCCCGTGCCGGACAATATGAAACTGGCGCTGGAAAAGACCTACGCAGCCCTGCCCCGCCCGGCGTTTGTCGTGGTTGTGGGAACGTGTGCGATATCGGGGGAACCGTTTGGGGATTGCTCGCAGAATTGCCGGGGCGCCGGGGAGATCGTGCCGGTGGATATGTGGATACCGGGCTGCCCGCCGCATCCGCTGACGATACTGGATGGGCTGCTGAAGCTGACCGGGAAAGCGTAGGCTACGGCGGACCTCGCTCCACACACGGAAGCGGACAGAGCTTTTGCGCGGCCCGGAAGATCGGAGTTTTACCACAGAGGGTCGCAGAGGTTCACAGAGGGTAGGAAATACCTTGATTTGCGAGGCCAAAACGGAAGACCATTTTACCACGAAATACACGAACGACACGAACGCTTCGGCGGCGAGAGCCAAACACACGAATTACACGAACACAGACTGATCTTTGCGAAGCCCAAGAAGAGTAGCCAATATGGGTTTGGAGGAAGCCGCTGCCAAGAGAAAGCCATTACCCCGTCACCCTTCAAGGGGATGCTGGGCATTCGCCCGCGCTGTTGGCTTCCGCTTCTCGCCTGTCTCCTCTCTTATTCATCATTGTGCATTGTTCATTGTGCATTTCTCGCAATGCGTCTCGCTTCGTGCTTGTGGGAAGCAAAGAACGAGCCGGGACGGCTCGTTTACTTTCCGCGCATCGCGCGGGGATGGAAGGCTGCTACCATCAGCCTCCAGCCGGGCCTTCCAGGCTGCTCGCTGCAGGATCAACTGCAGACTAAAGGCTATTCTGACATTCATCATTGCGTATTCCTCATTGTTCATTGGCTACACGATGTCCTGCCCCTTGGCCAGCTCTTTCGCGCGATCGAGGGGGAAGTACCGTGAGAGGCGCCCCGGGGCGATTTCCCCACTCCCAAGTGGATACTTGAACGGCGGCTGTATCTCGAAGCCTTTGAGTCTGTGCCTGGCCAAGACTTCCTTGACTCGCTCGGAGATGAAAATGAGCTTCGGGAGCGGCCACACAATGAAGAAGTCACTGCCATCCCATTGCTCTGGATCAACTACTTCGCTGGGCTTGGCGACGTCTCTATAAATCAGCCGGCCGCAGCATGGGTAGTTCTTTTTCAGTCTCATTCCGCTGTCGGCGCGCGCAAAGCCACCCCAGCCGGTGACGACCAGTTCCCGCAGAGGACCGACCGGCGGGACGAGGTCTTTGCGATCGCTCCGCCAAGGAACAGGTCGCACTGTGAAGCCAGTCAGCCCCTCTTTGAGAAATATCTCGAAGACATGATTCTGGAGAATGCACTCGCTGTAAACGGTCCAGATGATGTCGTCAACCCGCTTGGTCCTTATGACTATCTTCAACGGCGTACTGCGCCCGCCAACTCCACGATGAAGCATACCGAGAGGGCACTCGCTAACATGGGGCTCGACTCCCTTGTCCCACAGAGCGGCCTTGCTGAACTGAGGAGGATACTCAAAACGGTAGAAGGTCGTCCCCTGCGCACCAACAGGGACTTGGCCCTCTAATGGTTCTCCTGCTTTGCTCCTATTCAGCATTGCGCATTCATCATTGTGCATTGGCTACACAATGTCCTGCCCTTTGGCCAGCTCTTTCGCGCGCTTTCGGGGGAAATACCATGAAAGAAGGCCTGCACATCGAGTCGGGAACCCGTTGGGTTGGGCCAATGGCAGGTGAAGCTCATAGCCCTTCAACTTGTGTCTCCGCAGAACCTCAACTACACGGGACGTTATGAGAATCTTGTTCGGAAATGGCCAAACCATGAAGAAGTCGCTGCCATCCCACTGACTCGGGTCGATGATCTCAGTGGGAGCACTGACATTGTCGTAGATCACATGGTGGCAGCAAGGGAGTATCTCTCGAATCTTGACTCCGCTGTCCTCTCTCGCGAAACCTCCCCAGCCGGATATAGCCAAACGGCTTAGTGGCCCTTCAGGCGGGACGAAGTCCTTGCGGCTGCTGCGCCAGAGGATAGGGCTGGTGTCGAATCCTGTCAATCCTTCAGCGCGGAAGATATCCACCGTGCGCTGTTGGAGAACACACTCGTTGTAAATGGTCCAGACCAGATCGTCAATCGTCTTGGTCTTGATGACAATACGCAACTGCCCATACGTACCGGCAACCTTCCTGTGTCCCCAGTTTTCTGGACACTTCATGATTCGGAACCGAGCGCTCTTGTCCAAAAGAGCGCGCCTCGAATACTGGTCAGGAGGGCCGAGACGGTAGAAGGTGGTCATGTCGCCACCCACAGGCCTAGGCCTTCTAATGCTCTTCCCTCTCTGCTCTTATTCATCATTCATCACTCATCATTCATCAATCGCTTTCACACAATGTCCTGCCCCTTGGCCAGTTCCCTGGCGCGTTCGAGGGGGAAGTAGTCGGAAAGACGGCCGGGCCGGAGCACGTGCATGATGTTCGGAGTGATCTGTGGTGACGCAAGTTCGAAGGACCTCAAGTTGCTTCTTGTAAGCACTTCAGCGGCCCTTTCCGAAACGAACATCAAAACTGGCAAAGGCCACACCATGAAGAAATCACTGCCATCCCATTGCTCAGGGTCGATCACCTCGGCGGGACGACTCACGTCAGTGTAAATCAACTGCCTGCAGCAGGTGTAGACTTCCTTGAGCCGGATTCCGCTGTCTGGCCGGGCAAACCCGCCCCATCCAGTGACGATCAGTTCGTGCAACGGCCCTTTTGGGGGCCCCATCCGATTGTTTTTCAGTCGCCAGTGGACGTTACGAGTTGTGAAGCCCGTCAAGCCTTCCCGGAAGAACAGGTCGAGGACATGTTGCTGCAAGATGCAATTGCGCCCGAAAGTCCATGCAATGTCATCGAACCCCCGGTTCTTTATGACTACTCGCAGTTCGCCGGTTGTTCTGCCGATGCCCAGGTGCCGGGGCTCTTTGCGGCAGTCTGCGACAACAAACTCGTTTCCCTTGTCCAGCAGGGCAAATCTACGGTCCATCAAGCGGTCAATCGACTGAAAGATGAAGAACTTGGTCATGTCCCCTCTCGGAGAGCTCGGACTTCTAACGCTTCTCCCGCTCTGCTCTTATTCACAATTGCGCATTCATCATTGAGCATTGCCTACACAATGTCCTGCCCCTTCGCAAGCTCTTTCGCGCGCTCGAGGGGGAAGTAGTCCGAGAGACGCCCTGGGGATATCGTGCCGGTCCCCACTGGGCGCACGATTGGTGGCTGTACCTCAAAGCCCTTGAGCTTGTACTTCGCCAACACCTCCTTGACTCGCTCGGAGATGAAAATAAGCTTCGGGAGCGGCCACACAATGAAGAAGTCACTGCCATCCCACTGCTCGGGGTCAACAATCTCACACGGCTTCGTGACTTCTTTGTAAGTCAGGCGCCCACAGCAGCGGTAGTTCTTCAAGAGCTTCATTCCGCTGTCAGCGCGCGCAAAGCCACCCCAGCCGGTGACGACCAGTTCCCGCAAAGGACCGACCGGCGGGACGAGATCCTTGCGATCACTCCGCCAGGGGACAGGTCGCACTGTGAAGCCAGTCAGCCCCTCTTTGAAAAATATCTCGAAGACATGATTCTGGAGAATGCACTCGCTGTAGACGGTCCAGATGATGTCGTCAACCCGCTTGGTTTTTATGACTATCTTCAGTGGAGTACTGCGCCCGCCAACTCCACGATGAAGCATACCGAGAGGGCACTCGCTAACATGGGGCTCGACTCCCTTGTCCCACAAAGCAGCCTTGCTGAACTGAGGAGGATACTCAAAACGGAAGAAGGTAGTCATTTCGGGTATTGTGAAAACTGCTTCAACATCTTGTTGAGTTGCTTGATGACCTCAAGAGGGGATGCCTTTGGGTTTGCTCTCAGAAACTCCCTCCACACTTTGTTCCAGTTTTCCGTGCCGTTGTGGACTCCGAAGCCCTTGCAGTTGTGAAGGTACTTCGGCATGTGCATCATAAAGTCATCGATGGAGAAGTCAATCCCTGCGAAGATTTTCTCCCATTGTTCAACGAACTCTTTGGAGAAAAGGTGATGCCATTCGTACTTGCACTCCTGACCAGCCATTTTCGCCGTAGCTGTTGCACATGTCTTGGAAACTGCCCGAAGCGCGGAATTGACTCGAACACGCTGCACAGTCGTGGCGATCTTCGTAACAACCTTGGTGGCGCCAATTCCCTTCGCCGCCTTAGTGAGTATCGCTGCGCCCCTGCCTGCTTTAAGAGGCATGATGTAGGAACTTGGGTCCATGGCCATCGACATCGCCATCACGGCGATAAACCAACAGCCTCTCAGTGTGCTTTCCCGGAAGGCGGCTTTCCCCTCCTCAATTGGGTCGAAGCTCTGCGCAAGCTGCTCATTTACGGTCTGTTCAGCGTAGTGTTCATACGCTTGATCCATCACAGCTTGGGTTGCCTCAATGTCATCGGGGTTCGTGTACCTTGCTTTCATCACGTCGATCTTCTCGGTCCTGCTCCAGAACCAGTCCTGATCTGGTGGGATATCCGGGTTGAGGATCCCATACTCTCCGTACGGATCCATATTCCCCACGGGGTCGTTGGCACAGTACAAGTACAGATTGGTGTGGTCGATGTCGCCGAGAGGGTCTTCGCTGCAGAAGCGGCCAGCGGAAATGTTGTACCAGCGGCTGCGGAAATAGACCATGTCGCCGTTTGGATACTCATAGCCTGACGCGAACTTGTGCTCGATTGGCTGGTTTCCAACAACCTGGGTGTTGCTGCCATCGCCGCTGTAGTCGAAGGCTGTCAGGAGGTCGTTTGTGTTGGAGTCGAAGACATAGGCGATGCAGGCGGAATTATCCTGGACGTAGAACCCACCGATGATGCCTGTCGTGGCGGTGTAACCCGTCCAGACCCCGCCGTTGGCGATGCTGACGATCTTCGCATCGACAAACAGGGGAGTCTCCATGCCCGGCTGCCATCCAAGTGTTGTATCCTGTCCTGAAGGAGTAAGGAAGCCGAGGTCGTAGCAGTCGATGGAAAATGGCAGGCAAAACGAAAAGATCTCGTCGCTGGCACCGGTGTGGATCGGAGTTATGGGGGGAGTGAACGGCGGAATGCCACAACTTGCGGAGTGCTTCCACTTAATCTGGAAGACCCAGGTCGAGTTCGGATTGTTGTCCCAACTGTACTGCACGCAGTTCTTGCGCGAAATGTAGTAAGTGAATGCCTTGCGAAAGGCCACTTGCTGCTGCGCGCCATTTCCGGTGACCTGTTCCTCCATGACCATGTCGTTCTTTTCGTCATAGATGAAGTTCGCATAAGATGTCTGGGTGGAGATGTGCCGAACGAGCCGGTTCAACGGATCGTAGATCTTGGTTTCGGCCGGGCGATCCCCACGGAAGACCTCGTTACCATTTGCATCATACGTGTAAGCGTATGTCGTGCTGGTAGGCACATACGTCATCGTTACCAGATGATTGAACATGTCATAGGCATAGGTCCAGATTCCGAGCCCGCGGGTGAGCCTGTTGCCATCCAGGTCATACGACTGCCACATACCGTTGTCGTAAATCAACTGCCCTGCGGCATCGTACCCGAACGATTTCACGTCTATGAAAGCCGAACGTGTAATGACGCGCCCGGCGGAATCGTAGGTGTATGTGACCAGATCTTCTGTATTCCAAAAGCCCATCCAACTCTCGACTGTCTCGGTCGCAGTAAGGTTGCTGGTCCCGTAGGTGTACAAGAGATGGTTGCTGAACATCCAACTCGCCGGGCACCCGCTGAATCGCGTCTCCTCTGTCTTGCGCCCGCCGGTGTCGAACTTGTAGGTTGTCCGCAAGTACGAGCGCGTGACGTCCAGCACGGTGATGTCGCGGATTGTCGAACTGGTGCACCACCCGATCTCGTTGAACTCGAATGTGTTGATGTCTCCCTCGGTCGTTGTCTCTGAGATGACTTTCCCGTCAAAGTCGTATCCCCTGCTCGATGTCTTTACCAAGGTCGGGGCTCCGGGAGAAACCAATGTCACGGTCTTCGAGGTAATCCATCCGCGCGAGCCATACACGTAGCTGTTAGTGGTCTGCCCGACCGATGATGAATAGGAATGTGCTGTAAGCCGGTTGCAGTGGTCGTAAGCAAAGGTCTCCGTTACAGAGTTCAGCGGGGAAAGCACATCCACATAGGACTGCATCCAAAGCCGCCCGCGATAGTCGTTGTAGTAGTTAATCACCTGCCCGGCAAAATTCGTCGTAGCAGACTTGGTGCCGTCGGCGTTGTAGGTCGTAAAGGCGACCTTGTCGTCGGCCGGGTTGTTGAGTATCCCGCGTTCGATCACTGATATGCACTGGTTGAGGGCGTTGTAGACCGAATCGGTCGTATTGCCAAGGGGCTCGACAACCTGTGTCTTGTTGCCGTTGAAGTCGTAGGCGAACTGCCACAGCGCGTTCACCCCGTCGGTCTTCGTCAGCATCCTCCCGCACGGATCGTAGGTAAAGAAGAAAGCAGTGGCAGCGTTTACCTCGGACAGGAGCCTTCCTTCAGCATCATATGTGAAGTTCGTCGTGCCTTTGTCCGGATCGGTCTTGGATAAACCCCGACCAAGAGCATCATAGGTAACGGACCAAGTCAGCCCTACGGCATTGACACGACCGGTCTCGC
>JBAZOJ010000077.1:0-13336 GCA_041648755.1 Candidatus Brocadiia bacterium
GTCCGTATATCGTGTCGTTGGCTAAAGCTATGGCCTCGGCGTCGTCGCGGAAGGTCTCGACTGTCATAACGGGCCCGTCATAGGGCTCGCGGATGATGGACATCGAGCTTTTGACCCGCGTGAGGATCGCCGGTGAGTAGAAATTGGCAGCCAAACCATGTGGTATCTGCAGACGAGCAGCCATCCGTGCCCCGGATGCTGTCGCCTCGGCGATCAGGCGGTCCAGCATTTGGTGCTGTTCCGTGCTTATCATCGGGCCGAGGTCTGTGTCATCGGCAAGGGGATCCCCGATATGAAGCTTGGCGAGATGAGCGGCCGCCTTCTTGACCCACTCATCCGCTACGTTCTCGTGAATAAGCACGCGCTCCGTGTTGGCGTGATATTGGCCGTTGTTGGCGAACGCGCCCCAGATTGCGGCCTCGGCGCTAAGGTCGAGATCGGCGTCATCAAGCACCACCAGCGGGTTCTTCCCTCCGCACCCTACAATGGACTTCTTGAACGACGAGCAGCATTGCGTGGCGATCTTTGCCCCGGATTCCCTTGACCCGATGAAGGTCACTGCCGCGACGCTCAGATCCGCAACCTTGGCGCCGAACGCATCGTCTCCGTGAAGAACAGAGAGCAGGCCGTCCGGCAGCCCGAGCTCGTCGAATATCTCTGCAACCTTCAATCCGCACAGCGGGGTCTTGTCCGATGGCTTCAGAATAATCGCGTTTCCCGCTACAAGCGCGAGGCAGACTGACATGAACGGTGCAATCCAAGGGGAGAAACTTGGGGTAAGCGCTGCGACAACCCCGAGCGGCGCGAATACCACGCGTGACTCCTTGGCTGTGAACCAGGGCTGATGGAAAGGAGTCTTGTCAGGCGCAAGGAACAGCGGAGCCTTGGAGGCGTAGTAGCGTAGCATGTCGAGCGACGGGATGATCTCCAGCGTCATGGCCTCGGCGAATGGTTTTCCCTGTTCCTGGGATATCAGCCGGGCGATCTCGTGCCGCTTCTCGAAGACCAGGTCAAAGGCGCCTACAAGGAAGCCTGCGCGCTCTTCGACCATGATATCGGCCCACTTTGGCGCCGCGTCGGTTGCCTTGCGAAAAGCTTCCGCGAGATGCACATCCTCTGCACGGGTTACCCGCGCGAAGACTTCGCCGGTTGCCGGATTATCAATCGGGTCGGTGCGGTCGGTGCGTATCCATCGGCCTGCTACGTATATTCCGTGTTCGGGAATCGTTTCCATCGTCACAACCTTTCGGCGTACAGGGCACAAGCTACTATCGCTGCGGTCTCTACTCGCAATATTGTACGGCCCATCGAGCACAGAGTTACCCCGGCTTCGCGCGCCACGGCGATTTCCTCTGTTGAAAAGCCACCTTCCGGTCCCACGAATATTGAGACTTCATCGGTCGTCCGGGCATCCAGAAAATCCCCCAGGCTCTGCTCTCCTTCGGGAGAGAGTACCACTGACTGCCCCGGCAAACGAATCACGCGGTCAAAGGGAAGTGGCGGCAGAATGGTCGGCACCTGCGCCCCCGACTGCTTGGCGGCCGCCATGGCAACACGGCCCCAGCGCTCGATTAACGCATCGCCCGACCGGGGGATTGCCACGCCGCGTCGGCAGATTATCGGCTGTATTCTGCCTACGCCGATTTCCGTGCATTTCTCGACCATCGTGGACGCACGGTTCGCCTGGGGCAAAGCAACGCAGATCGTAAGCGGGTGGCTCGCGACGGGCGCGACAATATCCGTGATACGCACCTCATATGGTTTTCTCGAAACCAATTCACCCGTGGAAACGGTGCCATCGGGTGAAAGCAGTTCCACGGATTCGCCAACTTCGACCCTGCGGGCGGCCAAATGACGAGACTCCTCGATTCCGAGCGACACTACGGCTCCGACAGACGGCACAAACGCGAGTGAAAATCGCTTCATTTTCGCCTTGTTCCTCATCCGCAATTGTACCGACGCGGGTTTGGCTTGCAACCAATGAACGAATGAGTACATTATTGGTTCACCTTCAGGAGGTGTAAGTGGCAGATTTCGATTCCCGGCCCTATGGGCTCACGAACATCGTTCGTGTACACCGCAACCTGTCACCGGCGGCGCTGTTTGAACACGCGCTGTCCCGGAACGAGGGCGTGCTCGCCGCCAACGGTGCGCTCCTGGTCCGGACCGGTGACCGAACCGGTCGTTCCCCAAACGACAAGTTCATCGTTAAACGCGAGCCCTCCTCAGAGCAAATCTGGTGGGGCGACGTCAACAAGCCGATTTCACCGGAGAACTTTGAGCGCATTCTGCAGCGCGTCTCCTCGTATTTTCAGGGCAAGGATATCTTCGTGTTCGACGGTTTCGCGGGCGCTGAGCCCAGCTACCGTCTGCCCATTAGGGTGATTGCCCAGAAGGCATGGCATGGGCTGTTTGCCCACACGTTGTTCGTACGCCCCAAGATCGAGGAACTGCACAACTTCCAGCCTGAATTCACAATCATTGACGCCGCTGACCATCACGTCGCTGGCGAGGCCGATGGCGTGAAATCCAAAGCCGCGGTGCTCGTTGATTTCGAGCGCAAGATAATCCTGCTCACCGGAACAGGCTACGGCGGCGAGATTAAGAAGTCCATCTTCACGATCCTCAACTACATCCTTCCATTGAAGGGCGTCCTGAGCATGCACTGCTCGGCCAATGTCGGAGTTGCCAACGACGTGGCCCTTTTCTTCGGGCTGTCCGGCACCGGCAAGACCACGCTTTCGGCGGATCCTAAGCGCAGGCTGGTCGGCGACGATGAGCACGGCTGGCACGACGGCGGCATCTTCAACTTTGAGGGTGGCTGCTACGCCAAGGTGATCAGGCTGTCGCAGGAAAAAGAGCCTCAGATTTGGGACGCCATCCGCTTTGGCAGCATCCTCGAGAATGTCGTCTATGATCCCATAACGAGGGAAGTGGACTACAACTCCGAGCAGATTACCGAAAACACCCGCGTAACCTATCCGGTGGAACACATCCCCAACTGCATTGTGCAGGGCGTGGCGGGGCATCCGAAGAACGTGTTCTTCCTGACCGCCGATGCCTTCGGTGTGCTGCCTCCGATCTCCAAGCTCACCCCGGGCAATGCGATGTACCATTTCATCAGCGGGTACACCGCAAAGGTTGCTGGCACAGAGGCCGGAGTTACCGAGCCCAGCGCCACCTTCTCATCCTGCTTCGGCGCTCCGTTCCTGCCTCTTCACCCGACCCGCTATGCAATGCTGCTCCGTGACAGGATCGCAAAGCACAATGCCAACGTGTGGCTCGTGAACACCGGCTGGTCCGGCGGGCCCTTTGGAGTGGGCAAGCGCATGGACATCAACGTCACGCGAGGGCTGCTGACCGCGGCGCTGAACGGTGACCTCGAAAAGGCGGAGTTCTACCAGGACCCGATATTCCGCGTACTTGTTCCAAAGAGCTGCGCCGGAGTCCCGACCAACGTTCTGACCCCGCGCAATACGTGGGAAGACCCCAAGGCGTACGATCTGAAAGCGAAAGACCTTGCGCGGCGTTTCGTCGCCAACTTCAGCAAGTTCGCCGAATTCGCCGACGCCGAGATCCTTGCAGGCGCACCCAATCCTGACTAGCTCCTGCTGATTTGCAGCAATGAAAGGGCCTCCTCCGGGAGGCCCTTTCTTCTCAGGATGGCCGCAAAGACAATCCAATATGGGTTCGGAGAAAACCTATAGCTATCGGAATGCCATACCCCCGGGAGCGCCACGCACCAGCGTGGCATCGGCCTTCCAGGCCGGTCTTCATCGTCGCTCTCACCGCGACCGACTCAGGAGGGGACTACAAACTGAAGCCTATTTCAAACGCTTGCTGGGCAAGAGCACTCCAGCTTGGTGCATGTACTCCCTGATCCTGCGGCGACAAGGGCCATCTTCGGTTCCGCTTGATTGTCCGACCGCCTGGCCTATAATCGCGTTGTGAAGTTCGAGTTCGTTGAGGAGGCAAATTGAGAAGGTCTCGCCTTGCCGTGGGGATAGCACTCCTCCTGGTTGTTTCCTTCTTCAGCAGTCTGGTTCTGCGCCACTTCGGAGAACTGCAGCCGTTCTCCATCCACTGCGACGACCTGTACCTCGCCGCGCGGTGCTTACAAGGGACGTTCCAGACCGCCCCCTTCTGCGAGCCCGACTCCCAGTCGCTCCTGCTCGTCGATGCATTTCCCCGCGAGCCCGGTGGCGAGGGAAGGCAGTCGTACGGGGCGCTGCTTGCGATGTTTCACCGACCGGGCGAACACGAATTAGAAGTTGCTGAAAAAGGTGATTACTGGCTGCTCTACCTCGACGGGGCACTCTACGGAGCCGTTGTCTTCTCTGCGGATGGAATGGTGGGGCTCGCGAATGATGCCACGCAAATAACCTCGCTTTCCCTTTGCTACGATGATTCTCCCCCCGACTGGGATTGCATCCGCGAGATGGAGTCGCTCCGATTCGTACTCGGTGGAGGGACTTTTAGTGATGAACGCTCCCTCTGGCTACTGGAATCCGGCGTGATCTACTCAGATCTGGGTTCTGCTGAGTCCCTGTATGGCGCGAAGATACCCGGCCGGTTTCTCTATCATATGGCCGTCAACTCGCCAAAGCCAGCCGATCGGCTGTGGAAGGCCGTCGTCAACGAAATCCGCCCGGTCTCCCTCGAACTCACCTTCAGCATATCTTCGGACGGGCTCCGGCTTCGGTGCAGTCCTTCAGAGAAGGAGGAAATGCTTAAGATCCTAGGCGAGATCCCGGACAGCGTCCGCTATCTCTCAGCATCTGTTGAGAGCTTCTGGGGTGCCCAACACGAAATCGCGGATGTCCTCTCAGAAAAGCCGAACATCCGGGTCCTGTCCCTGTCGTTCGTAGAGGGGATGCCTGCTGAGGATAGTACGCTCGCGATAGCGTGCAATAGCCTGAGATCGCTTTCGCTGACCTTCGAGGAACCAAGGCTGGCGGAAAGCAGCCCACTTGACACCAGGCCAGCACATCCGACTATCTTCCTTTCCGGCGATACAGGCAGTCTGAGAGTGCTGAGAGTGGATGGAGGGAAGCTCGATCTCCGCTCGCCAGCCCTTTCCGCAGTCCGGGCCTTTCAGGGCTCGGATACACTTTTTGCCGGCGATGCTGTCTCGGCAGGAGCCGGATTCAGCCCAGCGGTCGTCGATGTGCTTCCGGGGTCCGACTGGAGCGGGCCTGCCTTCGAGGGGACAGTCGGAAGATATGCCCGGTTGCTTGCCTCGGCGACTGAAGTCCTGTACTCTGAGGAAATGGTCGCGCTCACGGGCATTGCGACGCTCCCCTCAGCCAGGCGCGTGGGACTCTTCCTCGCCGACAAGCAGCTTTCCGCGCCGGTCGCCCTCGCACCGCTCGTCAGGCGTTTTCCCAATCTCGACGAACTGATCCTCTTTCTTTACGTTACCGGGAGGGACCAGACAGTCCTGCTCGATGCCGCAGGTCTTCCGGCATCGAAACTCCAGGTGGCGGCTTTCGGCTATGGCGGGGATATGCGGGTTGAGGTGGTTTCCAGACCTCCGAAGCTCCATGCCGTTATTGTAACTCCCCGTGTGGGCGGCAGGTTTGAAGCGCAAGTCCCCGCAAGGGTGTTCGAATGAAAGCAACTTCGGCAAGGGCGATGTTCATGCAATTCCTGCTGGTGCTGCGTGCCTTCCAGACGCTTGCTGGGCCCGAGCACTCCAATTTGGCTGCTAAGATGGTGGCGCGCTCTGCCCTCCGCCTATTCCTCTTCCTTCGCCCCCTTCTTCGCCTCCACGCAATACTTGTAATTGCCCCCCGTCAGGCCCGCGTATAGCGCCATCAGCCGCAGGCGCACATCCTGCGATGGCTTGTCGTTGAACACCTCGGCGTCGTCCACCGCGATGCTGACGCGCCCGTCCTTCAGGTTCGCATCGGTGAGATACACAAACATCGGCTTGTCATAGCCCTTGATCGCGATGTTTCCGGAAGTTGCCTCGAATTCCACTGTCGTGTCCTCAAAGTCCATTATCTCGACGTTTCGAGACAGATTGAACGCGCCATCCACGAAATGCCACGTCCATTTGGCGGGGCGCGCGTTCTTCTTGCCAACCAGGAACTTCAGGAATGTCGCCTTCACATCAAATCCGCCCGGTACGTCGGGGAGGTGTCCAGCCCCCTTGGCGATGATTGACTCGGCCGAGCCCCCAACGGCCTTCAGGTCTTCCACGGCTTTCTTGGTGCCTTTGAGCCAGATCGCCTGGCCTTTTTCGCCCACCCAGAACAGCATCGGCAAGTACCTGAAATTGGCGACCAATCCGGCGTCATCGCCGGGGAAAGAACCCGGATAAACGATGCAGCCCGCAAATATATCCGCCCGCTGCGTCGCAAACCACATCGAGCCCATGCCACCGTATGACGCCCCGGCGAGATAGATGCGGTCGGCATCGATGGCCAGATTCACCAGTGCCCAGCGCACCGCGGGCATTATCACATAGCCGCCCCCTTGGTGGAATAGCTTCTTTTCCCGCGTCGGCAGTTGTATGACCACGTAGCCCTCGTCAACTGCCACCTGCCAGTACGTCGAAAAGCACTGCTTCGCGAGTTCCGCGGTGCCTTCCTTGTAGGTCAGGCTGACAATCATCGGGTACCGTTTCGCGGGGTCATATCCCTTGGGAACCGCAAAGAAGAACGAGTATGGTGCCCCCTCGGCGGATACTTGTGCCTCGAGGAGGCTGCCTGGCTCGTACTTCCGCCCTGTGGCCTTGAGGGCTCTCTGGATATCGCTCCACTCGGGCTCGTGGACCATTATTGCGTCGAGCGCTTTGTCGCAGGTGTCCAGGTCCGAAGCGAGAAATGCCCGGACAAGGGCGCCGATGTCCACGGCGGGCTTCTCTTCGCCCTGAACAGAGGCTGCCGCAAGCGCGGCAATCAAAAGGGAGCACGCGAGGATTCCGTGTCGGAACATTGTTCCTCCATTCTGCATCCGATAATTCTACCGGGAGGTCGTCCCGGTCATTACGGAAAAGCCCAACTCCGGAAGGGGACTTTCGCGTAGTGCGCTCTTTCGAAGTATAATCTCGTGAGTACTTTGGACAAACAGCCTGTTTTCCTGCAGGAAAGAGAGACCACCATGAAGATCCTTGTTGTCGAGGATGAACGGCCGGTGCGCGATAGCGTATGTGAAATGCTGGCGCATGAGGGCTACGAGATGCACTCCGCCTGCAATGGCAAGGAGGGCATCTCCAAGGCCGAGGCCGTTCTGCCGGAGTTGATTATCTGCGATATAAATATGCCCGAGATGAACGGATTCGGGTTCGTAGAGGCGCTCAGAAAGAGCCCGTCCACTTCCCTGATCCCGGTTATCTTCTTAACGGGCTTTTCGGATATGGAGACAATGCGCACCGGGATGGAGCTTGGAGCTGACGATTTCGTGCCCAAGCCTTTCACCCGGCAAATGCTGCTGAAGGCCATTCGCGCCAGGGCCAACCGCGCGGCTTCATATGCACAGGTCGCCGAGTCGAAGGTGAACGACTTCGTCAAGCGCATCTCGATGTCGATTCCTCATGAGCTCAGGACGCCTCTCGCTTCGATAATCGGGTATTCCGAATTCCTGAAGAAGTTCTCCGACACGGTCTCCCGTGAGGAACTCCTCGAAATGGTTGACCTCATTTATTCGTCGGGAAACCGGTTGCTTGAGACGATCGAGAAGTTCATCCTGTTCTCTCGGCTTGAGACAATGATGCTCGCAAAGGAGAAGCCGACAGAAGCTGCATCGTCCACCTCCATCGTTTACGCCAAGATGATGAACAAGACGACTTCGCTTTGGGAGAGGACCGAGGATATCGAATCCTCGATTTCAGATTGCAGGGCGAGAGTGGAAGAACAGCATTTGTTCAAGGTGTTCGAGGAGCTTCTGAGCAACGCCGTGAAATTTTCCGAAAAGGGAACCCACATAACCGTGTCCGCCGTGAAAGACGGAGACTATGTGATCATCTCAACGACGAATGTCGGAAGAGGAATGACAAAGGAACAGATAGCCCAAGTTCGCGCTATGCGGCAGTTCCAACGCGAGTATTTCGAGCAACAGGGCATCGGTCTGGGGCTTACGATCGTCCAACTGATCGCTGACGTATACGGCGGAACTCTGGAGATCGCCAGCGTTCCCGGCGATACGACCACGGTATCTGTCACTTTGCCTTGCGCAAGTTGACGGGCGACGAGTTTTCTCCGGGAGGGTGGCTTTCAGGGCGTTACCGGAACTTTGGGCTCCGGTGGTTGCCCGTATTGATCCGAGATTCCTTCGGCATTCCAATCGCGCAGGATTTCTCTGATCCGTCGCGTGTTCATAGGCGCTGACTTGCCCGCTCGTCGGAACGGGATAAAGAGAAGTTCCGGCAGAGCCATCCCTGCAGCCCAGATACCGCAGAAGATACTTTGCGTTTTCCCCAGAGGCAAGGCTACAACTCCGTAAACAGTCTGGACTGCGCCGGTGACCACATTGGCAGCGCCCGCAAAGGGCCGAATCAGGAACGCCCCGCGCCGCAAATCCTCAGTGTAAACAAGCCGCCACCCGAGATAGTGGTGCGGGTCGGACTTTGAGATCGGAACGAAGAACTCACCCGTTGTGCTTTTGCCTTCTTCAGACATCCGCCGCATCTTGTCGTGCCTGAAGCTCGGATAGAAGGTCTGGCCTGTGACTTTCATGTTCGCCGCAATCCAGCGGCGAAGTTTCCCGGGCGTTGACATCCCCATTGGCTGCTTGTTCTCGTCTATGCCAAGGAGCGTGCATAGCATTAACCAGACGCCCGTGGCGCAGTTGTTGGTAAAGACGTTATAGGCCTCGCGTCCCGGATAGTCGATATTCAGCACCCCGGAGGCCCATGCGTCGAATCGCCTTCGCTGTTCGGCAGTGATTTCGAGGGTGTAGCCGTCGGCCTCGCGCATTTCGTATTGCATGTAGAGCTTGAAAAACTCGTGTACTTCCATCTCTTCGAGGACGAATGAGGAACCAACCATCCAGAAGGAATACACCCGGTCATCCTCGCGCACTGCCGCGTGTCCAAGGAATCCGTAGCCGTTACCGGCTGAAAGAAAGATGACCTCAAAGCCTTTGGTGGACAACGCGCTGGGGCTCGCCTTCCAGGGCAGGGGAGCGCAGCCTGCGGCCAAAATCGCAAAAGCGAGTATAAAGGCGGCGGCAAGAGAACGGCGAAAGGAAGCTATGGAGATAACCATCGGCGTTGACTACGGTGACCGCAGAATCGGCCTGGCAGTTTCGGACCCCATGGGGATGATCGCTACGCCGCACTCAATGCTGGAACATCTCTCCGACGAGGAGGCTGGTAAGCGCATTGCCAAGCTAGCACATGAGTTAGGGGCAACTGAAGTGGTCGTGGGGCTTCCACGCAATATGGATGGCAGCGAGGGCTTCCGCGCGGAGAAGACCCGCAAATTCGTCGAGATCCTTGAGGAGATTGCACAAGGGCTGAAAGTCCTTTTCTTCGATGAGCGGTTGACCACAGTGCAAGCGCAACGCTCGCTGAGGCTGATGGATTCCTCGCGCAAAGAGAAGAAGGAGAAAGTGGACACTATGGCCGCCACCCTTCTGTTGCAGGCCTATCTCGATCACAAGAGTTTTCAGAAAATCCGCGAGAACCCGGAACCGGATTAGGCCTTTTTCCCGCCCTGTCCCGAGCCCTGCAGCAGAAGCAGGATTTCGTGCTCGAGCCAACTGATTCGCTTTTTCCACTTGATTCTGGCGACTGCCCCCACAACGACATCGTACATCTTCTTTGCGTTATCGAGCTCATACTGAAGAGCGCGCATCCGCTCGTTGCTGGCTTTGTCTCCGGATTTCACCTTGGGATCCCCGGTGGCAGTCTCAGTCCCGGCGCTTGCCTTGCCTTTGTCACGCCACATCTTGGCGTAATGCTTGCGGCAATAGCCCTTGGCGTGATTATGCTCTTTGCAGCCCTCAACCTTGCAGTAGTTTGCGTCCATATTCCTTCAGCGTTTCGAGGTTCACCGAGGTGTTAAGTCTCTCCGTGCAAGATATGAACCGTAGAGTGGCGGGGTCGCATTTCTCCATGTCTAATCTGAAGACTCGACCTTTCTGTGCGCCAAAGGAAATAATAACGCCGGTGTCTACATCCGCAAGGGTCCCGTGAAGTGGTCCGAGCACGTTCGTTTCGAGAATGTTCGGCCTGATGATGAACTCGTCATGCGGACCGATGTCTCCTTCGCACATTACGTTAACGAAATGACGAGTCTCGCGGTCTGTGTAGTAACACAGTAGTCTGCCTCTGCAACTGGCGCCGCCCCCCTCGATCAGTACCGGTATCATCAGGATTGCTCTGAATGGATCTGTTGACTCGCAATATCCCCGGAGCGAGTGGATTGAAATCGGCTTGCTGACGCCCTTGAGCATGATCGGCTGGAAGGTGATGGTGGCGACGGGCTTCCCGATCGCCTCAAGGGTTTCGTCGTTTATCAGAATTGTGTTGGACGGGGCAAGGGTCTCAAGACGCTGAGCCAGGTTCACTGTGTGGCCAATGATCGTATATTCCATCCGCTGTTCGGACCCGAGATTGCCGGCCAGGAACTTGCCGGTGGTGATCCCGGTACCGGACATCAGGAAGTGCTTCCAGCTCTCGGTCAGGTTGAGTTCGAACAGGGCATTCTGCATTTCAATCGCGGCCTTGCAGGCGAGGAAGGCGTAATCGGGCATCTGTCTCGGCGCGCCCCAGACTGAGAGAACCGAATCGCCGCCGAACTTGTCAACGGTGCCCTGATTCTCGAATATCAACTCAACCATTCGGTTGAAATAGCGGTTCAGCATTTTAACCAGCGGATCGGGCTCCATGCTTTCCGCGATAGTTGTGAAGCCGTCCAGATCGGCGAACAGAACCGATCCGGGGACGATCTCTCCACCCAGTCCGATCTTGATCTGGCGCGAGATCACCTGCTCGACCACGCTTGGAGACAAGTAACGCTGCAGGGAGGTTCTGAGTTCCGTGCTGTGCTTGACCTCATCGACAAGCTGGGCGTTCTTGATTGCAACTGCCGCCTGTCCGGCGACGGCAGTCAGAATGCTGAGGTCGATCTTGTCGAACGGCACGTCCAGTCTCGTTGTGTCAAGGTATATGAGCCCGAGCATTTCCTCGGAGTTTTCCGTGGTCCGCAACATGGGTACGCAGAGCACCGAGCGGATGTTCTCGCTGATAATGCTCGCCCCGCATTTCAGGTCTTCGTCGTCCAGAGTATTGGTTGAGAGTATCGCCTCGCGCTTCTGAGTGGTGCGATCGATAACCGTGGAACTCGCATGGATAGCCGTGCTGCCCTTGCGGGACTTGACGAAGCGCTCGACCATCTTCCCATCTGCATCCGGAAGCATGATGAAGCCGCGTTCCGCGCTGGGGAGAGTTTTGAAGATCACATCGAAGATTCCCGACAACAATTCATCGATGTCGTAGATAGTGTTGAGCTTCTTTGAGACATCGAAAAGGCTCAGCAGGATATTGGCAACCCTGTCGGACTGTGGATCCTTGGACATCTTGACGAGATCGTCTATGCTGTGACCCTTGACAGAGCGGACTTCCTGGAAAGAAGTCATCTCCTTCATCTGGTTGAGCATCAGCACTTGTGATTCCGCAGCCTTCGGACGTGTGGACTCGTCCTCTTCGACATATGAGAAAAGGAACGTGGCGATGCGGATGATATCGCCTCGTTCGAGCTTCTTTTCGCTGATCGTGCTGCCGTTTACATAGGTCTTGTTGGCGCTCTGCTGGTCGACCAGGTAGATACCGTCTTTTCGGAATTCGATCTTGGCGTGTCGTCTGCTCGCCCGCTGATCTTGCACGACGAGATCATTCTGCAACTCGCGGCCGATGAAAAAACCGTCCTTGAGCGGGTATTTCCGCCCGGAACTCGACCCTTCCTTTACGACGAGATAGGAGGTCTTCATCTATTGACAGGCAGGTGGGATTCCCGCCCCCTCGACAATCTGATTTCGTGATGTATAGCGGTGTCAGTCACGCATAACCTCTTCGAAGAAGTACAACGCCAATCGGGTAGCCACAAACAAGCCCTTCCCTCGGGGGATGATGCAGAGAACCTGCTCACGGACATCTGAGTTCTTCCATGTCTGTCGGTTGGTCCTAGCATCGATTATATACAGAGTATTGTCGATATCCCAGAGGTAAACGAAGTCGCCCGCGATCACCGGACGGCCAACCCAGCCACTTTCAGTCGGTATCTCGCGAATCAGTTTCCCGTCTGCGGGGTTCAGAATCATGATCCTGCCATCGGACAGGCATACTACGCACCATAGTTCGCTCGCCGAGGGCATGGAGACCATCTGGCACTTGAACTCGTATTTGCCCTTCAGATCCCCACCTGCAAGGAAGAAAATCCTGCCCATGTTGCCGTCGTAGGCCAGTACTCCGCCTGGGGTAACGTCTATGGCCGCCTCGATGGTCAGACCTGTATTGACTGTCTGCTTTACCGCAAAGTCCTTGTCGGAAGCGTCGCGAATGATGATGTTTCCACGATCGAGAAGGTAGATGAAGCCATTCGAATAACATCCCCTGTCGCAAGGGAATTCGGCAAGCTTCGTCCCCTGGTTGTCTAATGCGTTCCCGATGTAGTCGAGTACGATCACCTTGCTGTTGGGAATGAACACGTACAAGTGCTTCTCTCCCGCCTCGAGGTAGATTCCATTCGACTGTTCAATTGTTTTTCCGGTCTTATAGGACCATCGTATCGTGTTGGTCTGTGGATCGCAGCAGAACACCTGGCCGTTGGCAGCGACAAAGTAGGCAAAAACCTTGTTCATCAGCAGAGGAACACGACGGAAAGCCGGTCGGCCGACAATAGGGTACTTTGCTGCTATCCCGAAATCACCCTTCAGCTTGCGCTCAACCGGATCAACCAGATAAATACGACCGTCAGTTGCGGGGACAGCGAGGAAATCGCCGAAGAACTTGTCACCCTCCAACCTCACCATTTCCGGCTGAATCCTCAGCCGCCAGTAGCTCAACTCAGCGGGAGCCGTGCGGGTCGGATCGTCAAGCATGGGCCGTTCGCGCTGCGGTGTCACTAAGGTAATCTTGTTGCGGATGCCCGTGGCCGTATCGAGCAGGCTGATCGAGAGATCCTCAACAGTTGCCACCAACTGCTTGTCGCCCATTGGTATGAGCACCGGTGGGATGATTGCCTCAACCCCAAATGTCCACTTCTCCGAGTAGGTTGCTACGAGATCGAATGTCGGGTAGTTGAAGTCAGTGTTCGCAATAACGCTTGCAGCGGGGATTGTGAGCTTGCTCTCGGCGAAACCACGCTTGCGGAAAACCAGGACCACA
>JBAZOJ010000078.1:0-13228 GCA_041648755.1 Candidatus Brocadiia bacterium
ACAATGTTCACTGGCTGCCTCCTTTCCGTGAGGACGTTCATGGTTAGTACACACACCATTCTACCCCGGCGGGGGCAGCCTTTCATCACATTACAGTTGAGGCCAGAGGACAACAGCCCTCAACGACATCAGCAAAATGGTTCTGTAATGGCTTCTCGCCGCCGTTTCAGGCAAGGGCACGTTGCAACGTGCCCCTACGATCCCCAACTGCCAACAGCCCGGGCGGACACATGTGTACCTTCAGGGGCAGGCTGGGCCGGTATCGCACCTCCTCACCCGGGGACGGGCGGATCACGGTGAGCGTGACTACGTTGATGCCCCAATTCGCGTACATTGAGCCCTTTTCGTCTATGTCTCCTTCGCGCACTTGATGCCCTGGTGATTGGTTCTTATCCGTCTTTTCCGGAAGGGCCTCGAAAACAAAGAACTTGGCTGCCCTTCGCGACATCGCGCCTTCGCGTGACACCGGCCTTCGGCTGCTCTCCTGCGACAGACGACGGACGACAGACGACGGACTAATTGCGGTGCAATCCACGAATCACCCGGTTGTCGGTGTGGGCGTCGCAACGACGCACCACTCGTGGGCGAACACATCGGTATCGCCCCTACAGTTGAGGCCATTCTAAATCCTGTTTCCACCCGATGTTACGCTTTCCGTCCCCCCGCAAACCGCCTCTGACCTGCTTCTACGCGCAACGCAGGTAAATCCAATTGGCACTCCCTATTCGTTCAAATCGCTGCAAGGCCCTAAAACACTATCTCAGGGCGAATATCGCCCTCAGAAGTCCCGCATATATATAGAGCCCCACAAGGAGCAATCATGTCCGTTAACTTCGATTCCGCGTTCATGCGATCCAAGGCAATCGGCAAACTCAACAATGCCGAATTCCGGGTGTACTTTGTCCTCTCGCAGCATTGCGTCGAACTCCGCAGCTCCCGTATCGCCGCACCAAGCTTCACCCAACTCCACTCAGCAATAGCCCCCGAATGCGGCGGAATCAGCATCGGAATGTTCCGCAAATCTCTGCTCTCGCTGGAGTCTGCCGGTTTTCTAAAAATCAGCCCCAATGGCCGTGTGAAAATCTTCGACCTCCTCGGCGTCCGCGAATCCTACCCCGACGTCGCTTGGTTCGACCGTCCTGTCTTGATCTTGGAACCGGCTGTTGACTGTAGGCCGGAGGCCGTAGGGGTTTCATCCTCTCTACCGGCTCACGATTCATCAATCCGCAATCATCAATCATCATTGCTCGCCGCGCCGCCAGACGCCGGACGACAGACTAACATGGGAGAGGGATCGGTTGGGAATGCGCCCATCTTAGATCCATCCACGGATACCGTCTTGGTAGGGGTAACTCAAGAATTACCCTCTTCTCTGGAAGATGCCAGGCTGGAGCCATGGCGCTCCCAGGGTTCAGGTCTTCTCCATGCACGCGGCCACGATAATGTTATAGGTTCCTCTTCGAACTCTTCCGCCCAGGCAAATCCTACCTCTGCAACCACTGTCACCCTTCAGGGGGATACTGGGTACGTACTCTGCGGTGAAAATCCGTCTTCATCCTCTTCTTCCGCCTCGAAGGAAAACTCCGATCTTCCGGCCTCGCAAAATCCCTCTCTTCCACTGTCACCCTTCAGGGGGATACTGGGTACGACCTCTGTGGACCTCTGTGACCTCTGTGGTAAAACTCCACCTCTTGGCTCCCTCCCAATCATCAATCATCAATCCGCATTCATCAATGCTCGCAAGGCCTCCCTTCCCCTTGCCACCCAAAAAGCCCTCCTCGATGACCTCCGCAAAAGAACCGCTGCCGTCCTGGCTCGGGTCCACAGGGACTTCCCTCAATCCCGCCCGGTCCGCTGGGGCTCTCAAGACCCATCCTCTCCATTCGATGAAGAAAATGCCGATGCTCCTGGCTTGGCTTCAGATGCCTCTTGCCCGGAAACCCCCGATCTTTCGGCCTCGCAAAATGCCTCTCCTCCTCTGCGAACCTCTGTGGACCTCTGTGTCCTCCGTGGTAAAAATCCGTCTCTTGGCTTTTCCCCGGCCTCCAGCCGGGACGAAGCTCCAATCCTCGACCTCGCCACCGTCGATGCCGATCTCCTCGAAATCCCCACCGGCCAATACGCAATCCACCTCCGCAACTGCGGAAAACTCCCCCCGCTTTCTTCCTCGCCCACAAATCCCTCTTCGCTGGACTAATGCTGCAAAGAGGGCGTCCAACAGCCCTCAACTGCACCAACGGAGTGGTTATGGAATGGCTTACTACCGCCGTTTCAGGCAAGGGCATCCCCAGCAGGACGAACGCGCGGCGACGCGCTAACCACAGTTCGCCTGCGGGATGTCCTTGAATGTCCACGTGGCAACGCCTGCCCTCCGGAATTTCGTGAAGGAGGGTGCCC
The DNA here is from genome assembly GCA_041648755.1 of Candidatus Brocadiia bacterium. GTDB lineage: Bacteria > Planctomycetota > B143-G9 > B143-G9 > B143-G9 > JBAZOJ01. The sequence goes on from JBAZOJ010000078.1 coordinate 2,398, forward strand.
CTACGGAAACAAGCAGCCTTCGCGTGACACTCTCTTCGCACTCGGCTGTTTGCCTTGGCAAAATGTCATTAGCGTTCATTGGCGTGCATTAGCGGACACATTCTTTGGGCCTCGCAAATCAAGGTATTTCCTACCCTCTGTCACCCTTCAAGGGGATACTGGGTACGTACCTCTGCGAGCCTCTGTGGTAAAACCTTCTTCTCCTCGTCTTCTCCGCCTCTTTGGCCTCGCAAGGACCAGTCCGCGTTCGTGTAGTTCGTGTGTTTGGCTCGTGCCTAACGGCCTCGCCGCCGAAGCGGTCGTGGTAAAATGCCCTCCGTTCGACTTAGCTCACGGCCTATCGGTTCTTTGGTCTCAACCAAGATACATCCTCATTCGCGTTTATTCGCGTTAATTAGCGGACAAGATCTCCGTGGCTTCCGGGCTACTGCCTCCAGCCTGACTTCATGGATTGGTCTGTGGCTTTTACTTCAAATAGGCCGGAACGTCGAGCGGGGGAATCTCTTCGTAATTCATCCTCATCAAGACATCAGCAGTGTATAGCAGCCCCTCGGTATGGCTGAGGGTGTCCAGGATATTCCAGTAGCTGCCGAATGGAGCAAATTCGACCTGCCCGGCCAGAACCGGCGCGATGCCGTAGTTGCCGCCAGCGGTCAGAGAAAGCGGCAGAGATGGATACCTGTAGTAAATATCGGGCTTGGTAATCTCGTACGACGGGAAATCGAGTATCGCCCACTGTGAGCGCTGCGAGCCCGACAGGATCATCGTTCCCTCGACGAAGCCGCGCAACAAACTTTCCGCGGCGGCCGGGTCAATGTAGTTGCCTCCCCACAGATTGGCGGCGGTAAGGGCCTCGGAGATTGTGCCGATATCCTCGGCAGTGTAGCGGGGAAGGCTGGAGAAGTAGCCGTACGCCGGGTCGTATTCGTCAAGGAGAAGCACAAATGTCTTGCGCATCTCGACCGGGAATTCGCCGCCAGCGTTCATTCGCAGGGCGTCGGCCAGCATAAGCAGCAGGTCAGCCCGCTGCCTTGCATCCGTGGCGGCCGTATCGAGGGCCTTCTGGGCACAGGCCAGGACGATATTGCGCGCACCCAATGCCCGCTCGATTGTTGGAGCATGAAGGGCATAGAGGAAGACGCCGCGCTCGAACTTGCGCAGGTCGTCGAGCCTGTCGGGAAGATCGGATGATACGAGGAAGTCAAAGGTCGTCTCTATCTGGGCGTCGATGGCAGCAGCAAAGGTAGCATCGCGATAGACATTGGTTGCGCTTCCCGGCAGCGATACAGAGGACATCAGGGAGGAAGCCTCGCACATAGCCTCAACGAGAAGGGCTCGGCCCGGAACAGTGCGCGACATCGGGTAACTGCCTGCGAACAAGTCTTCCAACTGCCTGTGGATAGCGTAATAAAGCAGGAAGCCTTTCAGCCTTTCGTTCGAACCAAATGATGATGTGCCGGAAGCGCCGAAGTGCCGCTCGTCGGCAAAATGCCGTGCAAGCCGAACCTCCGCTGAAATGAGAGTGGCAAGAGCCGCTTCGGTCTTGTCGTTGCCAGCCGGAGTCCACCGGAAGTTGCCGTAGTCATAAGGATTGGCGTTGTATGGAGTGCGCCAGGCGGGACTTCCGAGGTCGTACGGTATCCGCAGCAGGGCGATATTGGTGGGAAGGATCGCGATGTCCCCGGTTGACGGAGTGCTGGATTTCGTGACGATGTCCACATTTACATCGGGGGTAAGGGAGAACGTATCTCCGACGCCCGCCCTGAGCGCGTATTCGATCAACGCGGTTCTGCCGGCGATGTAACCCTCGCTACGCGCAACGGGATACGAGAAGTCTGCCCTGCCGTAACGGAGCGCCCCGCTGACCCCGCTGTTGTAGTTGGGGTACAGATTGATCTCGTTCGGGCGAAGTCCGAGCAGTTCGATTGCAAGGTAGAGCGAGCCAACCGCATCGAACGATGTGTTTTCGACAACCCAGCCCAGCGAGTCCGGGCGCTTGACTACGCGCGTGGCGAAGTAGGGCGCAGTACCGTTCCCGCCCGTTTCACGATTGAGCGGAACATTCGGGAATGCGTAGTCGAGAGCGCGTGTTGGCCGTTCAAATGACGAGACAACCGATATCGGGAAAGTTGAACGATACATCCCGCCAAGGTAAAGCGTGGCGGCGCAGAGATCCGACAGGATGACCTGGGCGTATTCCGCATCGAGATATGTCGGCGCTATCGTGCTCGCGGCGTTCAGAGCACCGACGATCTTGGAAAGCTCGTAAGAAGTAAGGGAATCCCGGCCGACGAATAGTCCGGTCTCCGGAATGTAGCTTGCCTGGAAAGTCTTGAAAACGTCGCCAGCCGTGGACAGGTAGCTTTGGGCAAAGAGCAATCTGCCCGCTTCCACAAGTCCCCTGATACGACAGGCATTGTCGAAGGGATCGGTGGAGTCCAGAACGGTGAGTGCATCGGCATAGCTGCGTATCAACGTTGTTGCCTGGGTCCGGCGGAAGGCGTCGAGTGTGGTCGTAGCATACCAGCCAAGGGTGACAATCGCCTCGCTGAGGCCGTCGGCGGTTGAGGGCGCCGCGTCGGAAGTCTGCTCCTCAAACAGGAAATCCATCCATGCAAGCAACTGGCTGGCAAAGTTCACATCGCGATACCTGTTCCCTGAACCGCCGCCAATCGAGGTGTCGCGGAGCAACCGCGCCAACTGCGACAGGGAAGCGATCATCCGCAGGCGTCCGAGCGAACCGTCAACGAACAGCGACCGATTGTTCAGATAGTACATCGTCGAACGCTTCGCAAGTTCGGCCATAATCAGGCCTTGCAGGCGCTCGGTGGAACCGAAGGACGAGTTGTCGGGCGATCCGAACCGGTTGACCACCGCGAATTGCCGGGCCCACATGACATTCGCCGTGACATATGAAGCAACCGTTGACGTGTACCCCATCGAGCCGCCGTCCGCGGCTGACCACCGCTCGTCGCCAAAATCCATAAACGAATCGTCTGAAGGCAACGCGTAGGTGGGCATCCCATAGCGGATGGGAACTGTTACGTATGCGGCATTTGAGGGGACAATTGCGGGATTCGAGCCATTGGAGGGTTCTGCCAGATACCTGTACCAGTCCATCAGCGAGGATTCGATGGGCTCAGTCGTTCCGGCACCGCTCATCATTGAATACTGAAGCACCTGCCAGCGTGAACTCCAGAAGGAGACGCTTGCGCACACTGAGGGCTCGTAGCCGTCGGGGACACCGCCGACTATCGTCTTGGCCTTGCCCGGGCGGTTTGATCCGCCCCCGCCTCCACAGGCAAAGGCCGGGGCAAGAGCCAAGGCTGCGATCGCAGCGACCAGCAACCTCTTATGAAGACTCGAACCTCGATGCACCAAGACGATTCTCCCCGGGAAGCGCTGTACGCACTTCACCCTTACTATTTAGTATATCCCAGCCGTAGAGCGTTGCGTTTGTTCAGTCGAAGCGCTCTATTCCGTCGGGAGTGTGCATGGCGATGCTGTTTGCACTGTTGGGGGAAGCTTCACAGTGTCCGATGACCTGGCTGGCCACTCCGAAGCCCTCGGATATGGCTCGCACGGCCTCGGCCTTTTGTGGAGGAACAACGATCTCCAGCCGGTGGCCCATGTTGAATACTTCGTACATCTCCCTCCAGGGGATATGGGGCTGGACGCAGTCCCTGATGTACTTGAAAATGGCCGGTGCCGGGAACAGATTGTCCTTGACAAAGTGGATTCCGCGGCCGAACCGGATGCACTTCGTTTGACCTCCGCCGGTGCAATGAACAAGCCCGTGAACGTCGGGGCCAATCTCGTTGAGTACGGCCTTGATAACCGGCGAGTAAGTACGAGTGGGCGACAGCAGTGCCTGCCCAACAGTGAAGTTCGATCCGGGCAGCGGGGAGTCCAGAGAAAGCGCCCCGGCATACGACAACGCAGAAGGGGCCTCCGGATCGCAGATCTCCGGGAATCTGGCGGAATAGACCTTGGCAAGCACGCGGTTCCGGGCAAGAGAAAGCCCGTTGCAGCCGATGCCGGAGTTGGGGACAGAATCGTAACTTGCCGTGCCTTCGCTGGACAGACCGATGATCACGTCACCTGCGGCGATGCGGTCGTTGTCGATGACGTGGGCTCGCGGCATCCTGCAGGTAACAGTTGCCTCGATGCACAGTGTACGAACGCTGTCGCCCATGTCAGCCGTCTCGCCGCCAGCAAGGTGGACTACGATGCCGAGCTTCTCGATCATCGCGGCGAACTCAACATATCCCTCAACCAAAGCCCTGATGGCGTCCTCGCCTATGAGGTGCTTATTTCTCAAGATCGTGTTCGAGAGAACGAAGGGGCCACGAGCCCCCGCGCACATCATGTCATCCACGTTCATCACGACTGCATCTGTCGCCAGCCCCTTCATAGCGGAAGCATCGCCCTTTTCCCTGTAATAGAGGTAGGCGACGATGGGCTTTGTTCCGGCGCCGTCACAGTGCGAAATGACGCACATAGCGGGGTCGGCGGCGAACAGGTCGGGGAGGATCCGGCAGAATGCTCCCTCGTACAAGGATGGTGGAAGGGAAACGATCGCCCGATGGACCTCGCCCTTGCTGGCGGATGCCCCGAGACGCTCGTAGAAGCTTGAGTTACGCAGGCTTGATGCCATTGTCTTCTGCCCCTGGGAGGCGGGTTTTTACTTGCGGCGGGACGTGCAGCCACTATAATTCGCGGTTTCGTCCCTGAACAGGGAGTCCCTACTCGTTGCGATTCCCCTTCTTTAAGGGAGGGGGGAATACGCTTTCGTTTTATGTTAGGCCCTTTTCCCTTAATGTAAATGAAAAGCTGAGAACGGCTTGGAGGCTCGAATGGACGGATTCGCCACCAGCGATGTGCGCTCCTTGGTCTTGGTTGGCCACGGCGGAACGGGCAAGACCACTCTGTCGGAGATTATGCTCAATAAGTGCGGCATGACCGGTCGCCTGGGCAGGATTTCTGACCGTAACACTGTTTCCGACTACGACGTTGAGGAAAAAGATCGCCAGATCTCCATAGACCTTTCGGTCATGTACCTCGACAAGAACGGCAAGCGAATCTACCTGCTTGACGCGCCCGGGTACGCCGATTTCGTTGGCGGCGCCGTGTCGGGTCTCAATGCTGCCGACATCGCCCTCGTCGCAATCAACTGCGTAAACGGCATCGAAGTGGGAACCAAGAAGATATGGCAGCTTGCCAAGGAACTCGGCAGGCCGCGCGCCATCATCATCAACAAGGTTGACGCCGAACATACCCATCCCCTCGAGGTCCTTGCCGCGGTTCGGACCCTGTACGGCAAGCGGGCAGTCCCCGTGAACCTTCCTGATGACTCCGGCCCCGCCCTTACGAGGGTAATAAGCGTTCTCGACCCCGATGGCGACGCCGGATACAAGCAGGAACTGTACGAAGCAGTCGTGGAATCCGACGAAGCCCTGATGGAAAAATATCTGGAGACCGGAGAGGTCTCAGCCGAGGAGTTCAAGAAGGCGTTCCCGAAGGCAATGGTCGCCGGATCTGTATTCCCTGTGTTCTTCACGTCGTCCGAAAAAGTGGTTGGCGTCGAGGAACTGCTGAATTTCGTCACCGACTACTTCCCGGCCCCCTCCGACATTCCTCCCCGCAAGGGCATGGACCGGAACGAGCAGCCAGTTGAGCTCGCGGTTTCACCCGAGGGCCATTTCGCAGCGCAGGTCTTCCGCATCCAGACCGACCCGTTCGTAGGCAAGCTTGCATATTTCCGCATTATCCGCGGAAACGTCAAGACCGGCGATGTCGCAAACATCGCTGGCGGCCGCGACAACGTGAAGCTGATGCACCTTTACTTAGTTCAGGGCAAGGAGCAGAAGGAAGTCGATAAGGCAACCGCAGGCGACATAGTCGTGGTATCGCGCATTGACGGCCTGTACAACTGCGCCACCCTGTGCGATCCGAACAACACCGTCCAGCTTGCTCCGTTTGCCTATCCCACCCCGATGGTCAGCCGGGCGATCGAGCCCAAGGCCCGCGGTGACGAGCAGAAAATATCCAATGCAATTGCCAAGTCCACAGAAGAGGATCCGACCTTCAAGGCCGAGCGTACGGCTTCCACGAACGAACTCGTCATTTCCGGGCTGGGCGACCTCCATCTGGATGTCATTATCAGCAGAATGAAGCGGCGTTTCGACCTCGAAGTCAACCACAAGATGCCCAAGATCGCCTATCTTGAGACGATTACCGGCAAGTCCGACGGCCACTACAGGCATAAAAAGCAAACAGGCGGCGCAGGTCAGTTCGGCGAAGTATACTTAAAGGTGGAACCGAACGTGCGCGGCAAGGGACTCGAGTTCCTTGACGAGGTCGTTGGCGGCGTTATCCCGCGCCAATACATACCGGCCGTCGAGAAGGGCGTACGCGAGCAGATGGAACACGGCATCATCGCCGGATACCCGGTTGTAGACGTAACCGTGCGTCTGTACGACGGCAAGTATCACCCGGTGGATTCGAAGGAAATCGCGTTCAAGATTGCAGGCGCGCGCGCCTTCCAGGAGGCCTTTGTCGCCGCGAAGCCCATGCTCCTCGAGCCCATCATGAAGGTGAGCATTTACGTTCCGGATCGCGCACTCGGAGATATCACGGGCGACCTGACCTCGCGGCGCGGAAGGATCCTCGGAATGGACACCTTTGGCGACATGCAGGTGGTCAATGCCACTGTGCCGCTTGCCGAAATCCAGCGGTACTCGACCGAACTCCGCTCGACCACCCAGGGCGAAGGATTTTACGAGTCCGTGTTCTCACACTACGATGTGGTTCCGAACAGCATCGCGTCGGGAATCATCGAGCGTGCGAAGGTTGACCGCAGCAAAGAAGAAGAACAGTAAACCCGCCGGGAGGAAGGCCATACAGGCAATCCCTCCCAGCTTTTTCTGGAGTGCGTTATGAGAAAGAACATCCATCCCAAGTACGTCGACTGCAAGGTAAACTGCGGTTGCGGCAACAGCTTCACCACCCGTGCGACCGTCCCCGAGCTTTCGGTGGCGATCTGCTACAAGTGCCATCCGTATTACACCGGCACGCAGAAGCTTATTGACGCCACCGGCCGCGTTGAGCGCTTCCAGAAGCGCTTCAAATGGAGCGGGGCCGAGCAGGCTGAGGCGAAGACCGAGAAGGGCAAATAGCCCCGGACTTCCCTATGACCGGGGACTTCGACATTCTCCCCCTCACCGAGCCCGCGGCCGTACGGTTGCGCGAACTCGAACAAAGACTGGCATCGCCGGGCGTTTCCTCGTCGCCGGACTACGCAGGCCTGCTCAAGGAGCATGGCACGCTGCTGAAGATAGTCACCGCGCGAAACGAGGTGCTCGAACTGCGCAAGCAGATCGAGGAATGCACCCTGATGCTGGAGGGCGGCGACCCGGAGATGACCCTTCTTGCGAAGGAAGAACTCCCCGAACTCACCAAGCGGCAGGATAAGCTCATCGGCGAACTCGAAGAACGGATGATCCTTGGCGACGAAGACAGCGAGCGCAGCGTAATCGTTGAAATCCGCGCTGGCACGGGCGGAGAAGAAGCCGGATTGTTCGCCGGAGACCTGTTCCGGATGTACGTAAGATACGCGGAAAAGATGGGCTGGAAGACCGAGATCCTCGACGCTCACCGGACGGAACATGACGGTTTCCGCGAAGTCGTTTTCTCCATCCAGGGCGACGGAGTTTACAAGGCCCTTCGGTACGAAGGAGGCGGCCATCGCGTCCAGAGAGTACCGGAGACCGAGGCTTCGGGGCGCATCCATACCTCCGCGGCCACGGTTGCAATTTTGCCCGAAGTGGATGAAGTTGACATTAATATCCGCCCCGACGATCTTCGGATAGATACTTTCTCCGCAGGCGGGCCGGGCGGACAGCACGTAAACAAGACCCAGTCCGCGGTGCGCATCACACATATTCCATCGGGAACCGTAGTGGTTTGCCAGGATGAGCGCTCGCAGCATAAGAATAAGGCTCGCGCGATGCGAATTCTGCGCGCCCGGGTGTACGAGGCTCAGCGTGAAGCGCGGGACCGCGAACGCTCCGCCGCACGCAAGGAAATGATCGGCACCGGCGAGCGTAGCGACAGGGTCCGGACGTACAACTTCCCGCAGAACCGCGTCACGGATCATCGCGCTGAGATCACCCTCTACGCGCTTGACCGAGTCATGGGCGGCGAGATAGAGCCCCTGATTAGCGCCCTTCTTGAATACGACAAGCATCGCCGTATCGAGCGACTGACCAAAGATATGGCGCGAGATCCGAGCCTCCTGCTGAAGCGATGACGGAAAGCCCGGAAGTTTGGACCGTTCTGCGTGTGCTGCAGTGGTCCGAAGGCTTTCTGGCTCGGAAGGGGATTCAATCCCCCAGAACGGAAGTTGACCTGCTGCTCGCCGAGTCTCTGAAGGCCCGCAGGTTGGACCTGTACGTAAAGTTTGAAAGAGTTCTTTCGAAAGAGCAATTGGCCGGTTTCAGGGAGCTTCTCCTGCGACGGGCTGCCCGCGAGCCTTCCGCGTACATTCTCGGGCGGAGGGAATTCTACGGGATGCCTTTCAAGGTTGACCGGCGGGCACTGATACCGCGACCGGAGACGGAACACCTTGTGGATGCCGTTCTGGACGAGACGCGGGAGACAGACGCCCCCCGGATTCTCGATGTCGGCACCGGCTGCGGTTGTATCGCGGCAGCGCTTGCAACGAAGAGGAAAGAAGCCCATCTGACAGCAACGGACATCTCCGAGGATGCCCTGTCGCTGGCGAGAGAGAACTTTGCCGCTCTGGGCCTTTCCGGCAGGATTCGCGCAATTCGCAGCGACCTGTTTTCGGGGCTGAGTGCTTCGCTGAAGGGCACTTTTGACGGCGTGGCTTCGAACCCGCCATACGTGGCCGAAGCCGACCGGCCCTCCCTGCAGCCGGAAGTGATTTCCTACGAGCCCCTTGGCGCTCTGTTTGGTGGAGCAGACGGGCTTGACGTGATAAGAAGGCTCGTGGCCGAGTCGAAGGAATGGCTGAAACCGAATGGCCTGCTGGCGTTCGAAATCGGCGCGGGACAGGCCGCGGATGTTGGCGCGCTGCTCAAGAGCGGCGGGTTTGAAAGAGTTTCATTCCGTAAGGATTATGCAGGAATAGAACGCGTTGCGTGCGCGAGGTAGTGTATGGATAAGTTAGTTGTCCGCGGCGGAAAACCACTGTCGGGAACCGTGAAGGTTGGCGGCTCGAAGAATGCCGCCCTGCCCATCCTTGCTGCGACCATCCTCGCCCAGAAGGACTGCACCCTTCGCAACGTCCCGAACCTGACGGATATCAATACGATGCTGGAAGTGCTCAGGAAGCTTGGCGTCAACGCTGACTTCTCCGAGCCCGGCGTTGTCCGCACCCGCCTGGAGGACAACAGCCAGAACACCGCACCGTATTCACTCGTCAAGAAGATGCGTGCTTCGATCTCCGTGCTGGGCCCCCTGCTTGCCGCGCGCGGCTACGGCATCGTGTCGTACCCAGGCGGATGCAACATCGGAACACGGCCGATCGACCTGCACCTGAAGGGGCTCGCAGCCCTCGGCGCGCGGTTCAAGATCGAACACGGTTATATCATGGGCGAATGCGAACGCCTGCGCGGCACCGAGGTCTATCTCGGCGGTCACTTCGGCTCATCGGTTCTCGCCACGGCCAACGTAATGTGCGCCGCAGCCCTGGCCGACGGGGTAACGTCGATTACCCACGCTGCAGCCGAACCTGAGATAGAGGACCTTGCGAATTTCCTCAACGCCATGGGCGCTTCCATCGAGGGTGCCGGGTCGTCGAGGATTACCGTTCATGGCGTCCGGACGCTTTCCGGCGCCGATTACACGATCATACCCGACCGCATCGAGACGATAACCCTGATTGTGGCGGGCGCCATCACCCGGAGCCCCATCACGATCGAGGGCGCTGTGTACTCGCATATCAACGCGGTTGTTGACAAGCTTGCCGAGGTTGGCGTCGGCGTCCTGCGGACATCCAAGGGCGTGGAAGTTGTGCCTTCCGCGCAGTTCAGGCCCGTCGAAATTGTCACCCTGCCCTATCCGGGATTCCCCACGGACGGACAGGCGCAGGTGATGACACTGCTGACCATCGCCAACGGAACGAGCATGGTGACCGAGAACGTGTTCCCGGATCGCTTCATGCACGTCGCCGAACTGAACCGCCTTGGCGCTGACATCAAGAGGGCGGGCGAGACCGCAATCATCACGGGCGTGCCGAAACTATCCGGCGCACAGATCATGGCATCCGACCTGCGCGCCAGCGCAGCCCTTGTTCTTGCCGGCCTTGCGGCCGAAGGCGCCACGGAAGTGCTGCGCGTTTACCACATCGACCGCGGTTACGAGAAGTTTGACGAGAAACTCCGTGCGCTGGGCGCCGATATCGAGCGTCAGCCCTCGGAGGATGTGTACTAACTCCCAAGCGGAGCGTTGCCAGTGTTTGAGAACATCACGAAGCGAATGACGGATATCTTCGGTGGTATGCGGGGCAAATCCCGGCTTACCGAAGACAACATCCGCGAAGGGCTGCGTGAGGTTCGCAAGGCTCTGCTGGAGGCCGATGTCAGTTTCCGCGTGGTGAAGGACTTCGTCAACGCGGTAACGGAGAAGGCCGTCGGGCAGGATGTAATCAAGTCGGTCCAGCCCGCTCAGCAGATCGTGAAAATCGTCTACGACGAACTCGTCGTGGTGATGGGCGAAAGCGACACGAGCATCCCCTTCGCGGAGGACGGCCCGACAGTCATCATGATGGCCGGATTGCAGGGAAGCGGCAAGACGACAACCTGCG
>JBAZOJ010000079.1:0-13208 GCA_041648755.1 Candidatus Brocadiia bacterium
ATAACTTCTGAATCAGCCCTCCAACATGAACTGAGTCCATCGGCCTTCTCGGCATGGTTCGCCTCCTTTTTCATCCAAACCCGCCGGGGATTATACACGAAAAAGGGACTAAGTCAATGGTATTAGGCCCTACCCCCGAGAGCGCCACGCACTCGTCTGGCGCTTGTCCTCCGGAGGCGCGGCGAAGGAGGATGGCAATTGGCCTGAAGGGCCGTTCTTCGTAGGGGCGGGGTTCCCCCGCCCTCTTATTCATCAATCATCAATCCGCAATCATCAATGATCGCCGCGTCCGTCCCGGCGCGTTCTTGCTCCGGCTGCTGTTTTACCTCCGGCCACCAGCCTCCGGCCTACAGTCTCCGGCCTCTGCACGCAATCGTTGCGTGCAACGTCTCCTTGCTTCCGTCCGTCGCCTGTATATGATATCCGTGTGCTGCGGCCAAACGGTCGCGGCTTGCTGGGAGGAACTGATATGGCAGCGCCCAATGAAAAGGTCCTCAAGACAAAACACGGCACCTTGACTTTGACCGCAGCCAAAGTGTGCTTCGCACAAGATGCAGGCGAAGACCTCATGTATTTTTCCATGCCGCTGGAATCGGTCGATTCGTGCAAGATTGCCCGGCTTCCCAATGTGCGCGTGATGGTTTATGCAGGAGTGCTCATTACGCTGTTGCTGGCATGGGCCTGGTGTAAGTATCCGATCTACCATTGCCTGTGGGCCGTGCTGCTGGGGGCGTCCCTATCCTTCGTGACCTCATGGGCGAAATCCACGGCCCTGGTAATAACATCCTTCGGCAGGGAGAGAATCGTCGCGAGGATCAAGGGCTCGGATGTCGAGGTCGTGATTGACTTCATCGAAGCCGTCGAGGCCGCAAAGCTCGCCTGCAAGAAGGCTCCGCCAGCGGAAACCCCGCCGCTCGCATAACATCGATTATCGCTGTAGTGCACGCGGAAAGGAAGTAGTATGGCACCAATTGTCGAAAAAGTCCTCAAGACCAAACACGGCACCTTGACCTTGTCTGCATCCGGTCTAAGGCTGGAGCATGGCAGTCAGGGGAAACCGCAGTACATCTCGATGCCAATCGAATCAGTTGACTCGTGCAAGATCGCGATGAAGCCATATGAGCCATTGCTGATATTCGGGATCTTCCTGATAGTCCCCGCCATAATTTTGATCCTGTTGGATCAGATAACGCTAGCCTTTGCCGTGATCTTCGTCCAGTTGCTGATGCTCCTCATCCAGTTCAGGACCATGCGTCCGGTTCTGTACATTAAGGCACACGGCAGGCAGCAGATTGTCGCGGACATTCCCGGATCTGATTTCGAGACGCTGAAGGACTTTGCCAATGCCGTTGACGCCGCAAAATTGGCCTTCCTCACCAAGGCTCAGCCCCCGGAGAATCCGCCGCTCGCATAGTCGCGCTCAACGCGATCCGTCCGTTTCGGGTGAGGATGGCGATTGTCGCTGTAGTGCACAGGGAAGGATAGAAGTATGGCACCAATTGTCGAGAAAGTCCTCAAGACAAGACACGGCACCTTGACTTTGACCGCAGCCAAGGTGTGCTTCGCACAAGATGCAGGCCAAGACCTTATGTATTTTTCCATGCCGCTCGAGTCGGTCGTTTCGTGCAAGATTGCCCGGCTTAAGAATGTGCGCGTGATTGTTGAGGCAGGAGCCCTTCTGTTTCTGGCATTGGTGTTCATGTACCCGTATTGGATCCCCTTCCCTCGGCCCATTCTGCTGGGGGCAATCGTGGGCTTCTTGTTTTTTATGGTAACCGACTTGACGAAGACCACGGCCCTGGTAATAACATCCTACGGCAGGGAGAGAATCGTCGCGAAGATCAAGGGCTCGGATGTCGAGGTCATGATTGGCTTTATTGAAGCCGTCGAGGCCGCAAAGCTCGCCTGCAAGAAGGCTCAGCCAGCGGAGAATCCGCCGCTCGCATAGTCGCGCTCAACGCGATCCGTCCGTTTCGGATGAGGACCACGTTCATCGGGATCCGCCCGTCCGTCGGGTGAGGACGGCGATACCGGCCCAGCCTGCCCCTGAAGGTACACGGGTGTTCGCCCTGGCTGTTGGCCGCTCTTCTATTCATCATTGTTCATCTTGCCCTCAGTAGGCGCGGCGAAGGAGGGTCATCATTGCTCATTCCCCCTCCCCCCAAAAACAAACGGCCCCGGCTTTCGCCGAGGCCGTTCCATATCAGTCGGTGAACCCGATTACGGGCGGCAGCGCCAGTACTCGTACTGTCCGTAGCCGTATGCCGCTACATCCAGAACGTCCTTGGCAAGGAACGCCCAGCCAACTATCGGGACCGCGCGTCCGCCAAGAGCAAGCGCCTTCGGCGCAATGCTCGGAGCGTATTGGATCGCCTTCTCCACTGCCGTCTGGCCCCACTTTGTTATGGCCCATTGCCCGGCAGACTCGATTCCCTTGTCCAGCCCGTACTTGGCTCCTGCGCCTACCGCGTCATCGGTGAGATCCTGCATGTCCTCAAGGAAGATCTGCGTGCGCGTCGAATCCACGAGATTCGGCGAGCCAAGGTCCATCGAGCCGCTGGCGTTCCCGATGCTTGCGTTCGGATCGGCAAAGAAGTCATCTTCGTAGGTGTCTTCATCGCCCATACCGGTCGGGTCAATGTATCGGAGCGGGTTGCCCGAAGCGTAAGCGTACATGTTCAGCGAGTTGCGGTACATCGAGGGGTCCGGAGTCAGGAAACGGCCGGTCTTCGGGTCGTACCAGCGGTGCTTCATGTAGTACAGCCCGGTGTCGGCGTCGAATTCGGCTCCGGCGAAACGGAAGGGATTCCATATCCCGCCGTCGGTGTTTTCAACCATGTTACCGTAGGCGTCGTAGGCGTACTGCGCTGCAACTCCCGCCGGAGTGTACAGCCCGATTACGTTGTGGAACGGGTCCATCACGAAATGGTAGATGCCCGCCGATGTGTACATGAACATCGGCCAGCTTGCGTCACCGCTCCACGCAACGGACATCGAGACCGTTCCGTTGTTGGCGTACACGAGCCTCTCCCACTTGTCGTACATGTACAGTTCCGTGCCGCCGTCGGCGACGTACTTGCGGGTGCGAAGGCCGAATGCGTTGTAGTTGTAGTAAACGGTCTTCGCTACTCCGGACTCCACGTCAACGCCGTTGTAGATCGTGACGCTGACGAGGTTGCTTTCGGAATCATAGCCGTAAAGGCGCAATACGTTGCTTCCATCCACCGGAGAGCAGGATGTAAGCCTGTTGCGAGGATCGTAGCCGTAGCTATACTTCGCGTCCGCCATCAGCTTGTCGCCGTTGTACGCGGCCGAGCCATTCAGATGCGAGTACGTGCGGTTGTTGTTGCCGTCGTAGGCATAGGATTCACTGGGCCCGGGGTAGGTAACGGGATGGCTTATGGAGGTCACCCGGCCTGCGGAGTCGTTGCCCACGGCATGCCCGCCGAAACGGTCGCTGAAACTCGTGCAGGTATAGCGGTTGTAGGAAAGCACTCCGCCTGACACCGGCGACGAGAAGGCAGTGATCTGGCCCCTCTGGTTACGGTTGTAGATCGATGCAGTCATAATGTAGTTGAGCTGGGTGATATAGCCCTTGCTGTCGCGGCTGATGTCGGTGCCGGTGATGCCGTCTATGGACACGTTGTCAACCCGCATCTCGAAGCCGGCCTGTGAAAAGTGATAAGTCATGTTGTCGGGCGTGGTCATCGCGGTCAAGCGATCGTTTGAAGTGTTGTAGTGGATGACTCCCATTGGCGCTTGGCCTCCGGTCGGGCGACTTTCCGACGACGTGATGTTGCCGGACGAATCATACCCGAATATGACATCGTTGCCTGCTCCGTCGCCTGCGAAGGTCATATTCCCGTTTGTATCAAATGTGAACGTGTTGCTTCTGGCAATCGAGCCGTCGTTGATGCTGCGGGAGATGCACTTGCCGTTATCGTCGTAATCGAACTCGAACGCGCCGGAACCGGGCATATTGAACACAGTGGGAAGCCCGTTTGGCAGGTATTCCGCGGTGAAGGTGCCGTCCGAGGACGAAATGCCGACGCAATGGTAAAACGCGTCGTATGCAAACGTCGCCGAGCCCGTGGATTTGGTTATCCCGGTGATGACGAACGCGGGGATATACCCGCCCACCAGCACACTTCTATGCAGGGGTTGAACGGTGAGAGAATGTGACGAGGCCGTCGTGCTCATACCCGTCAGATAGCCTGCCGAGTTGTAGGAGTAACTCGTCGAGTCCTGTCCGTCCGACTTGGTCTCCACGAGCCCGAATACGTTATAGGTGTAGTCGATCTTCGCGCCGTCCCGGGTGATGCTGGTCATTCTTCCGAGTCCGTCGTATGTGGCGACGATCTCATCCGTGTAGTTACGCTGCTGCTTCAGTGGGGCGCCGGTGTCGGGGTCGTATGTGATGCTTATGGTGTCCGAGCCGGTTGTGATTCCGGTCAGCCGTCCATTGTCATCGTAGCCAAAATAGCGGCGCACGCCAATCGGATTGTCCACGTTCTCCATCTGGCCCTTGGTGTTGTAGGTGATGGTCCAGATTTCGCCCTTCAGATTGTTGGTGATGGACGTCAGACGACCATCAACGGAGTTGTACGAATAGGTGACAACCTTGCCATCGGGATAGGTCGCCTTCTCAAGGGCTCCATTTTCGTTGAACTCCTTGGTGACTTTCTTGCCGTTCTTCTCGACCTCAAGCGTAAGGCCCTTGCGCGTGAACGTTGTGGCGGGCTCGTTGTCTCCGCTGAAGGAAGCCGTGCTGGTGCTGATGGAGGGCGCCAGGTTCGGCCATGTCCCGCTGCCTGAGAACTCGTTGATCAGCCCGTCCAAGCCGTCTTCGGTGATTGTCTGCGTGTACTCGTTGTTGTACTGGACTGTGCGGACGAATCCCCGCTCATCATACGTGTAGTCGACATGGTTTCCGAGCTGTCCGGTCTTCCGGGTGAGAAGGCCGTCCGCATTGTATTCGAACGTGGATGTAACCGCGGGCGGAGTCTCGATAGTGCCCAGTCTGCCGTTGTTGATGGTGAAGTACGATGTGCGGCCGACGGAGTCGGATATGGAGACCCCGCTCGACGTGTATGTGAATGTCCAATAGATGCCGCCCTTGATGTTCCAGCTCGAGATGCGCTGGCCCAGGCTGTCCGGGCGACTCTCGTAAGTGACCGTTACTTCCTGGCCGTTGGCGTAGATGATTTTCGTCAGGTAACCATCGAGATCGTACTCGTAGGTGTCCGTTTGCGAGCCCGTTCGGACGTACTTTGTTTCCTCACGGGTTATCTTGAGGTCGTTCGAGTCCTGTGCGCGCCAGAAATTGCCAACCTTGTTCCATATGCGCACCATCGAGAATCGGCCGATTCCGCTGATGTAAATGACATCGTTGGCTCCGATCGACATGCTCGACGTTTCCATCATTGCTGCGTCTTCGAGGGGTACCCGCTGGGTGCTGCTCAAGTAGTACGAGCCGTTGCGGGACATCTTGAAAATAGTGCCCTCGACATCCACCTTCAGCAGGTAGGAGAACGCGAGCAGGTACATCTCGTTAGCGGTATTGAACGTGATATCGCGGATCGTGTCCAATGCAGCGTCGGCAAGTTTCACGCCCTTGACCGCGCTTGGGGATTCGGTCCCGCCACCGCCGATTTTCTCGACGGTCGGGGTGCCTTCCTGGTCCAGGGATCCCCTGTACAACTCGCCTGTCCAGGTCGCGTAGTAGAAGTATCCAAGGTTGTCCACTCCAATGCCGGCTGCCGAGGTCTCCGAGGCGACCTGGGTCATCGTGGTCTCGCCGCTCTTCATGTAGTAGATGCCGGTCTGGGAAGTGGCGTACATATCGCCATTCGGGGCGAACTTGAAGTTCGGAGAGTAATTGACATCCGAACCGTAGGAAGTCATGTTGACGACTGTGACCCAGCCGGTTCCTGTCAGCTTCTGGATTTGAGGGCCATACGCGTAGTACAACTCGTGAGTGGCGGGATTAACGCGCATGTAGTCGCCGTGCGGTGCGAACAGCGAAATGGTGCCGACTTCCGTAACATCCGTGCCTGCAACCGGTTCCGCGGGGTAATCGGTCTCGCCCTCGGGTATCGGCTGTGCCATCGGGTCCTTGCACTTGTAGATGTGCACGGTCGCGGCGGAGTCCCAGGTGTCTCTTTCGCTTTCGGCGATGTAAACCCATTCCCCGTCCGTTGCGACGGCAAAAGTGTGGTTCCACTCAGCCGCAAAATTGGTGATCGGGCCCGCATCCGGATGGATCAGGTAGAAGTAGTTCTCGGCGAACTTCGCGGTTTCGCCCTTGAAAATAAGCGGCGGACCTGACTTGCGCCCGACCAGGGCGATGGCCGTCCCCTCGTTGTTGAGATGCAGCCGCTCGAGGCCTGCCAACTCCCAGCCCTTGCCGAATTCGCTGTTCTCGCGGTTGACCAGCGCGACGTACCTTTGCGAACTCTTGTTGAACGCCACTGGCTGCGAGTCGATATCGGTCGCGGTGCCTGCACTCGGGTTTGTGAAACTGCCGTTCGTGCTGGAGGCAATCTTGCCCGGGAAATACTGTGCGTATGCGATCGAGTAAGGATACGGCCCCGTCTCGAGCAACTTCTTGTTGCCATCTTCATCCTCGGCCATAACATCGATGAGGGACCTCGATATCGTCGCCTCCGACGAGTCGCTCACCACCGCTTCGACGACCTGGTTGAATGCGCCGAACCTGATTCTGCCGAACATCGCGTCGGAGTCCGTTTCGGGACGTGCCTTCGCGGTGCATTCGAGCATTCTCTTCTGGCGGACGGAGTCGGTCTCGTAAAGGAAGGACAGCGTCTGGTCCATTCCGTAGCAGAAGATTGGCGGGAGATCCACGCCGACCATAAGGTTTCCATCGTTGACATCAACATGTGGCTCGCCGGTGAGGAAATTTCCCCCGGACAGGTTGACGTCGTACAGATCCCGTTCCGAGCCCACCGAAGAAATGGCGGGCAGACCCGCAAGGAACGTGGAGAAGTGACTAACCGTGAACACGATGTATTCGCCGTCGCCGGACACAATGCCGACGCCCGCATCTTCCCACAAGCCGGTACTTTCGTTGAAGTAGCCGATGGGGACTGAGAACCCAGCAGGGAGGCCCTTCGAATTGGCGATGCGAATGGTCGCGCTTCCGGTCAGCGCAGCGTCGGACTCGATCACTGCGCCGCCGAGGACCGCAGTT
The DNA here is from genome assembly GCA_041648755.1 of Candidatus Brocadiia bacterium. Classification (GTDB taxonomy): domain Bacteria; phylum Planctomycetota; class B143-G9; order B143-G9; family B143-G9; genus JBAZOJ01. The sequence continues at coordinate 7,211 of JBAZOJ010000079.1, forward strand.
ACCGGCGGGATATCGCCGGGGACCGCGAAGTCAAGTGTGTCAGCCGGAATGTGCGAAATCAACACAACGGTGCCGGTCGGGATCGAGCCAGCGGGGATTTCGAGCTGGACGCCTTCATCGACCGTCAGTGTCAACCCCGAGGCGGAGGCCGTACCGGTCGCCGAGCCGCCGAACGGGAGGTAAATCGTACCGGTAGCTGCTTCCTCGCCGCGAGCGACAGTCTTAACGATCATCGCTGGCACATAGCCGGGCGCTGCAATGCGCAGGGAGTACGTGCCCGGATTCGTGGCAAACCGGAATGTGCCGTCCGACTGCACAAGGGCTATGGGTGTGCCGGATTCGTCATAAACGGCTGCCAGTGATGCGGGGTTTCCGCTCGGATACAGGGCTACTTTTCCGCTGATGTATGAGGCCACGCCCGGAGGAGGTGTGGTTGGAGGCGGAGTCGTGGTAGGAGGTGGGGTTGTGGTCGGCGGCGGGGTTGTCGAACCCGTCAGCGTTCCGGATGTTGGGGGAGTCGTTGTGCCGGGAGATGAGGAATCTCCGCCACCGCACGCGAGGGCGGTCACTACAACGCAGATGATGGACACGATGAGGAATATCTTTTTCAAGATCTCTCCTTGATGGGTTGCTTGGTGCGTTGGGGGATTATACTGGGAGTCCTCCGGAAGCAAGGCTGTTGACCGAAAGGCCCGGAGGAACGGAGGTTATCCGCTAATGCACGCCAATTAACGCGAAAAGAATGGACTTTGCGAGGCCAAAGACAGAAGACGAAGCCTTTCTCACGCGGAGGCGCGGAGACGCGGAGGGCGGACAAGGCGAAGCCGGTGTCACGCGAAGGCGCGAAGCCGCGAAGTAAGAACTAAGTCCTGCTTTCGAGGCCAGAAGGAATAGCGGCGAAGAAGGTCAAGGCGCGAAGGGTTACGAGAAATGCACAATGAGCAATGCACAATGATGAATTATCGAGCGTCGAGCAGCCTCGAAGGCCGTTCCGGAAAAGCAAGAGAAGAACCAACCACCAGGGCATCAAGTGCGCGAAGGGAACATGGACGAAAAGTGCTCCATGTACGCGAATTGGGGCCTCATATGTAGTCGCGTTCACCGTGATCCGCCCGTCTATCGGGTGAGGAGGGCGGGGTTCCCCCGCCCTCTTATTCATCAATCATCAATCCGCATTCATCAATGATCGCCGCGACCGTCCCGGCGCGCTCTTGCTCCGACTGCTGGCCTGCCCCTGGGAACGCCAAGCTCCGACTTGGCAGAGGCTGCTGGTTATTGGCCGCCAAAGTAGACGCGACCGTCCCGGCGCGTTCTTTGCTCCGGCTGCTAAATCAGCGACAGTCGACAGACGACAGCCGACAGACTCGTAGGCGTAGCGCCTACGACTTCCTTGCATCTTCCCCCGCCCAACTGTACAATACCCCCATCCGAGCCCGTTCATTCTGTTGCGACATGCGTGTCGCGACCAGCAAGAACATCGCTTGGCAACCCAAACGCTTCCGAAAGGAGCTTACGATGGGAAAAGGTAACGGCGGCAAGGGCGGTGGCGGCGGCGGGAAGGGAGTTCCTAATGCGCCAAGCACGACCGGAAAACCTTCTGGTCCCGGAAGAGGGAACAATCCGCCCGGAAAGTAAGCGCTCGCTTCTTTTTCGCCAGTCCGGCAAAACCCCTAAGTAGCTCACCGAGTCCTCGAGACTCGAAGAGCTACAAGGAATGTGGTTCTCGGTTGGCCCGGGTACTAACGCGGTAGAGGCTTAAGGGAAGCATCCTATGAAGCTTGGGAGATAGCGCATGGCAACGCTCTCGGTGAAACATGTCCAGACCCTGCAGGGGTTTGTAAGCGAGATTGAGTCTCTCGTCGCAGACCCAAAGGAACCTTACTGGTTCAGAGGGGTGGGAGATGCTTCATATCCACTCTTACCGAGCCTGTATCGGCATCCGGATCTGCACCTCCCTGATGAACTCCGGAAGCTCGAACAAGACCTATTGAACCGATTCATTGAGCGCTCGGTGCCGTATCAGACATTTCGGCCTTCTTCGACATGGGAGTCCATGTTCCTCATGCAGCATTACGGCATACCGACACGACTTCTGGACTGGACAGAGAACCCAATGGTGGCCTTGTTTTTTGCCCTCACGGCAGCTTACAGGGATTCGAAGACGAAAAATGTGACCGCTTCGCCCGCTGTGTGGGCACTGTCACCCCGACTCTGGAATGAGAGAGCGTTTGCTCATGTCACATACAAGGGGGGACCTCTTTCCGTTTCCGACCAACTCCTGAAGCCATATACGCCGTCAGGTGATGATGAGCCTCCCGCGCTAGCTGCCGCAATTTTCGGGATCCACAACAGTCCGCGGATCGTCGCCCAACGCGGGGTGTTCACTATTTTCGGGTCAAAGGTAGAGGCCATGCAACTCACTTTTGCCAGCGAAACCTTCTCAGACCGGGCGATAATCAAGTATGTTGTCCCGAAGGCTGCGGTTGATTCGATCCTCCAGAAACTGTACGCAACCGGATTCACCGAAGCCGTGATGTTCCCTGGTCTTGATGGGCTCGCGAAAGAGACCAAACGGCTTTTCGGTTTTAAGGAGTAACAAGCATGTTCAGAGTAAAGGCACATGAGGCTCGCTCTATTGGATGGTGGTACACCCAGAAGGATGATATCGACCTTGCCCCTCCATATCAGCGTGGAGGCGGCTTGTGGGGGCCTGCACAGCAAGCGTATCTCATTGACTCGATTCTCAACGAATACGACATCCCGAAGATCTACTTGGCGGATTTTACGATCTTCAACTCCCCGTTGAACGCATCCCGAACCGCCTATGCCGTCATAGATGGACGGCAACGGCTGGAGGCGATCTTTGCTTTCCGAGATGACAAGTTTCCCCTGAATGACGATTTTGTGCTTTTCTCTGATCCTGCCATGCGGCTTGGCGGGCTTTCCTACTCAGATCTCAGTTCGAAGCAACCGAAGATTGCCGATAGGTTCCGGGAGTTTAACCTCCATGTCATGAGTGTCATCACGGATGACGAAGCAAAGATCAATGACTTGTTTGTGCGTTTGAATTCCAGCAAGCCGCTTACAGGAGCGGAGGTGCGGAACGCGATGACAGGACTAGTGCCCGCGATTGTCCGGACCCTCTCCGAGCACCCGTTCTTCACAGAGTGCGCGAGGTTTTCCGCTAAGCGCGGTGAAGACAAGAACGCCACAGCAAAAATTCTGTTGCTTGAATACAGAGGGAAGCTGGTGGACACAAAGAAGGTCCAATTGGATCGATTTGTAGAGGAGGGCGTGCGCGCGGAGAATCCGGATCTCGAACGCGCCGGGGCCAGAGTCGGCATCGGCCTCAACCAAATGAGGCGGGTGTTCGGAGACAAGGATGTTCTGTTGTCATCCCAAGGTTCTGTACCCCTCTACTACTGGTTCATCCGCACATTTGGTTCCGGGCCTGAGGTCCGCGAGTTTCTGGAAGCTTTTGACTTGGAGCGCAGACGGAATCGCCGATTCGCGGAGGCCAATCCAAATAGTGCCGATCAGCAACTCCTGACTTTTGAGTTGCTCAGTCGAAGTGTCAACGATCAGGCCAGCTACGTCAAGCGTTTCGAGATTCTTGTCCAAAAGTTCATTGCCTTTCGGAAGAAGTCCGGCAAGGAGCCACAGCAGACAGCTCCTCCAAAGTCGTAGCGGGCATCAAAAGGGTCCGCAGGAAGAAAACAAGGGCGGAAGGCATGTTCCAAGCGAAAAGGGAGGCAAGATGGGCAATTCTTGGTTTCCGGCGACAATCCTGTTTGTGTTGTTAATGGTCTTCGGCTCTATCTACATTTGGACTGAGGCTTCGTTTGGTGCTGAAGTGGGGAGATCTTCAGAATTGCCTGCTGACATCTCCGATTTGTATCTCCGCTGGTTGATGGTTTTCTGTGCGCTTGCCTTAGTGGGCGCAATTCTGGTTCTGGCCTTCTGGAAACCGCTTGCAGGTTACTCATGGTTCTAGTTGTGAGCCTCCGCCACATGAGTAAAAGAGGAGAATGATGGGCAGCAGAACCAACACCATGCCTGCAGCATCGAAGACAATTCCCTTCGACCAACCCTATACATTGGCCTCGGGGGGACCGGAAAAGAGGTCCTGCTTCGGCTGCGCAAGATACTCTGGAGCAAGCTGGGGGGGCAACTTGACAACTGGCCGACGCTGGGATTTCTTTGGCTTGACTCCGATACCGAGCGGAATTACATAAGCGGTTACGCTCAGGAAGACTTCTTCGTGAAGTCGGTCAAGTTCCGCCCTGACGAGATTGTTGACCTGAAGATGAGCAGCGAACAGTTGGCTCAATATTTCAGCGCGCCCAAGAACTACCCGAATGTCTCTTCTTGGCTTCCCGTGGATGAACTTCAGGGAATACACAACGAAGCACTCATGACTGGTGCGCGGCATGTCCGCCCTTTGGGCAGGCTACAATTTTTCCATCACTTTGGGAGGATCAGGAGCGAGATTGAGAAGAAGCTGGGCAGCATCAGGGAGTCCGAGAGCGTTAAGAAGGCGCGCGAGAATGGTTTTGACTGCCTTTCGGCAGGAGAGGCCGATATCGTAATTGTATGCTCGTTGGCTGGCGGAACTGGTTCAGGGATGTTTCTCGATGTGGCTTTCCTTGCCAAGTGCTTGCGCGAATCACAACTGTTCAATATCCAAGAAATCGTCCTCTACCTGATGATGCCGGATGTCATTACCGAGTGTAAGCAGGCCGCAGTCGGGGATACCGTGGCGAAAACAAGTCTTCTGGCTAACGGCTATGGCTCTCTGTCTGAACTGGAATTCTACTCCCAGCCGCCGAAAGATGGAGATGCAAAGAGGACGACCAAGGGACCCACGGCGGGGTATTTCCACCCAGTGTGGGACCAGGCAACCGGCTATCCTAACAAGCCCATCAAGGGCCCGCCGTTTTCTGTCTGCTATTTGATTGGCAATGGTGGCAAGCAGCCAGTAAATAGCTCCTTCGAAGTGTCGCAAATGGTTGCTGATTGTCTGTATCTTGAATGCGCGGGCAGTACGTTGGCAGCGGCCAAACGCGCTATTCGGGCGAACCAGGCGATAGGCTTGATGGGAATGTGGCATCCCAGTGGAAGCGCAAGAGCATCCGTACAGGAGTTTTCCCGAAGGTATTCTTCATGTGGTCTTGCGAAAGTCGCTACATGCCGAGATGAACTCTGCCGAATCGCTTCGTATTTGCTTTCCGCAAGGCTTCTTGAAAGCGAATTAGGGACATCACGATCCGGAGAGTCCAGAGTCGAAGAAGCCTTATCGGCTCTGAAACTTGGCGGAAACAACATACCTCGTTTTGTCAGCAAGGAGGAGTCTAGAGTAAGGGATTTCTCCTCAACCTTTAGTTCGGAGGACTTGGCTGCTGAACTCGTGGTCAAGCAAGGAGATATTCGGCGTTTTCTGACCAAGATGGCCGCTGATGATAGAGTAATCGGCAGGGCCGTTCCAGAAGACCAAATTGACAAATCCACCTCGGCAATTGCTACTATGGCGGAAGGAGTGCGAAATGACCTCGGCGTAGCTTCTGCTGTTGCATGGCGCATGGCGCTCAAAGGGCGACTGCTTGGCAAGGCTCGGGAATTGACCACTGTCGGGCAATCCCTGTTAGTACCGTCTTGGGAGGACCTCGATTTCAAAGATATTGTGGACAAGCTGGATGATCTGGCGCAGTCGTTTCGTAAGGTCTACGGTGCTCTCCAGCACGAGAAGGACCGCTTGCGTAGCGCGCAGAGCATCGGATTCTTCCGATTCCGGAGTGTGGCCACGTCGATAGTTAGCGTAAACATTAAGGCAAAGCAGCGTGAGGTGAACGAAGCTGGCGTTCTGCTTATGGAACAGTGGACCAAAGCAAGTCAGGCCTACATGGACAGGTTTTTCTCACAGTTTAACGGTCTAGTGACCGCAAAACTATGCAGTCTCCTCGCGGATGGCATAGAGGACGAAACCCGCCGAGAAAAGGAC
>JBAZOJ010000080.1:0-13163 GCA_041648755.1 Candidatus Brocadiia bacterium
AGCCGTACTTCAAGTACTTCATGAAGGAGATGTGGTAGCCTTCCTTCTCGGCAATGCCTATGGTAACAACGTTCGCGGAAGCGCCAATGGCGGTTCCGTTCCCGCCGAGGCACGCGCCCAGAGACAATGCCCACCACATGGCGTCCATCGTCGTCTTGCTGTCCATGCCCGTAGTGTGGGTGATCTCCGCGCCCATCTGCTTTACGATGGGGATCATCGTCGCCACAAACGGGATGTTGTCAATCACCGCGCTCAGGAACGCGCTGGCCCAAAGAATCAGGTAGGTAGCGACGGACAACTGATTGTTCGACAGGATGCGCAGTTGATCGGCTATCCATGCGATCATTCCGACCCGCTGCAAACCGCCGACGATGATGAAAAGGCCAAGGAAGAAGAACAGGGTTGGCCATTCCACATCGTGGAACGTCTTTTCCATATTGGGGCGCACAAGCACGAAGAGAAGGCCCGCGCCGAACAATGCGATGGTGGCGGGGGCGAGATGGAGCATTCCGTGCAGGAAGAAACCGACCATCACGAGCGTCAAGGTGAACAACGACTTGATCAGAATGCCCTTGTCCGTAATGGCCTTGCTCGCATCCATCGCCATTATCTTGGCCTTATCTTCGTCGGCGACTTTGAACGACTTGCGCCAGATAAAGTAGAAGCAGATAGCGGTGGCGATGAAAATGACAACCACAACAGGCGTAAGCTCTACGATGAACTCCATGAATCCGAGCGGATGAGGGGTATTCATCGTGGCAGAGCCGATCATGATATTGGGCGGATCGCCGATGAGGGTCGCGGTTCCGCCGATGTTCGAGGCCAGAATCTGCGCGATCAGCATCGGGATCGGGTTGATCTTCAAGGTCCGGGCAACAGTGATCGTAACGGGCACCGTAAGCACGACCGTGGTCACGTTGTCCAGGAAAGCTGACAGGAATGCGGTACAGGTCGCCATCAACAGGAGGATCGAAATCGGGTTGCCTTTTGACATATGAGCGGCTTTGATGGCGATGTACTGGAATATGCCGGAGTGCCGCATGATGCCAACGATAAGCATCATGGCAGCCAGCAGGATGATCACGTTCCAGTCAACCACTTCAACGTAGTTAGGTGTGACGGTGGCGGTCTCGCGGACGACGGTGCCGTCTTCTTCCTTCTTCTCGACAACACCCGACGCCGCCTGCCCTGTCTCGGACACGACGGTGGTGAATGTCTTGTATTCGCGGAAGTTCGCTGTGCTCATAACGCGATTGACCTGGAACTTGGCGTACCGAACCTGGTCAACTCCCGGAATCATCACAACGTAGGTCATCATCGTCGGGGAATGGACTCGCGCGCCTTCGCCCTCGAATTTCCAGAAGCTCTTGATTTCCTTGCACTCTTCGGCTGAGAGCCATCCGGAATCCGGCGCCGAGGCAACACCTCCAATAAGCCGGTCAATGGGCACTATCTTGATGCCGCCAGCGGTATTGACCTCGAAATAAGCGGCGCTCATCGGGTTGTTCTTGTGGAACTTGACCTGCCATGCTTCCGCATTGGTCGGACCCTTGAGCGGGTCGCCATCCAGGGGACCATCGAGCAGGTTGATCTTTACCTCTTTGTCCCGGGAAATCTGCAGATACGAATGGTTGTATTGGGCAAGGGGGATTTGCGGAAACGCGGTCGTTCCCTTTTCGCTCAGGGTGTACTCGATCTGGACGACATCAACTTGCTCGAAGTTTGCGCTGTGAAAGGCCTCTCCCTGCGAGATAACCCCGCAAAGGAGCATCAGCGATCCGCCGAAGACCGCGATGGCCGTCTTATGGATCTTCTCGGACGCGATGATCGCGTATGTGCCGATGAAGATCACTAATGCAATCCACAGGTGATACGGGGCCAGGAATTCCATTTTTCCTCGCTTTCAGACCCTTAACCGGACAGAATAACACACAGCGATGCGCTGAAGAACTTCGTCTCCAGCGTTCCCATGATGACAGGTAGTTAGTTAGTCGGCGGTCAGCGCTACGATCTTTTCCTTCAACTGGGCTGCGGTGAACGGCTTAAAGAGGAAATCGTCAAAGCCCACTGCTTTGAGGGCTGAGAGGTCTTCCTGCTTGAAGAAGCCGCTGATGCCGAGTATTCGTGTGTGCTTCAGCTTTTCGTCCGCACGAATCCGCTTGACCAGTTCACGGGCATCCATGTCGGAGAGCATGACGTCAAGCACCAGTACATCGGGCTCGGTCCGCGCAACTTTGACTCCGGCCTCGTAGCCGGTCACTGCGCTTTCCACGTGGTACTCGTGGTCATCTTCGAAGATTACCTGGACCGCACTCCGGATAGTCGGGTCGTCATCAACGACCAGAATATTGGTGCGTATGTCCATGAAAACCTCATCGGGTACATGGTTCGTCTTCATGAACTCGATGAGATTCTCGCGTGTAATGCGGCGATCCTTGGAGTAAGGAATGCGGTAGCCCTTCATTCGGCCATCGTTGAACCACTTGATGACGGACATCTGGCTGACGCAAAGCAGCTTCGCAACTTCGCCGGTTGTGAAAACCTTCTTGTGCTGAAGAGGTCGCGGATCCGGAGATACCCTGGGCATTCGTCCTCCTGATTGCAGTCGGGGAACGCAGGAAAACCTCCGCCACTTGCATCGCTGCAACAGATCAACTGCCCTGCGACCGATTGCGAGGGCATATTTTACACAATTTAAGAAAAATGCAAGGGGCTTGTTTTGGGGTTATGACTCGGCTTCCAGGCCGACACCAGCATTGTCTTCGCGCAGTTCGATCATCAGGCAGCATTCGCCCTTGAGGTTCGGACGCGCCTCCAATTCGGCGGCGAGCATGCGCAGATTTCCCCGGATGAACTCCTCGTGGAGCTTTGTGATCTCCCGGCCAAGGACGCCCTGTACCGGCCCGAACACTTCGTATGCGGCGGTTGCCAGGCGCGCAACCCGGTTGGCTGATTCGTACATTATCAGCGTCCCGTCGAAACCAGCGTGACTCGTCAGGAACGAACGCAGTTTGCCCGGCTTGCGCGGGGGAAACCCAAGGAATGCAAACTTGTCAACACGCAGACCCGAACACGACAACGCGGCAATGGCAGCGCAAGGCCCCGGTATCGGGCTGACCCTTACGCCTTCCTCCACGGCACGTTTCACGATGTGGTAACCGGGATCGGAGATAAGCGGCGTTCCTGCGCTGGAAAGCAGCAGGATAGTCTTCCCCGCGGCCAATTCCCCGGCGAGCTCATCGCAACGCTGCCTCTCGTTCTGCTCGTAATAGGAGACCATCCGCCGGTAACGCAATCCCAAGGCAGCGCATAGCGATGCGCACACGCGGGTATCCTCGCAGGCGATAAGGTCTGCTTTTTCGATAGCCTCACGAAGTCGGGGGGATGCGTCGGACAGATTGCCTATAGGAGTCGAGCCAACCCAAAGCTCGCCCACTAACGAACCTCTTTGCGAACGTATTCGACGGCGTTGCGGAAGTACCGCACCCCGTCTCCTTCCTTCTTCAGTCCTTCTCGGGTATGACGCGGGTGGGAGAACGGAGAGATGTGCCGCTCGGGATGAGGCATAAGACCAAGTATGCGCCCTGTTTCATCGCAGACGCCCGCCACTCCGCGGTACGAACCATTGGGATTGTCGGGGTACTGTGCTGTTGTGCCACCGGCGCTGACGTACTGGAATGCAACCTGCCCTGAATCGAACAGCCCGTCAATCAGCTTGGAATCGGTCGCAACAAATCGGCCTTCGCCGTGGGCAACGGGCATTTCGACAATCTCTTCCTCGCGCACGAACACGCAACGACCGGGAAGAGCCTTGAGCCGAATCCATCGGTCCTCGAACCGCCCGCACTCGTTGTCCACCAATGAGAAACGCTGGTGCGAAGGGTCAGGGGTGACGGTTGGCAAGAGCCCCATCTTGACCATGCACTGGAAGCCGTTGCACACGCCAAGAGCAAGGCCGCCCTGCTTCAGAAACTGGTCAATCTCGGCCCGCAGCAGGAAGTGCAACTCGTTGGCATGCACCCGCCCGGCCGCGATATCGTCGCCGTAGGAGAAGCCGCCTGGAAGAACGAGGATATCGTAGTCCGATATCCTCGCCCTTCGCTCGATCAATTCTGACACGTGTATTCGGTCTGCTGTCGCGCCGACATTCTCAAAGGCATACTGAATCTCGAAGTCGCAGTTTGTCCCTGATGTGCGCAGTATCAGCGCTCGAACGTTACTCATGTTGCTCCCGCTGAAGCCGCTTGGCGCTTCAAGGTGTCTTCCTGGTGGTTAGTCGAGTTCCTTCATCAATTCCTCGTGGAATCGCGTGCTCTTACCCTTGTTCCCAAAGACGCCAAAGCGCACGGAGATTTCCGTGGTGGTCTCGTTCTTTGCCTTAAGGAGGACCTCGATGGCGCCGTCGGAACCGGTAGTGCCGACGAACTTATAGGAAAGGTTATCGCCTTCCTGTGTATCGATCGTCAAGCCAAGGACTCCGAACGTATGGGCAACTGCAGGCCTGCAATCTGTAATTGGATAGCTGTATGTCCTGATTGCCGCGCCCTTGACGTAAGCAACGCCACCGACTGCGGCAGCGGCCACACAAAGGCAGCCGGACAAGAACATAAGACCGATGAACGGAAGCACCAGGATAAGACGCTGTCTCGTAGTCATTAGTTTTCCTCCTTCACGGGGAAATTCGTCCTGAACACATCTTCGACGGCTGCGCGAACGCGCGTGTCGCCAAGAGCAAAAGCAGTCTCCAGTTCTGCACGGGAATCCTGCATTAAACCAGCGGAAAGTAACAGACGGCCAAGAACAAGGTGCAGCTCAGCGTGCTTGGGAAATGTGAGAAGCAAACGCTTTACACTGCCGATGAGTTCGGGCTTGCCAACCAAGGGCATCAGCTTGCCGCACACAACATCAGCATACCACATAGGCAGCGTGCCGGGATTTTTTTCAAATGCGGCCGTCATCAGACGCGCAACGCATTCGCCCTCAAGCCGCCTATCCGAGCCTGCAATCGCACAGAATTGAAGCGCCGTCGTTGGAGGGTCGTCGACACCCCCGCATATCCGCGTGGCCATTCTCTCGACAAGGGCAGCCATCTTCGCACTATCGCCTTCGGTTCCCGCAACAAGGTGCCGCGCAACCGCGGAGCATTCGAAATTCGCCAGCCATTCGGCATCCGGTTTGGACTTCTCCATCAGCGTGTCCAGAACATCGAGGGTAATCGCAATGCTGTCGCCCCTTCGCACGGCAGCCGCCAGCGGTGCAAGGAGAGCGAACGGACTGTCGGGCTCGCGAGCACGAATTTCGCGCACGGCCAGTTCAAGCCTGGGCATATCGCCTTCCGAAAGGGCAAAGAACGCCCGCGCCAATGGCGACAAGCCATCCGTGTTCAAAGTAGCCTGCACGCCAGCCTGCTTGCAGCCTTCAGCATACATTCTGCAAAACACCGGCGCCGTGCCAGGGGCAGCGTCAAACGACCGCGCGAGCCAGTATGCCGAACGCTCGAAGTCCCTGCATTCCAGAAACGCGCTGATAAGGGCGGAGTGAAATTCGCCTTCGCGCCTGCACGAGTCGTCGAAGGAGCGCAATAATCCAATGGTCCCGGCATGACCAAGTTCGTTGATGACATCCGAAACATCGAAGCCCGGAGAGGAACTGATGTCATACACGGCGAGCGCAATCTGCGCGTAGGCCGTCACATCGCCCTTGGCAAGGGCTGCCTTTGCACCCGCAATCGCCTGGTCAAATGAGCCGGTTTCGCGCAACGCACCCCAGAGGAGGCGGCGGATTTCGGAGTCCTTCACAACCGGGAGGGCCAGTGCCTGTTCAGCGAACGAAGCCCTATCCGAAGATGGCAGAGCAGTAAAAGTCGCGTGCAGGAAACGGAGTGCCAGCCGGTCGCGGAACAGCACATACAGTGCATTTGCCCGCGTCAGTGCAGCTTCTCTGCGCAGCGCGGACCTGACGGGCTCGCAGTTCCATACGGCAAGGGATATCTCCGCCGCTCTTTCAGGCTTGCCAATCATCGCACAGAATTGTGCGACGCCCAGTGCCACGGCGGGATCAGAAAGAAGTTCCTTTGTCCCCGCAATTGCCAGTCCGCCTTTTTCGGAGGCGATGGCGCTCCAAAGAAGGTAGCGGGGTTCCTTCGTGCGCGTTGCCATGTCGGCCGCCACTGCATTCGCTTCGCCGTACCGGCCGCAAAAGAGCAGCATCCAGAACCTGATGCGGGACAGCAGCACGTAGCCTTCGGGGTCCGACGAAAACGAATGGTTGGCAATAAGCTCGACGCACTGCGATTCCGCAGCGGTACATACGCGCGTCAGTCGCGGGTCCTTCTTCGCGAACAAATCAATCGCGCTCTCAAGGTCACCGCACAACGCAACGTACCTGGCGCCGTCGGTTCCGGCGGTTGGGGCGCCCTTCCACAGGGCGGGGACGAGCTTGTCGGCAGAAGCAAGACTGCCAATCGCGACTGAAGTCAGCAGCAGCGCGAATATGATGTACTTCATTTCACCTCGAGAAAATTGGCAGGTAGCACAGGGGAACCTGCAAAATGATCGTGGCCATGGCCGTTGCGTAATCGCTGCCGTAGGAGCTGTCCCGGTAAGAACCGTTCCGGTCTCTCTGCGTCAGTACCCACTTGCAGACGGCGGGATACCATTTGTTCCAGTATTCGCCGCCCGCCTGGTACATCGCCTGCGTTGCGTAGTAGTAACCATACCACACATGGCTGGAAATGTCGCTTCTTTGATCTCCCGGAAGCGATTGTGCAATGTACTTCAGGCCCGCAGTGATCTCAGACGAGCCATAGTCGCCCACGTAGTACAGGATGCACACGCCCGCCGCGGATCTTGGGAATGCCGAGCCGCCTTGTTGACCCGCGATATACTTGAAACCCCCGTCGGTGTTCTGGCAGGACTTCACGCATTCCAGAGCCTTTTCGATAACCTTCTGATCGACGGGGATCCCCGCATTACGTGCGGCGCGCAAAGCCATCACCTGGCAGATGGTCACTGAAATGTCCGATTCAGACGGCTTCGGATCGTACCGCCAGCCACCGAGGTCGCCCTGGCACTGCTCTATCAGCTTCACGGCCTTGCGGAGCGCTTCCTCGACACGCGGATCGGGGGTCATGCCGTAGGCTTCGGCAAGGAAAAGCGTGGCAAACCCGTGGGAGTACATATTGCCGCCGAACCTGCTGGACGAAACGTAGCCCGATGTCTCATGGACGCAGGAAAGGATGTAGTCCTTGATCTTGTCAAGTTCCCGGCCATACTTCCCTTTTCCGGGGACATAGCCCCCGGCAAGAAAAGCCGTACCGGCCAGCGCCGTCACAGCTATGGGCGAGGAAGCGGTGCCGACCGAGCCGTCAGGCCCGACTCGCGACGCCAGGTAATCCAGGCCCTCGTCAATCGCCCTGCGTATCTCCGGGGTGACCATCGAGTCGCTCTGTTCCTCGGCGACCGCGCATAGCGCGATGGTCATTGCGAGAAAAAGGCAGGCAATTGCTCTTAGAGTCATATCAATATGGTATCCCATTGAGCAGGTTATGCAAATCGGAGCCTTTGCCGACGAAGAAAAGGGGCTATAATCGCAGGCGAGGATATATGACACAGGAAACCGCGCCTACCGACCTGAAGATAAGCACCTACTGCCCGTTCCTCTACACTGGCGACCCGCGCTGCATAGCGCCCCGCCTCTGCTGGCGCAACGTCAACGATTTCATTGACCGTTGCGGATTCGAGTGGCGCGGCTGCGCGATTTTTGCATCCATAACCGAAGAGCATCGGGCCCGCACCGCCACCATTAAGGCCGAGGCCAAGCAGATTTCCCCGGAGAAACTTGACTCGCTGCTCGACATCAATATGGACAACCCCGATGCCGGAACGCCGCGCACGGAGACGCCCGACGAGCCCGAAGACCCCTATCCTGTTGAAATGCCCTCCGCCCCTCCACCCGCTCCTCCTGCAAACAGCAATAGCGAAAACCGCAACGGCAGCCAGCAACCGAGGAACGGCGGGGGACGGCCGAACTACAGCCCCAATGACCGGCACGGCGACCGCAACGGACAAAGCGGCAGAAACAATTCCCAGGTCCGCGACGATCGCAGGAGAAACGGGGAGCGCCCGCCCCAGCAAGGCGCCGAGCCCCGACGCGGAAACTGATGCCCGCCCCGGTTGACCAACCAGGCAAACACGACCCTGCACCGGATTTGCATATCATCCCGGCTATGGAAGAGTGGATTTCCGAACACTCTTTAGTGGTGCCGCAGTCATCGAACGGCGAGCGACTTGACGTATTTCTCAAGAGCGCACTGGACGAATTCTCCCGCTCCTACCTGCAGAAGCTGATTTCACAGGGGTGCATCACCCTCAACGGCGTTGTGCCCAAGCCCGCTAAATCCGTGCACACCGGCGACGACATCGATGTGCGGGTACCTCCGCCAGTCGAACTCCGGGCCGACCCCGAGAACATCCCCCTCGAAGTCCTGTTCGAGGATTCCGATATCATCGTCATCAACAAGGCCGCCGGGATGGTCGTCCATCCTGCCTGCGGCCATTTGTCGGGCACTCTTGTCAATGCCCTGCTCTTCCACTGCGCGGGAAAACTGTCGGGAATCAATGGCGTGCTCAGGCCGGGAATCGTTCACCGGCTTGACGCGGGAACATCAGGCGTTATGGTATGCGCAAAGAGCGATGTCGCCCACCGGTCGCTTGTGGATCAGTTCAAGGGCAGATCCGTTGACAAGCGCTATTTTGCCATCGTTCACGGCCCGGTGTCGCCCGAACTCCACAGAATCGAGGCGCCAATCGGCAGGCATCGCTCGGATTTCCGCCGAATGGCCGTGCGCGAGGATGTGGGCAAGGCTGCTGTCACGGAAATCGTGTCGAGCTTTCCCTATGACGAGTTCTCAGCCGTTCACCTGCATATCCTGACCGGCAGGACGCACCAGATAAGGGTTCATATGAAGTATCGCGGCCACCCGCTGCTCTGCGATGAAACCTACGGAGCCGAGGCCTCGTTCCCCTCCGACAACCCGGTTATCAGCCGCGTGTGCCTTCATGCGTACCGACTTTCATTCGATCATCCGGTTACACGGCACAGGCTGTGCTTCAATGCTCGGATTCCCGACGATATCAAATCTGCGCTGGCGCTCATACGCGGGAGGAATAAAGCGTGAGAGATGACTCCCGCAAGGCCAAGTGGGACAAGTACCACCAGGACGACCGCCGCACCGCACGCAGGGGAGTCCTGATCGTCGCAGGCCTGGCCCTGCTGGCCGTGGTGATAGTGGTCGTATCGGCGCTGTTCACCGGCGGCCCCGAGGTCGCACCGACTCCGCCGGGCTCGTTCGAGCCACCTCCCGACCCCATCGCTGCTATCGAGGCCGGGACCATTGACGGCACCGTCCTGAACCTGATGCTCGCCACAATTGCCGAAGTAGGCAAATCGGGCCATCTCCCCACGCTTTCCAAGGCCGCGCTGGCCCGCGTTTACAAGTACTACCTTTCCGGGCAGTCCGGCTTTGCGTTCGCGCGCGATGTCATGCGCTCTTATAAGCAACTGCCCTCCGAGGCAACTTCCTGGAAGGACTTCCTTCTGGCTGCCGAGCCCTCCATCTCCGCGAAGACCGGCTCCGTTGCGTGGAATGACCCTTCCGCGTGGCTTCGCGAGTTCCATCCTAAGGAACTTCCACCCTTCAAGGGCTTCGAGGAACTGGAAACCTCTTTCTGCTCATTGCTTTTCAAGCGCATGGATGCCGATTCCCAGTCGCCAGCCTACATCGGCGCGGCAACGGATTTCCTGCGAATAGTATCTCTTCACAAAGCCGCCCGCGGAGAGTGCCCGAAACTGTCGGCGATGGTCGAGCGACTTGCCTCCACACCCGCGAGCCCCCTTCTTGTAGCGGCATGCAGTTTCTTCGGAAAGTACCTGCCGCCTGACAAGGCCGAGTTCCTGATGAAGCTGCTCGCGTCCAAGGACGCCTCCGACGACTCGTTCCTGCGCATTGCCTCCGCACTGTCGGTCATTGCCCCGCAGACATTGGGCTCGCGGCTGGCGGTGCTTCTCACATCGCGTCCGGACAACGTAAAGGCCACCGCCCTGGAGCTCTGCGGCGCGTTCGACCTGGGCCGCGCCACCAAGGATGTGCTCTCGATGCTCCGCTCCACCGACACCGGCGTGGCCTCGGCTGCGGCAAGGGCCCTGACAACGCTTCCGGTGAACTGTGCGCAGTTGGCCAGGGTGCTTGGCTCGCTGTACGCTTCCCTCGACCCCGAGGCCGCCCTGGTGGCCCTTGCGGGAATGCGCAACTGCCCCGCTGAGGAACTGCCCGTGAAGTTTATGTGCGACATCGCCACGAAGGACGACCGCGCCCTCGATGCCGTTTCTCAGGCCCTGGCTGGCCGGGGGATTGCGATACTGCGGACAGCGCTGGGCGATAAGATCACGTCCGAGCCGCTATGGTTTTCTTCTACCGGTAAGCCGCTGGAAACGCTGAAAAAGCTGGTACTGGCCGTTGCCGATGCCGATGCCGGCCGCGAGGGCATCGACTCGTTTGCCAGGGAATGTTCGGACGGACTGAACCGCGACAAGCTGAACTTCTACCTTGAGCTTATGGCTGCGTCATATCGCGCATCGGGCTCGCAGGCCATCAGCGATGAGCTCGCGCGCATTTCCCGCGAAGCCCCCGACGACGCAACGCGCAAGAAAGCTGCCGCGGTTCTGAAGTCCCTGCGGCAATAGGTTGACACAGGGCTTTCTCCCTGCTACAATTAGGCAGAATATGGAGGGACTATGGCCCGCTTTGAATACCACGTTGTTGAGAATATCTCGGAGAAGCACCTTGACGAGATGGGCGCGATGGGCTGGGAGCTCCTTGCCGTCGTGCAGGACCCCAAGCAGGCGAACGTCCTCGTCTACTACTTCAAACGCGTAGTCGAATAGCTTCCCGATGAGGCACTTTTCCCGCTGCCTGGCATTGGCCCTGGCCGTTATGCTATTTTGCGCGCCTGCGGCACTGGGTGAGGCTCCGGCCGATTCGCTCGCCAAACTTATCAAAGACTTCGAGTCACTGAAGCTCCCCGACGCCGTAACCGCGGCCCGCAAGGATTTTGCGGGCTGGTCGGCCGAGAAGCAGGTCGCTTTTCTTGTCGGCACACGCTTCCTGACCGAAGCCGAATCGGTGGGCTCGTACTACCTGTATTTCCGCGCGCACGGCGATGTATCGTCCGCAATGGCCCCGACCCTGATGAAGGGCCTGAAGTCGTCCGACGCTTCCATCCGCCTGTACTGCTTAAAGCTGCTCGATATTATCCGCCCGGCCGTACTCGGCAGGGAGTTATCCCAGATCGCCCTATACGACGCCGACGACCGCACCGCCTTCTACGCCATGCGTATGATCGGGTTCTACGGCACCGATGACCCGGCCGGAGAGCTGTCGCGCTGCGCCAAGACAAAGGAAGGCCGCCGCGAAGAGTTGCTGTTCCGCCTTGCTGCTTCGAGCGCCGTTGACCGCGCCGCAGTTGAAGCTGTTGTTGCGGGATGGGGCAAGACAAGCGTGGAGGCCATTGCCGCGCTGGCTTCGGTCAAGTCCCCCAAGGCATTCGAGATGGCCGAATCCCCCGAAGGGATCCTGCTGTTGCGGTCTGGCTGGATATGGAGTTTCCTGGCTTCTGCCGACCCCGCGCGGGCCTGTGAGCTGTTCATCCTTGCCGTCATCCCCTACGTGAAGGAAGCGGATATCTCCGAGCCCCTTGACAACCTGTTCACCGAGGCAGGCACCAGGACACCCGATGCCGCGACCAAGGTTGCCGAGGCATTCAAGGCAAAGAAGATGACCGAGGCTTACCTGCGGGCCCTGGCTGCAATTTCGTCGTCCGACGCGGCCGCAAAGCTGCGCAACGCCGTATTGACCGATTCCGAACCCCTGCACGCCTTTCAGTCCACCCGCTACCTGCTCAGCACCGGAGATTACTCCGCAGTGCCTGAGTTGCTCAAGCTGCTGGAATCCGAGAAGGTGAAGGCGTACCCCCGGCGCAAGTCCTGGGCGGCCACGATGCTGTCGTATTTTGGCGCGCGCGAATGCGCCGCCATTCTGGAGACATCTTTCAAGGAAGCCACTGACACGACCGGCCGCGCTTCTTCTTTGGCCGCAATGTCGCGCATCGACCCCGCGCGGGCCGCGGCGCTGATCGGGCCAGTGGTTGACGAGTGGATTGCCGCGTGGAAAAAGGCCTGGGAATCCGACCCCGCGTCCGACTACAATACAAGTGGATTGCCTGAGCTTTACCGCGCGATGTTGTCGCTGCGCGCAGCAGCCTCGGAGCTGCCACCCGACGCTGGTCTTGGGGTATTGGACAAGCTTATGGCTGCCTGCGAGCCCCACTTTCGCGCCGAGCTTTACTCCGGCTACAACTGGTGGCCTGGGAATCCCCGCGCGCGCGCACTGTTGTCAGGAGTGGGCGGATCGTCTGTTGCCGAGGTTGTGGCCGCCGCGAACGCGCTTGGCTTCATCGGCGAGGACGCCGACGTGAAGAAAATGCTTGCCTCAGACTCATCCGGCTCGCTGGCAGTGGCCGACGCGCAGTTGGCCGCAGCGGCTGCAATTGCCTGCCTCCCTGCCCCGACGGGCAAACTGTCTGCAACCGCAAGGCTCGCGGCGCTGTTGAAGTCGCTATCCACCGCGCGCTTTGCCCCCGCCGACACCGGCCGTGCCGCGCTGGGCGCGCCTGCCACAAACGACGATGCCTTCTGGAAGACCGCCGCTGCCGCGTTGCGCAAGGCTTCCGATAACCCCGGCCTGACCACTGCAATTCTGCGCTCGCTGTCCACCGATCTGGGCGTGCGCTTTGTCCACATTCCGGATTACCATTTCAATTATCTTCGCCACGACACCGCCGCAGTACTGAGGGGCTGCTATCTGGCCCGAAAGGTTGTGGAGGGGAAGAAGTAGAGCGGGCTGGAAAGCTTTAGCATCACATTGGTCGTGTGTCGAAATGCCGGGCGTCGCGCGATTCCCTTCGATCAGCGGGAACGGCAGTAGCGGATGTGGCCAGGAGAAGCAGCCGATGAAGCACGCAAGTTTAATGAAGAAGTACAAGTTCCTGCAGAAGGGCGTTAGCGAAATACTTTTCTACGTATGGGACCCTATCGGTGTAAGCCCT
>JBAZOJ010000081.1:0-13129 GCA_041648755.1 Candidatus Brocadiia bacterium
GACGTTGGCACAGGGCAAGATGGTTTCCGCGATGGATAACGTCTCGATGCTCAAGACCGCGGCTTCCGACGCCACCCGCAAGGAAGCAATCGCCAAGGTGGGCGTGGTTCAGGATGATATCATCCGCGAGCTGGAAAAACTGCTTGGTCGTCTGCCCTCGATTCTGAATGCCCTGAAGGACGGCAAGACCCCGGAGCAAATCGCTGACGAGTTCCCCGAGAAGAAGATGGAATGGTTCAAGCAGAAGCTTGAGGAATTCGCAGCCGAACAGCGCAAGGTCATCGAGATGACCCGCGAGTTGGAAAAAATCCCCCAGGAGGATTGGACCGACAAAGAGAAGGAAATGCAGAAGGAACTGGAGAAGATCGAGGAGAAGTGGCAGAAGTTCTTCGAAGAGAACCGCGACGACTTCTCCAAGATCCCCTGGATGGACTTCTCGGACGGACGGCAGGTGGACGAGTTCGTCGAGATTTACGAGGCCGTTACGAAGGCCTACGAGGCCATCAAGTCCAAGGGAATGGAGATAGCGGTTCCGCTGGAGCAGGCCGGTCTCGAAAAGGCCGAGAAGCTCATGCACAACATCGAGGCATGGCTCCCCGATACTCCTGACCGCGAGAAATGGTCAATGGAAGAGCCCCCTCTTCAGGACGAAATCCCAATGGCCGAGCTTCCGGAGGAACTTGAGGATATCGTTGGCGACCTTATCGAGAGCGAGGACGATATGGCCGACGACATCGAGGATATCACATCCTCCTGGAGCGATTCGGCAGATGAAGGCGCAGGCTGGGACTGCATGGACGGCCCCATATCCAACAACAGCGCCAAGGGCAAGACGGGGAACCGTATGCCCAACAAGAGCGAGATCGCAGGGCGGTCCGGCGAAGGCCGCAGCGGAAAGTCCTCCGGCGAGTTCGTCGAAAAGAACGCCACCGGCAAGGGCGGCCGCGAAACCCCCACGAGGCTTACGCCCGACCCGTACGAAAAGGGCGAGGTCAACGACACGTCTAAGGATCCCGTCAGTGGTTCCACGGGCGGCGGCAAGGTCAGCGGGCAGGGCGGTGAAGGGCTGCAAGGGCCGCCTCCTCCTGATGTCAAGAAGGAAATGGGCCGATTGGCAGGACAGCAGGCCGAGATGCTTGGGAAGGCCGAGAACCTGCTGCACGAGCTTAAGAAGCGGCATTACCCGACCAAGGATGTCGAGAAGGCCATAGCCGACCTCAAGGAGATCGAGAAAATGCTGCGTGAGGGCGCACACGGGGATATCTCCGGCAAGATGCGCGCAATCGTCGAGAAGCTGCGCGATGCGCAGAAGGTCATCGACGAACAGACCAAGATCAACCGCGAGCGCAGGCGCCAGCTTCCTGAACGTGACAGAGAGGGAATCGGCGGAGCAAGCGATGAGGAAGTCCCGCCGGATTACCGCGACCTTGTCGATGAGTACTACCGCTCGCTCGCTGAGGGCGAGGACGGGTCTTCTTCCGGGGAGAAGAACGGGAAATGAGCCGCAGGCCTCTGTTCTTTGCGGCAATTCTCTTCTGTGCCCTTGCGTGGAGCGTCGCGCGGGCCGAAGAGCCCGATATGCCCGCGATCCCCAAGGGTCCGCATACAACGCCTCCTCGGCTGACGGTTCACGAGGTTACAAAGCCGCCTCCCACGCCAACTCCGATTGTCGTGAGCAAGAATCTTGTGGTGAACGGCGATTTCGAAAAGAAACGGCCGGACTATAACTCACCCACCAACTGGGATCTCGTAGACAACCTTGTCACCTTCTATGAGAAGATCGAAGGCCGTGGCAACATCATCCGCATAGACACAACCGTTCCCAAGCAGCAGGCCCGTGATCGCTGGCAGGAAATGATCAAGTTCGGAATCAACGCTCCACCCCCTCCGCCCAAAGGCAAGTTGGAGAGCCCCGAAGGCTATGACGCTATCGGTGCCGTGGACGGCGTTCACTACTTCAGCGACCCCATTCCGATCAGGAAGGGCGCGTGGTACAAGCTTTCCCTTGACTGCATAGGCTCGGGAGACGACTTGTGCTTCCTGAAGATATTCGTCAAGGGCTATGGGATGGTCACCAAGAAGAGGAACATCCGTCAGCCCGATGGATCCGTAAAGGAAGAAACAGTTGTCGAGGAACGGCAGGTTTTCAAGTGGTATCTTGCCTGTCGTAACACGAAGCGTGAGTGGAAGCACTTCGAAGACTGGATTCCCTGCCCGATGCCGCAGAACGTGGATAAGGTGAAGATTTGCCTCTTCCCCTACTGGCCGATCCAGGATTTCTACTTCGACAACGTGCAGCTTTTCGAGGGCAAGGATCCGCCCGCGCCTGCCAAGACGCCGGTTCCTGCCGCATCAGCTACTCCCGCGGCCTCTGCATCGCCAACGCCATCACCAACTCCCGCCCCGACTGGCACACCCGCTGCCGAAGGCGGAAAATGATCCCGGCGGGCCGATGAGACAACGACTGGTCATCCTTATGTGCTCAATGGTTCTGGCTGCCCTGCTTGCCCCGGCAAGCGATGTCAGTGCCGCGCCCGGTTGGTTCAACAAGGACTGGAAGTACCGCCGCAAAATATCCGTGTCTTTGACCGCCGCGAAGTGGAAGGATGCGCCTGCGGTATCCACCAAGTTCCTCTGCGCGGGTGCTCTGCTTCCCGAAGGCCGCGACCTGCGCGCCACCGACGCATCGGGCAAGCTCGTGAAATCCTCCGTGATTGGAGTTGGCCCCGGAGACGAGGTTCTTTGCGTGATCGAGGCGGTTCCCAACTGCGAAGAATACTACGTGTACTACGGCAACCCCAATGCACCGGCCCCGGAGGCCTTTGACCCAAAGCGCGGACTCTTGCTGGAAACCCGGCTCAGGGGTTCTGGAGATCCCAATTCCTGGGCGGATATGCAGCGCATCCTCAAGGGCTCTACCCACGTGTTTGGCCGGGACTATTGGCCCAAGGTGTTCGATGGCTACAATCCATTCGGCTTCAATGAGAACTTCGTTTCCATTTACTCCGGATGGCTCTATGCGCCCCTTGACGGCAAATACACCTTCTGTACCGCTTCAGACGACGCATCGTTCGAGTTCATCGATGGCAAGATGGTCTGCTCCTGGCCGGGATGGCACGGTGCGTGGGACGGGCTGTTCGGGCAGTACAGCGGCACGGCTGATCTGACCAAGGGGTATCACAAATTCGAGTACTATCACGTGCAATCAACCGCCTCGACGACCTGCGTGGCCGGGTGGAAACAACCGGGGCAGGAGAAAGAAAACGTCGCACTGATTCCCGACTGGGCGTTTCCCGGACTGATTGAGGGCAGGGCGCAGCCTCAGGAAATGTTCAACGCGCCGATAAGCGTCGATTTTACGCCATTCACCTCCGCTGACTTGATGTCCGATGAATTCGCCTTCCAGATGACGCAGTTCTACCCCTTCGTGTCGTCTCAGCAGAAGATTTCGTCCTTCAAGTGGGATTTCGGCGATGGCTCGGTCTCCAGAGAGAAGAACCCCACTCATGTCTACCTCACCTGGGGAGTCTATCCGGTGACTTTGACCGTCACGGATTCCGCGGGCACGAGTGCCTCTGTCACGAACAAGGTTCAGACAATCTACGTGTTCAAACCCAACGAGACCTCTTATCTGCTCGAAGAACAGGTGAAGAAGTTCGCTCCCTATATGAAGGACTACGATCTTCAGGCCCTGAAGGCCGATCACTTGGCTGCTCTTTGGACTTTCTTCGAACAGACCTCTGAGACGGAGTCCCTGCGCCGGGTCGCCCCTGTGCTTCTTGGAAAGATCCGAGGCGTTGCAGCCGCTAATCTGGACAGCATCGCGGAAAGGCTGGGGGATTTCCTCAGCAAGGACATGGGCAACTTTGAAGGCGCGCTGCAGGCTTTCGCCGCGCTCAGGGCGATGGACGCTCCGGCCTCCAAGGCTAAGGGGCTCATCAAGTCCGGTGACGTGTACCTGTTCTTCCTCAAGGAACCGGAGAAGGCTCGCGAATTCTACACGCAGGTCTTTGGAGTTATGGGCCGTTCGCAGTCTTCCGAAACCCGATTCGCCACAATTCGCCTGGGAGATGTCAGCAAGTACATGGGGAATTTTGACGACGCACAGCAACAGTACGCCAAGGCTGAAGCTATGCTTCTTCCCAATAGAACCGGCAAGCAGGTTCTTTCCCTGCGCGGAGCGTATGCGCAGACCACGGAGTCGTACATAAAAGGGAAGAGGTTCGAGGACGCTTCCAAAGAGATCGACATGTGGGAATGGGAGTTCCCCCTTGAGAAGCTCGATGGCTATACCTCATGGCTCAGAGCGCAGGCGCACGCCGGTCTAAACAAGCCTGACCTTGCAATTGGGGAGTGCGACTCCCTCATCAAGGTTAACCCGCGATCCAACTATGCTGACAAGCTTCTGCTGATCGCTGCGGACGCCTACCAAAAGAAAGGGGACAAAGCAGGCGCAATTGCGTCTCTTAGGAAGGTAGTTGCAGACTATCCTGCTTCCCCGCTCGTGCCTGAAGCGAAATCGAGGCTTGCGAAGCTCGAAGGCAAATAGTTCCGGGTCCGCAAAAAGACGTATAATCAAAATGCGACGTTACATGGAGTTTGAAATGAAGAAGATCGCGCTTGTGACGGCCATCCTCTGCGTCCTCGCCGCCCCGGCATTTGCCGCGGGCAAGAAAGAGCCTTTGCCCTTGAACGAGCTCTTTGCCAGTATCTCCAAGTGTGTGGTCTCCGTGCGTGCCGATGAGGTGCGGGACCGGGGGATTCCGCAGTCGTTCCAGTCAGGGCTGGTGCTTTCCGGGTCAAATGACGAGGCTGTCATCGTTACTTCGATGAGGCCGATCGCAATGGGCTACCAGTCGGTCAGCCTTTGCTCCGACAAGTCCAGGCTCAGCAAGAAGTGCGAGGCCAACTCCAATATCTTCATCTCCAACAATCTTCTTTACGCCAAGTTCAAGAAGCTCACCGCTGACAAGTACGGGCAGTATTCGGACCGCGAAGTGACTATCAGCGAAGAGCCTCTTACTGTCGGTCAGAAGGTCTACGTCGTAAGATCGAACCCTAACGCCTCCCAAAAGCCGATCATCATCCCCGCAACGGTTGGCGCCCAAGTCAAGCCGAAGGGCCGGAACTACTCCCTGTATAAGCTTAACCTCTCGACTATGGCGAATCCGGGTAGTACACTCTACGGCGCTGGTGTTTTCAACAACTTCGGCGAATTGGTCGGAATAATGAACACGGATCCTACGCGGGAGGATTCAGGGCTCGAAGAGGCCTATCCCGATTTCCTGATGGCTCATCCCTCAAAGACCATTCCGGAGGGTGTAGCATCCAAAGACAAGCTCACGCGCAAGATGCTGCCAATTACCCAGCAAGGGGTGATAACCGGATACTGGTTGCCAGTTCGATTCTCTCCACTCACGAAGGCGTGGCGTGATGTTTATGACCTGGACAGCGAAGCTTTTGGCTACATCGTCAGCGCCAAGTACCCTGAGTGTTCCGGAATTGACATCCAGATCGGCGATCTCTTGATTGCCGTCGATGGCATTCAATTGGGTTCTCTTCGGGGGTTGACCGACGACTGGGACGGCGCGACATTGATGAGCGAGGTCTTCCGCAGGTACATCCCTGCCTCGCGGGGCTCCTCTCCCACCCCTAAGCTTACTCTCTTGCGCCAGAACCTGAGCGAACCCAAGGAAATCACGGCCACCCTTCCTCAGCTCCCGAATATCCAGAACAGCGCGGGCATGTACGGCTGCGAGAAAATCGACTGCGCCTTCAGGGAGCTTGACACGCCATTCAGAATAATGCGCGACCTTCCCGACTCCGTGAGCGGGATCATCGCCGTCGGGTCAATGCAGGGAAAGATCAATATCGCCTACTTCAAGGGACTCGTAAACTCCATCGTGAAGCAGGTCAATGGCAGGTCGTTCAACAACATTACGGAATTCCAGAAGGTGATGGAAGAAGAAATCGCCACTGGCAGGCCGCTGATGTTCCTGTGTCTCGATATCGGCAGTTTCCGTTACAAATTCGTTACCTTGGAGGTAGCACGGTGAAAACAAGAATTCTCGGGCTCTTGATACTGTTCAGCTTCGCGTTCTGGGCTGCCGGGTGCGGCGCCACTACCGATTCGACTGGCGATGTTCAACTGCTTAAAGCGCAAGTTGGCTCGCTGGAAGCCAGCCTCAACACTTTGGCCAAGCAGGTGAAGGACCTGCAGAACGAGAACACGAGCCTCAAGTCCTCCCTGGCCTCTCTCGTGCAGCCGAAGCCCGTCGAGGGACCGGAACTTCCGGACTTCGACAAGCTCACGGCTGACATCATCGCAAAGGTCAAGGCCGAGGTCGGAAATCAGGACTTCCCCAAGGAGCAGATCGCGCTCATCGCGAAGACTGCCGTAGCGGAAGAACTGAATGAGCGCTTCGAGAACCTTCGCCGGGAAATCGGCGAAATTGTCAAGAAGTTCATCGCCGAGGACAAGGAAAACCAGCGCCTCGAGGAAATCGAAAGGCGCGTCACAAGCATGATGCAGTTCATGGCGCAGACGCTTGGACTCGATGCAGACCAACAGACCAAGTTCAAGGCCGCCTATGTTCAGTACTTCAAAGACAGCGTCAAGGACGAAAAGGCCGCCCGCGAGGCCCTTTTGACCACACTTGCAGGCTTCCTCACCGAAGCCCAGATGACCCAGGTGAAAGAGATGATGGACAGGATGAACCGCGGGCCTGGCACCAACCCCCGTCCTGGCGCCAACCCCCGTGGTGGTGGGCGTGGCCAGCCGGATCAGCCGAACCAGCCTAATCAGCCTCAACCAAATCCGTAGTACCTGATTTGACTTTGCACAAGGGGCGGCCTGGCGCCGCCCCTTTGTTTTCCGGGGGTCGCATCCGCCTGAAGAGATGTTTCCGTCCTGACGGGAGACGATGAAGACTCGAATCGCTATCCTTGTTGTTTTGCTGCTGGTCCTTGCGGCCTTGCTGTTCCAGCGCTACTACCGTCCTGCGGGGCCCGTCGGCCCTTCAGAGGAAGCCTTGGCTCTCCTCGAGGGGAAGCCGCAGGCAATCGAGTTGCATGATCGGCAAATGATGCTGGAGGGCCTGGGCGATTCGTGCGTCGCGTTCGAGTTCTCCGACGGAGAGAAATTCTTCATCGAGCGTGGGCATATGCCAGGCCGCAATCGCCTCTTCATAATTCCCTGCGGCACCAAGCCTTTCACGATCATCGACGAGACGCACATGCTGGTTACATCCGGCCGCCTGCTCTTATACCCGGCGAACCTGAAGTACAAGTTGGTCCCTCTGTGCGAAGGATTTGCGGATTCCTTTTCGCGCCAGGGCAGTTCCGAAAGCCTCGTCGATTGGCGTGCTGTCGGTGGAGATTGGGCAATTGCCTCCATGCCCGAGCCCCGGTTCTCGGCATCGCCTTTCGATCTGACCGCGAACTGTGACAAGCGCGCCCTGTTGCTGACGGGGGCCGAGACCAACTGCCGTTACATCTTCAAGGCTGCCATCAGAAGTGGTCGGCACCCATCCTCCTTTGGCGTTGTCGCGGGCGCGTCTCAGGAAGGCAAGCGTGGCGTAGCCGCAGTGTGGCGACCCATCAACGGGTGGTGGGGAGAACTCGCTTTGCTGGACCTGGCTTCCGGTGCTGCGATGAAGACGCGGCCGATGAGAATGAAGCCGGACAACTGGTACGATTTCGCCCTTGCAATAACCGACGGGCAGGCATACTTCAATCTTGATTCATATCCTGTCCTGTCATGCAACAGTACTATGGCTCAATATGGCTTGTCGGGGCTCTATCTGTCCGGGGGTTCGGCGGTGTACGACGATGCAGCGGTCATTCCGCTGGCAGAGGCGACCGGAAAGGGATTCCAGTCCGGCTGGCAGATCTCGCGGGTCGAGGACCGAATGAAGGCCGCGTACATTCCGACGGACTTTCTGAAGGACCCTGCGATGGCCGAGTGGGCGACAACGTCTTCCGACTGGCTCTACTTCCGTGGAGCACAAACGAGCGAGTACAGGCACAAACTCAGATTCAGCGAAGACCTGTTCATTCGATTCGAGATTTCCAATGAAAGGAACCTGCCCTCGGGGCTTCGGCTGGCAGGCTCTGCGGACAGTGAGGATGGACGGGTCGAGATTCGATTCAGTTCGGCTGACGGGAAGCTCAAAGCAGACTTGGCGCAAGGGAAGCTTGCTCCTGTTGCCCTGTTCGAAGGGGAAGTGAAGTTCCCCCTGCGGCTTGTGGCTTCGTGCTTTCCTGCAGGCGGGGGCGCTGAGGTCGGCCTGACCGTTGCCGATGGTGATCGAAGGGCTCTGCCGATCCAGTCGGCGCCAAAGACGTTTTCCCCTGCCTTTGTCTGCCGCAGTCTGCCATTTGCGATCAGCGTTGCATCGTCGTCATACCGGGACTATTCCTTTGCATCCGCCCCGGTGGACTTTGAGCGCAAGGCCGGGGAATGGCTCATCGCCTCGCGCTGGGCATGCAGTCCGCAATACAGTTGGTACGGAGGCATTTCCACCCCATCGGCTTGCATCGAGACGAAGTACGACCTTGTTGGCAATTTCAGCCTCGACGTGTTCGCTGCACCGCTTATGGCTTCCTATATGCGCCCGGGATATCGCAACCCCACCAAAATCCGCCTTGAGGCCAAGAACTCGTTTAGCCTTGGCAGCGGATACAGCCTCGTTTACGGCGACGGCAAGTACTACCTGACAGCCCCGTCCTTCGGTGGGACGCCGGGTCCCGTCCGAAGCTTTTACTCGGATACCGCGTGGTTCCACAATATCTGGCTGCATTTCGCAATGAGTTTCAGGGATGGCACGCTTTCCGGCTCGGAGAAGATGTCCGGCGAAACAAAGCTCAAGGCCGAGGCGCTGAAAGATGGTCCGGCCACAATCTACCTTCAGCGCGATGACTACACCTTTGCCAGGATCAGGATAGTCGCCGACGCGATCCGGCCCCGCGCACCGGAAGGGCTCGACACAAAGGTTCCTGCGCCCGTCCCTCCTGCAAAGCCCCTTGAAGGCGGCATCCGGCCGCTGCTGTCCGATGCGGACTGGGTGGCGTTGTCCGACCCGGTCGAGTGCGATCTCTCATACACTAAGCTGGGGCCGACGCTTGTTCTGGCCGCCAGGCCCAACCCCAAATCGGGCGTGATGAGTGTGCGGATTCCTGTCGCGGAGGTCTCGGCGGATGAATATCGGGCGTGGCGTGTGACGTTCACCTCCGATCTCCCGGAACAAGCGGATACTTGCCTGAGTTTCCGGCGCGGCGGCTCGACTTATCTTGTTCCGCTCATCGGCGGTCTCCCCGAGCCCGATTACCGTTGCGGCTACTTCGTCCCGGAGCGCTACATCCTGCGAGAGACCCTCAAGGTGCCGGACAGCAGCGAGTTCTACGTTGTGACGCTGTTCGCGGGGACGTTTGCCGACGATTATCTGAAGGACTACAAATCGCTTTTCACGGGCTTTGAGATTATCTCGATGAACAGGATGGATCCATTGAAGCCTCTGGCTTTTTCCGACCAAAGTGGCTTCTACCTTGCAAGCTTGGACTTCCTCACAGTCTGGATGCTCGGCGGCGACCAAACGCTGCCTGAAGGGTACTCCCCGCTCTTTGACGCCGATCCAGCGTCGGCTTTCGTGCCGATCACGGCTCAGGATGGCCGCCTTGCCTGGCTCGCGCGGGGAGATAGCACTCCACTGGATTTCGCGCGTCGCAACGACGCCATGGTGTTCGACGTTACGGACAGCTTGGGCCCGATTCCCGGCAAATGCGAACTCTCGATCAAAGCCTTTGGCCTGAGGATGCCTGTTCCCCTGGAGGTCATCGAGGTCAACGGGCAAAAGGTCAGAATGGCCGCAATCACGGACCCGGGCAAGTACCCGTGGGGGCTGATTAACCTGGCACACGCTTTCGCACGGGCCTTCGGCAAAGGATCCCGTCTGCACGACTATATTTCCTTTAGCTACAGTCGGGGAATCTACAGGGAAAAAGATGATGAGATCTGGATGACCGGGGGCGCCGGAGCGGCAACTTCGAGCACCAATGTGTTTCTGACTGCCCTGTCGAGAGACGGCGAGGATTGCACGTTCCGGATCGAATTGCCAACGCCGCCCATTGACGATGATGGCGCCAAGCCGCTCCTGATTCCCTGCGGCGGCCCGCATGCCCTGTTCCCGCTGGCTGAGAGAACGTATGAGGGATGGAACTACCTCTGCTCCAAGCGTGACCTTGGTGGCTTCAGCGGGCTCTCTCTGGACCTCGGCGCAATTGACACCCGCGCGTACCCGTACTTCAGGGGTGAATACGCCTGCGCAAACGCCTGGAAGCTGCAGTTCCCCCCAAAGAACGCCAACCAGGGCGACTGGTACTCGATGGGCGAGACAATTGTCTCAGGTGAGGAAGGCAAGCGAACCGAAGGGCGCTTCGTTCGCAAGACGACGATGGATCTGCCGGGGACGCCGTTGATTCCTGACTTGCGCTTCGGCAACTATATGTACACCACGGCTGAAGAGGAATGGTGGCTTCGGCTGAAAGACCTGCACCTGGTTCCCCGCGTCTTCGGCAAGAGATTCGACTTTTCGGTTACTGACTGCGACGTCCCTCGGTGGGGCGGCATGGAATACGTGTTCGTCAGGGCGAGTACCGGCCCGAACACTCCGCCATTTTTCGAGCCAAAGTTCACCAAGCTGTGCTTCGCATCCGTTGAAGCATCGAATGCTGGCTTGTATTGGCTTGGGGTGCGCGTGTACGACGGCCGCAAGCACGTGTCTTCCGTCCGCTGGACCTTAATGGATGTCTCTGCCCAGGAAATGCCTCCAACTCGATTCCTCAGTTCCACCCCGACCGGTGGAGGCTGGAATCAGGCCATCCAGTTCCGCCTTGCCAACGTCTCTCCGACCACCGTTTCCGTCGAGGCAGGGGGTGTTCGCTGGTCAGTCGCCCGCGGGGATGTCAGATTCCTGGGCGAGACAAAGACGGGCGACAACATATATGGCAACTACACCTTCACGCCGCCGCCGAAATTCTCGGGCGAGATCAGGCTTACGATCCGGGGCAGGGGATACGACGGCGGTGAATTGATGAAGGTCGTCCGCATGAAGCGCGATCCGGCCGCAGTTCCTGCCCCGAGGATCACAAGCGCGACGCTGGTGCCGACCGACAGCCTGGTCTGCGACAACTACGAAACCGGCGTCGGCTCGGCTTCCGGCAGGCGCGGCGCTTATGTCGCCCAAGCCAGAATAGATGGCTGCACCGGCGACCGCTGCCTCGATGTTGTGCCGATCTCCCCCAACGACTATTACTCTGTCTACCTGTACAGTGTGCCATTCTCCGCAAAGGAACACCGCTACGTCTCGTTCCGGTACAAATCGCTGGGAGCCCGGTTGACGCTGATGCTGCAGGTGGAGGACATGTTCTACGACATCCAGATCGGCTCCACCCCTGTCGGGCTTTTCCCCGATGAGCACCAGGAAGGGCGGTACAAGATTGCGGGATTCCTTGGCTATTCGAGCGGCCTGATCGGATCGGTGCTGACTTCCGCCAACATCGGCGAGTGGAACGACATCACTGTTGATATTTATGATCTTCTTTCCAGGGCGATGAACAGGCAGGGCGACATACTCGTGACCGCCGTTGCCCTGCGTGAGGCCGGTTATAACGGAATAACCGTGCGCGCGTACGTGGACGACTTCCGGATCTGGAGTTCTCCCGCGTCTTGCAGGCTTATCGTGGCGACGGACACCTCCATCCCTGCATCCGCGTTGAAGGTCGAACTGCTTTCGCGCGACGGTATCCCGAAGACTCTTGCGTCTGCCGGTGGAACGGCCCCGGGGGCAAAGCTGCTCAACGGCAACGGCCAGGAGTTCGAAGTACGGCTCGACGGAATTGATGGCGCTGCGCTTGAGTTGAGGCTGGTCGGTCCCGGCGGTGAGTCGGCCCCGTTCAGGATAATGCTGCCGATTAGCCCGGAGAAATAGAAACGGTGGAGGACGCTGAGCCCTGACATCGGTGTTTTCGGATGGTCAGGGCAGCCACACGGAGTAGGACATCCTTCCACACAGAGCTATGCAACAGGCATGCCCTCACGGATTTTCCTCATTCTTTGGCTGTTCCCTCAAAGACGCCAGACTAAGGGCCCCTGCCTTCTCCTTGCCCCCGAGGCAATCCGGGTGTATATTGTGTCGGGGAGGGCTCACGCCTCCCAACGCAGGGAGGAAAACACTATGAACGCTCGGACGATCTCTGCCGCTGTCCTTGCACTTGCGCTTCTGACCGTTCCGCTGTTGGCCATCGCCGAAGAACCCCCGCAGACGCTTGAATCCAAAGTGAACGCAATGCTCTCGTCTGAGGAAGGTGGATACGCGATCGCGCGCCAGGCCGTGATGAAGCACATCGAGGCAGGAGGCGATGCCGGCAAGGCCGAGATTGCCGCCCTGCCACCCATCGCGCGGTTCGCTGCCCTGGGCGCCGAGATGGAGCTTCGCAAGCCCGAGCCCTACCGTGAGGTGGCCTTGGGCTTCGACAAGGCTATCGCCCTCTGGTCGTACGGAATGGATCGATTGGGGACTACTTTGAAACAGGAGTTTGCACCGGCCATGCTCCCGACCATAGGTATCCCGATGGTAAAAGATGGTGACTATCTTCGTCAGCTTCCCCATCATCCCGACTCGGTCGTGCCCGATAACGAAGCCACGACGGCCTTTCTGCTGGAAACTGCCGCGGTGGGCACGCGCGTCGCGAAGGGCCAAATGCCGATAGTGAAGCAACGCATCGCGGAATTCGGAGACACCCGCCGATGGATTGCCCTCAGGCTGCTGACCCCCAATGTGCGCATGCCGTCAGATGACATCTCGCTTCTGTTCAAAGAAATCTGTACAAAGAGCGCCGCGATCGAGGAAAAAGGCTTCTTCTGGTCCGCTTCCGCCATAACATTCCTGGGTTCCCGGCAGCGTCCGGAGTTCCGGGAGTTATTCCAGGCTTTTGCGCTCCGGTTACCCTACGCAATTCTCTGGGCAGCCGAAGACGATGCCAAAGTTGCGCGAGATGAGCCAGGGAGCCTCTACAGCATCCCTCATGCCGTACCTCGATACTTTACCAACGAAGGCTGGTTCGACAATCC
>JBAZOJ010000082.1:0-12940 GCA_041648755.1 Candidatus Brocadiia bacterium
TTTCCGTAGCCACGCAGCGAGGCGACGCTCGAAATGGCCACAATCCGTCCGTACCGGTGAGGGGTCATTAGCCGGACGGCAGCGGAAATGCAGTGTGTTGTGCCCAGAACATGCACGTTAAACTGCTCGGAGAACTGCTCGGGCTTCGTCAGTGCAAGAGGGATCCGGACAATCGTGCCAGCCGCGGTCACCAAGCCGTCAAGCTTGCCTTCCGTCTTCGCGATGGATGCAAAGAACTCCTTGACGGAGTCGTTCTTCGTGACATCGCACTGCATCGCGCGGACACGGTATCCCTGGGCGGTCAGTTCGGCTGCAAGCGCGTCAGCCTTCTCCTTCGATGAAGACCAGGAGAAAACAACCTGCGCGCCAAGCGAAGCCAGTTCGCGGACGACCGCGGCACCGATTCCGCGCGAACCTCCGGTGACGGCCACAACACGATCCTGGAATGACAGGTATTCGCCCAACTATGCACTCCCTTCGCATACTGCAAAAGCAACAGCGTAATCGCCGTCGTGCGTGATAGACAAGTGAATCTTCCCGATGCCCCTGCCCTTTGCGGCGGCCAGCGCGGCTCCGCTCAGTATTGCCAGTGGCGCGCGCGCGTTGTTGGAGGCTATCTCGATAGTACTAAACGATACGCCCTCGGTCATCCCTGTGCCAATCGCTTTTGCAACGGCTTCCTTGGCAGCGAACCGCCCGGCAAAGTGCACCACGGGGTCGGAGTACCGGCGGCAGTACGCGATTTCGGCAGCGGTAAAGAGCCTGGCCACGCCCTTTTCGCCCCAGCGGGCGATGAACCGGCCAATGCGCTCAACCCGAATGATATCTGTCCCAACGCCTGCGACGCCCATCTCAGTCCACTGACATGTCCACGTAACCGGACTTCTTCCAGAACTGGCCCGTCGGGGTGCGGCGTATGCCCTTGTTATACATAAGAGCGTTGGGTTCGCACAAACACTCGAAGGCAATCTTGAAGATCGCGATCTTGCCTGTATTCTTCAGCTCGAACAGCCGGGGCACTACCTTGTCGCGCAGTGACTCGGGGTCAATCGTGTTGATATATATCTTGGTGCCGCCCTCAAAGCCTGCAGGCGTATTGATGCGCCACTTGATGAGGATGTGCCAGGGAAGCGCCTCGATTGCATCCGGCGGAGTGTAGTACCATTCCTCGTTACAGGTGATGGTCGGGCCCATTGCAGCGTGGATTGCGTGGACGATATCGGACATACCCCTGATTTCCTCGTCGGTCATCAGCGTCGGGTTGGGCTTCTCGGACTTGGAATAAACCGCAAGGCACGGGAATCGGTGGCCGAAATCGGCAAAGGCGATTGCGTAGTCGTTCTCTGCAAACACGAGATTGTTGTAGCCCGCGTAGTTGGTGGCGCAATCGTTGTAAATATTCGGGTTGTCGCGCACGAGGCGCAGTTCCTGCTCCACACTGGTGCCCCACTCGTCAATGGCCACAAGCTGCTTGTGCAGGTGGTCGAACGAGGCCCCCGCGGGCTTGAGCCAGTTCTGGAAGCAACTGATGTAGCGCACATACCGGTTTCCGGCGTAAATCTCGCGCATCGCGTCGATCGTGAACTTGCTGTACTGGAAATGCTCCTCTGGCGTGAGTTCGCCCGATGAGCAAAGTTGCGTCTCGAACTTGGCGCCCTCGGCGTAGTGTTTCTTGGCGACGATGAGTTCGTGGCCGCCCGCGAAGAACGCATTGGCCATAAAAAGCTTCTGTTCGAGAGGAATCTCGTCTATGTCCTTCTGGCTCTTGCCTGCAAGTTTCAATTTCATCGTCAGGATGTTGATCACATGCTCGAGGCCACCGGGCGCGGAGACGTACTTCTCCTTCCACTGCTGAGCGCGGGTGTCAGGCTGGAAGCTGAAGTTCTTGTTCCAGTAATCGAAGGATACGATCTCGAAAAGATTGGGAATCCGCCTGAATTCCGCAGGTGCAGCGGCAACTGCGGATGGCGGAAGGAAGCGCTGGATTTCGTATTCGCCCTTGGCGTTCTTCACGAGCCTCGCCTTCTCGGGCGGGGTGCTCATATATTTGGTTTCGCAGAAGTTGCAGTGATCCTCGGGCGAGTGCGGCGTCGCCGGTCTGGCGTCAGCGGGGACGGCGTTGGTCAAAGGCTTGAATGCCCTGCCAGGTACCGTCCATACTTCCGTGCCTGTAAAGGGATTTATCTGCTTGACCGTACCGTCGGCCATCTTTACGACCCATCTGCCGTGCAGATCCATACTTCACCTCCGGTGATTTCTGGAATTGTACCAGTTTTTCCTGCCGAGTGCAGCCCTGATTCGAAAGGCCACTACAATGCCCTGATGCCTTTCTCCGGCAAAGCAGCGGTGGCGTCGCTTTCATCACGTCTTACTGCTGGAGGGCGACACCCGCACGGCATCTTCTATATGGTCCTCAGCTCACTCTTCTTCGCGCTGATGGCCCCCCTGGTAAAGGTTGTCGGTAATAAGTACGGCTACGAGTCGTTCGATCTCGTATTCGTGCGCTCTCTTTTCGGCCTTGCCTTTACCGGCGTACTGATGTGGCAGACTCGTGCACCGATCATCGGCCACAATATGCCCCTCCTGATCGCACGTGGTCTGGTGGGGCTCGCGGCGGTATTCACTTACTATATCGCGCTCCAGAACCTGCCCAATTTCTCAGACGCCGTGATGCTGCAGTACACGAGCCCCATCTTTGTGGGCCTGCTGGCGCCATTCCTGCTGCGGGAGCGCGCACGGGCAATAAGGTTCGTCCTGATAGCCGTTTCGTTTGTGGGGATGCTGATGATCGTCAAACAGGACGCCGCGGCGATGTTCACCTTCGACCTGAACTCGATGTACGCTCTTATCGGGCTGGCAAGCGGTCTTGCGGCAGGGCTGGCCAACATCATAGTGCGCAAGGCAACCGCCACGGACAATTCGCTGACGGTGATGTTCTACTTCCCGTTCATCAGCACCATTGCCACGGCCCCGTTCTTCATCGCGCATATGCATGTGCCTGGTCTGCTCGAGCTTCTGATGCTGTGCGGCATCGGAGTCCTTGGCACGCTGAGCCAGGTCTTCCTGACCGTGGGGCTGAAGTACGAAACGGCAACGCGCGCGACAATACTGACCTATTCGGCGCCGGTGTTCGCGCTGGTAATCGAGCTTCTGATTTTTGCAAATACACCGACGACTTTGTCTCTGGCCGGATCGATGATCGTTATCCTGTGCGCCGTTGTCATTGCGAGGCTGCGCGACCGCAAGCGGCAGGGAACGTAATGACTCAATCGTAAGTACCCTTGAGCTGCGCAAAGCGCTCTCCGGTGCAAAGCCCGTTACAATGCTCGCGTCTTAAGGAGGTTCTATGGTTACGGTTCGCCCATTTGCCGCGGTTCGTCCACGACCGGACCTCGCCGCGAAAATCGCTGCTGTGCCCTACGACGTGATTTCCACCGAAGAGGCTCGCGAGATTATCGCAGCCAACCCGACTTCTTTCGTGACTGTCTCCAAGCCCGAAGCCACGCTGCCCGACGGCATTGACCAGTACGACGAGCGCGTTTATGCCCGCGGCAGGGAAAACTACGCCAAGCTCCTCCAGGATGGCCTGCTGATCAAGGATGCCACACCCCATTTCTACGTCTATAAGCAGATAATGGGCTCACATGTCCAGGTGGGGCTCGTGGCAAGCGCTTCGACCCTCGACTATGAGGAGAACCGCATCAAGAAGCACGAACTGACCCGGCAGGACAAGGAAGACGACCGGATGCACCACATCGAGACGCTCAACTCCCAGACCGGCCCGGTATTCCTGGTTTATCGCGCCAATCAGAGCGTGGCCGCTGTCCTCAGCAAAGTAATGACCTCCGCGCCGCTTTACGATTTCACCGACGATACCGGGGTCCACCATACCTTCTGGCGGATGAACGATACTCGGGACATCGAATCCATCCAGAGCGAGTTTGCCGGAATGCCCTGCCTGTACGTAGCCGACGGCCACCATCGCTCCGCTGCGGCAGTCAGGATCGCACAGAAGCGCCGCGCTGCCAACTCCCAACACACCGGGCACGAGGAGTACAACGGGTTCCTCACGGTGATCTTCCCGCACAACCAGATGCAGATAATGGCCTACAACCGCGTCATCCGGAAGATTCCACTCAAAGGCGGCGTCGCTGAATTGATGGAAAAGATCTCCGCCAGGTTCGACATCGCGCCCGCGCCCGACGGCATGCCTTCAGGCGTCCACGACATAAGGATGTACATCGGCTCCAAGTGGCAGCGGCTCACTCCGAAGGCCGGGACATTCGACGCGTCCGACCCCGTCTGCCTGCTGGATGTGGACATCCTGCAGAAGAACCTGCTCGCACCGTTGCTTGGCATAGACAATCCGCGCAAGTCCAGGAACATCGACTTCGTGGGCGGAATCCGCGGGATCGGCGCGCTGACAAAGCTTGTCGATAGCGGCGAATTCGTCTGCGCCTTCTCGCTCAATCCCGTTACGATCGAGCAACTGATGGCAATCGCGGATGCCGACAAGATTATGCCGCCGAAGTCCACCTGGTTCGAGCCCAAGTTGAAGGATGCTCTGGCAATACACGAGTACTGAGAGAAACCTGAAGCTCGTTACTATGGCTGATAGAGCGGCCACAGATGCCCATAAGAAGGGGAGGGTTTTGAACCCGCCCTTTTCTATTGCCGGGCATGTTCAATGACTCGGAGGTGGAAGTCCTCCGCTCAATGTGAGGGGAGCGGAAGCGGCCTACGCGGGCCTTGCGGGCTGTTCGGGATCGATAGGGGTAGGAAGATCCGGTTAATTCCCTGTTCCTCCCCCTGTCTTTGGCCGTGCACAGCGGATGCCCCTCATCGCTTACCGCCCCACGGGCCTCACTTGGATGCTTCCCTGACTCCTGCGGCAATCAGACTTAAGAACACCCAGGTCGCGCCTGCCCCGAATGTTGCCCAGCACCATATCCTCGCGTTCGCCGACGCCCTCTTCGCGGCTTGCAGGTTGCCGGCTGCAATCAGACTGCTCGCCTGGGCGGCGTACAGGATCGGGATAAACCCCACCAAGGGACAGCAACACACTGTCAGGATGACCGCCGGAACCATGTAAGTGGGAACTGCGACAGCCGAGGCCGACGAGTCAGGCCGAAACAGGACCTCCCCGCAGCATGTGCACTTGAAGCAGTTATCGTCGTTTTCCGCCCCGCATTTCCTGCAGAACATTCTTCCCCCCGGTAGGCTAACTGAGCTTTGCGATGATCACGATTATGAGGACAATCGTCATCAATGAACCGGCTGCAATTCCGAAAACTGCCCGAACCATTCCGATCTTCTCGGGGTTGCGGCGAATGTCCCGGATTGCCAGAATGCCGGTGAGGATCGCGAACGGCGCCGGAAACAGCAGAACCGAGCACAGCCCGAGGTAGCCCGCCAGGATCGCCCACGGCGAACGGTCCACGGGAAGAAGCATCCTCATCTCTGAGCGGTTGGCCACGATCGGCTGCTGGACTACCTGTCCCCGCAGGCCCGTTCCGCAACCGGCGCAAAACGCGTTGGTTTCCGGGTTCCGTGCCCCGCACTTGTGGCAAAAGACCGTCCCTTCCACCATCTGCTGAGGAGGTCTCGGCGGTGGCGCCGGTGCGGCAACCGGTCGAGGCACCGTCATCGGCCCGCGGCAGCGCGGACAATGAAACACGGCTCCCTCGGCGTCCCGGGGCAGCTCGATCACCTGCTTGCAGTATGGACACCTCAGCACTGTATCAGCCATTTCCCATCGCCTCCCATCTTAGCGTCGCCTCGCACCTTCGCGAGAACGCCATGATTGTACACGCGGCGGTCGGAAGGGCAACAACTCCGCACAGATTCCTCGCGCCCATCCGGCCTTTTCGCTGCTCAATCGGTCATGTTGAATTACGACAAAAGGTGGGACAATCGTTTCGAATAAGCTGGAACGAAGGTATTGGTGACTGAAAAAGAGGTTCCCCCTCGGATAGACGTTCTCATAATCGTCGGCGCCGGCGGCGAGGACGATGCCGTCCGCGCGGTAGAGGCATCCTTAAATGGAATCCAAGAGGGCATCCTCGACCAGTGGGCCGAGATCCCTCGGCCGAAAGACTACCCCTTTGCCGTCCGCGCGTGCATGTTCAGGAAGACCGGCAGCGGTGCGATCCGCTTCGCCCTTTCGCGAGCCTACTTGCAGGGCACTGACAGCACTGCCATAGCGGCAACCCAACTGATTGACTTCTACAAGCCCAAGTGCATAGCGATGTGCGGCATCTGCGGTGGCCGCCCCGGCGAGGTTAACGTCGGCGATGTCGTGATTGCGGACGCCGTGTACAGGTATGACATAGGGAAGACCTCAATCGACAATCAGACCGGGGAGGCCGATTCTAGGCCGGATATCCGCACCTACCTAATGCCCCCCGGATGGAAGCAGAAAGCAGAGAACTACCGGTTGCCGGATTCGGTGCGGACGAGCCTGCTGAAAAACCACCCCGGCGCAAGCGAAGGTGCCGATAAGTGGCGCATCCATTGCGGGATTATGGCAACCGGATCGAAGAACCAGCGATACGCCGCCGTATGGGAAGAGATTACCCAACACCAGAGGAAGGCCGTCGCGCTCGATATGGAGGCTGCGGCAATAGGTTTGGCTGCACATCTCACAGGAATCCCATTCATCGTCGTGAAGGGCGTCTCCGACACGGCGAGCGCCCCGACCGAGCCCAGAGTCCGCGAGTTCGCTGCAAAAGCTTCCGCCGAAGTCCTCATCTCATTCCTGCGCGACCACTTCGGGCAGGACAGATCTACGGCTGCTCTCCTCGACCCGCTGATGCAGAAGAAGCCTGCTGGATGGGCAAAGGGCGAGATAGGCTCGTATGGCGAGCTGCTTGATTCCCACTGCAGCCTCGTCCCTTTCGACGAGGCGCTAAGGAAGGAGCAGATGGACCTGATTCTGGGTTGGTGCGCCGAGCCCGCCGAGACGAGCGCCCGGCTGTTCCACGGCCCCGGCGGCACCGGCAAGACCCGACTGCTCATCGAGGCTGCCAAGCGGATGGAGGATCGCGGATGGATTTCCGGCGGGCTTCCGGACGATGTCAAGGACTCGGATCTGCGCGTAATACTCGATAGCCCGGAGGACATGTTCCTCGTCGTCGACTACGCCGAACGCCGTCCTGCGCTGTCGGCGTTTCTCCAACAGGCCGCCACGCGCAAGACATCAGGCACCAACCTGCGGATAGCCCTTATTGCGCGCGAGGAAGCCGATTGGTGGCAGCAATTGCCCAAAGACAGCCGCGAAATCGCCTCCATAATCGGTGGCGCGATGGCCGTCCGAGTCAATGACGTCCCCAGAGACTCCGAACTGCGCAAGGCCCTCTTCGCAGAGGCCCGAGATGCGTTCATCGTAATCGTCAAGAAGGAAGCCCTCCAGCGGCTACCCGATCTGTCCGACCCACTATTCAACTCAATCCTGTACATACACCTCGCGTCCCTCGCCACCGCAATGGGAGAGGAAGTCCTTCCCGGAAACCTCCTGACCTGGTTGCTCGATCACGAGAAGCACCTTTGGCGCTACGGCGTCACGGGACAGGATGCCCTGTCTGACGATAGGGCGCTGAAGGACCGTTCCCTCCTTGCTATGGCCGCAGTCCTGCTGCAAGGCATCCCTGAATCGGATCGCGCAGACGAACTCGCCGCGACACTGAAGCTCAGGGAGGCAAGCGTCGCACCCGAGGTGCTCCACCGCATCTACGGCCGCCCGGACGGACCAAATATCTCTCCCCTCCGCCCGGATATCCTCGGCGAGGCCCTCGTGGCCGAGGTTCTGGCGCCTCGGGAAACGCCGAAGGACTTCCTCGAAAGCGTGTTCCGTGGCACTTCGTTCTTGGAGATCACCACCGGCCTGTACGTACTCGACGCCGCCTGCCGTCTGGATACACGCGTCGAGGGGAAGATCGAGGAGTTTCTTTCGGCGGATTTCGCCAACCGGGCCGCGCCAGCGCTCGCGGCCGCCCTCGCCGTCGGCCGAAGGAAGGGCACTTCGCCGCTGGGCGCCATCCTCGGACGGGCCGCAAAGGAACTCGGAGGGCTTGCTGAGGCGGAGCTTT
Source organism: Candidatus Brocadiia bacterium (assembly GCA_041648755.1). GTDB lineage: Bacteria > Planctomycetota > B143-G9 > B143-G9 > B143-G9 > JBAZOJ01. The sequence goes on from JBAZOJ010000082.1 coordinate 8,088, forward strand.
TCTATGACAACATCCCGCAGACCACGGTAAGTCTGTGCGAAGCCATCCTGTGGGCAATGGAGATCCTCGTCACTGACGCGAGGAAGGAGAAGAGCACAGAGGAGAGTAAAGCAAGACTTGCCGGACTGCTCAACGACCTGTCGTCGCGCTATCGCGCGCTGCGCCGCACCGATATTGCGTTCACCGCCATCGTGGAGGCCGTCAGGCACTACCGGGAGCTTATCGCAGCAAATCTGGCTGCATACCTCGGCAACCTGGCTACGAGCCTCAACAACCTGTCCATCATTTGCTCCGACCTTGACCACCCTGATGAGTCACTCGCCGCCATCGAAGAGGCTGTGCGCTTCTTCCGGAAACTCGCCGATGAGGATCGCACAGGCTTTCTCGCTGGCCTCTCGATGAGCCTTAGCAACCTAGCCACCTGTTACTTCGACCTCGGTCGTGTTGATGATGCCCTCGCCACAATACAGGAGGCAATTGAGTACAGGCGAGAACTTGTTACAAATGACCGCACATCCTTCCTTAAGGAACTTGCTTCAAGCCTCTACAACCTGGCCCGCATGTACTCCGACCTTGGTCGCGCCGAAGATTCCCTCTCCGCAAATCTGGAGGCCGTCGAGCACTTCCGGGAACTTGCGTCGGCAGATCGCGCAGGCTTTCTCGCCGGCTTGGCCTCAAGTCTTGATAACCTGGGCGCCTGTTGTTTCGATCTCAACCGTCTCAATGAGGCCCTCACCGCAACTGAAGAGGCTGTCAGGTATCGCCGGGAACTGATTGCTGCCAACCGAGCAGGCTTCCTTGGCGACTTGGCGCGGAGCCTCAACAACCTGTCCAACACGCATTCCGCCCTCGGCCGCACCGACGATACCCTCGCTGCCATCGGGGAGGCTGTCAAGTACTACCGAGAACTCACCGCAGCCGACCGTGCTGGCTTCCTCGGGGATCTGATGCTGAGCCTGAACAACCTGTCTGCACACCTTTCTACCCTCGGTCGCCACGCAGAAGCTCTCGCAGCCATTGAGGAGGCAGTCAGCTACCGGACGGAGCTCGTCGCAGCTAATGGCGCTCGACATTTGCACAATCTCGCCATGGCGTTGGGTACGTTCGCTCAGATGAGCGCACGGGCAGGCAAGTTGCCTGCCGCGCTCGAATCAGGTCGGGAGTGCCTGAGGCTGTTCACCGAGCTTACAGCCCGCACCCCGACGACATACGCCAACCGACTCATCCAGACGTTGTTGTTCGTAGCCAAGATCGCCAGCGACACCGGCGCTGGCCTCGATTCAATACCGGAAATCGGCGTAGCTGTGCAACTTCTCGACAAGCTGGGGCTTCCGAAGAAGCAAGAGTTGGAAGGGGACTTGCCGCACGAAGGCGACCGGAAGTAGCCCTCTCATCCAGTCGCGTATAATGGTCTTTGTTCCTTCCGGAGCCGCCACTCTTCAGAGGCCATTTCAATGGGATGATTGGCAGTAGGCTTGTTCTTCACCTTTTCTTCCCGACAGCCCGCTCTGAGCGAGCAACGCGAGTCGAACGGATCGCCATCCCACAATCCAATTTCCCCCCTTGACAAACTGGCTCCGTCTAACACAATAGCAGTACCTCAACCCACGGAGGCCAAATGAAGCGCTCCTTCTTCCTCGCGTTACTGGCGCTTTCTCTTGCCGCATTCTTCTGCACAAGTGCAGTGGCCGAAACCAAGACTCCCGCACCCAAGAAATCCGCGAGCCCCTCGCCCAAGAAGAGCGGCAAACCAACCAAGACCCCCAAGGAGACCGACCCGCAGGATGATATCGTCCGCGCGGAGCCGTATCCCATCGACTATGTTCCCCAATGCCAGTGGGGCGATGTTCTCAGGCCGCTGATGGAACCGACCATAAAGTTCATCGGCCTGGACATCCCTGTCAAGATCGTGGATGCTACCATCGAGTTGACTCTCGAAGGCGCTGCTGTTCCACTGAAGTACGAGAACAAGCCGCTGTTTGCCGACGTCAAGGTGGGCGACAAGGTCTTCAAACTCGGCATCACCAAGACCGAGCCTGGCTGGAAGTACTTCAACGCCACGCTGCTGCGAGTTCGCATGAACCAGTTCAAGATTTTCGGGTACGATCCCGACTGCGATGGCGACTATTTCCGCCCGGCCAAGGATGGCATCATCTATCCGGGATCCAAGTGTGTTCTGCCCTTTACCGGCGAGAAGATCTGGAACGAAGGCTTCATGGTGGAGTTCCTGAATACGCCCGACGGATACCAGATTAATGACGAAGAAGTCAAGGCCCCGAAGGACGAAAAAGAAGGCTGGAACCTTATTAACTGGCTTCGCGTAAAGGCCGGACTGCATCCGCTGGAGCTTGACGCTCAGCTTTCGGGTGCTTGCCGCGCGCACGCGGGCTACATCAACCAGAACGGCGGCAACGCCATCGGCACACCGTACGTGGAGGAAATGGGCAAGCCCGGCTATACCCCTGAGGGCGCCAAGATCGCATCGAGCAGCTTCTCTTATTATTTCGCCAATATGGCGGACGCCGTAAAGGTGGTCACCTGCTCGTTCTACTATCGCCCGTTCTTTGTCAGGGGCCGCACCAAGAGAATCGGCATCGGGTTCGCCGAGCCCATTGCTGTTTTCAACACAAGCCTGAACGACAGCCAGCCCATTGAATACCGCTATCCCATTAAGTTCCCCGGCCCGGAGCAGATAGTGCCCTATACCGTGTTCAATGACAGCGCAGCGACCGTGCTGCCTGACCCCAGACCGGGCGCCCAGGGCTGCGGATTCCCGGCCTCGCTGACCTTTGACTGGGGCGAGGTATCGGCCATCAGCGAAGGCAAGATGTGGATCGTGGATAAGGACGGCAGCGAGAAGCCCATCCAGGTGCAGGTGTCGGCGCCGAACAAGCCTGCGTCCCCGCAGGCGCCGGACAACTACGGAATAATGGCGGTAATGCCGCTGGAGCAGTTGAAGAACAAGGCCCGGTACCACGTGTATATCAAGTACTCGGTGGATGGTAAGGAGGCCGTGGCGGACTGGTTCTTCGAAACGGAATAAGCCGCGGAGGAGGAAGAGTCTGCCGCCAAGCTGAGTTCACCGAAGTCCGTCTGCTTCGGATGAGGCAAGAGGTTTTGCGCGGCCAAGGGACAGATCGCGAATTGCCCTTGGCCGCACAGCGCCCGCTGTTTCGCGACAGGCCCCGCAGGGGCAAAAGCCAGAATCTGACTATCCAGCCAATCGGAAACTGATTGATCAAATAGTGCTCGCGGGGACGAGCCGAACGTAACACTGCCTCAGAACGCCATTTATAGATGTGCCGATTCGGGCACGGAAGTTGCATCCATACGGGTATGAAAGTCGCCATCATTGACAACGACCCTGCGATACTGAGGAGCGTGCAGATCCTGCTGACACAGGCAGGGCACTTTGTGCGCGCCTTTTCGGACTGCCGCGAAGCACTCGCGCAGTTTGCGCTGGAGTACAGGCCGGATGTCATAATCCTGGACTTCGTGATGCCTGAGATGAACGGCGACTGTTTTCTTTCTACGCTACGTTCTTCCGTCAAAGAGATTCCACGTGTTATACTGATTAGCGGTCATGCGGAACTGGTCGCCCGAAAGATCAGCGATCTCCGGGTGGATCACTTTCTCCCCAAGCCGGTTGATTTCGATGCCCTTCTGCGTCTGGTTGACGAAGAGGTAGTAAAGTGATGCGTAATGCGCGGAGGTTATTTGTATGGCTATTCATCGCGGCCCTCCCAATGCTCGCCGCCTGCAGTGTTCCACGCTACGGAGACGACCGGGCATTACCGGAAGTCACGCCCGCCGTCTCAGCAACCCCCGTAGCGCCAACGTCTCTTGGACCCAACGCGTCGCTCGCTGACCTGCTGGCTTTCGCAAGCGCGCACAACCCAGGGATACAGTCGGCAAAGCTCCGCGCCACCGCCGACGCCGAGAAGATGTCTCAGGCGCGGTATCTGCCTGACCCGATGTTCGATTTTGAGCAGGCGTTCACGGAATCCACCCGCAAGTACACCGTCAGCCAGATGTTCCCCAATATCGCCAAGATCGCGGCAGCGGTCGAAGCGGCCAGATGGAATGCCGAACTCAGCGCCCAGTCGGCCGAGATAACCCGGAACAGAATTCGCTACGACGTAAAGAGAACGTACTTCGACCTGTACCTTGTGGGCAAGCGCGTGGCCCTGATGGAAGAGGACAGGAAGCTGATGACGAGCGTGAAGCAGATCGCCGAGGCGAAATACAAGGCGGGGATCGAAGACGTAACGACAATTCTGAAGATCGAAGTAGAGTTGGCAAAATTAGACAACGACATACGGTCAATGAAGGATATGGCGCACCCGATGGCGGCCATGCTCCGCGCGACGCTGGACGCCCCTGCAGACCTCGAGATTTCGCTTCCTCCGCGGATACCTGAAGTGAAACTGACGCACGAAGAGATCGCGCTGCGTGCGATGATCAACTCGGGCAATCCTCAGGTAAAGGCGTCAGACCTCATGGTGAAGACCGAAAAGGCTATGCTGCTCCAGGCGAGAGCGGAGAAGAAAGTGGATATTACCGTTGCCCTCATGGTGCAAGACAACGCGATGGGCAACGGCATGAGCTCGTTCATGGTCGGAGTAAACCTGCCGCTTTACAGGGGCAGGTATGAGGCCATGGAACGCCAGGCAATGGCATCCGTGGCGGCGGCGGAACGAGAGCTTGTTGACATGCGCAACATGTTGGGATCGGAACTCAGTTCCGCGCTGTTCGAGGTGCGCGACGCCGAACGGCGGATCGCCCTGTACACGGGCAGCCTGGTTCCGCTTGCTGCGGAATCGCTGAAGGTCTCTGAAAAGTCCTTCGCGGCT
>JBAZOJ010000083.1:0-12935 GCA_041648755.1 Candidatus Brocadiia bacterium
GATATCGGCGTCGAAAACGTTGTCCTTTGTGCCGCGGTCGAAGTGCGCGCTGAAGGTGGTCCACTTATCGCGGAAGATGCGTTCCGGCTTCAGCGAGACCCAGCCTGTGGAGGGGTCGCCCTCGACCTTGTCGGGCGCCACGTCGAAGATGTATCCGGAATCGGGCCTGACAGAGCAAACGCGCGGCCCGGTCACGGAGAACACGCCCATCCCGCAGTCGAGCAGGTTCTGCCAGTCGTACTGGCTCTCAAAACCGATGGAGTCCTCGGCGGGAGGAGCCACGTTCACTATGACGCGGAAATCCTCGCGTCCGGCCTCGGCATTCGATGCATTGCCCACACGGGCGAAGGAAGAAATCTCGAATATCGGGTCGCTGTCATAGCACAGCGGCGCGGTGTAGTCGGCCAGTTCGTACAGGTTGGGTGAGGGGTACGATATCTGGCGCAGCACGGCCGCGGCCTTGTCGGAACCGGGGGGGAAAGTCTGCAATACGATGCGCGACATCTCCAGCAGGCCCTCGATGCGCCCGCTCTGCCGCGCGTTCAGGATATTGCGCACAAACTGGTCAACGTCGGTAGTGTTAAGCGTGCTTCCAGAAACCAGCCCGACATTCATAAACAGGGCCTTGAGAACTTCGACCGACGCGGTGTTCACGTTGATCGGCCGGGGCACCTCGACGCTGATCAGGCAGGGGGAAGTGTAGGGAAGCGCCCTGCTTGTGAGGAGGCGGAAGCTGCCTGAGCCTCCGCTAACCACGGAGAGTATCCGCGCGTAGGTGACGGTGTATGCGCCGGGAGTGCCCGTCACAAGGCGTAGAACAAGGCCCGGCGCGATCCTGTCGGGGAGACCGGGCCACAGTATGATTGGATCGGTTCCCGTCTGGTCAACGGTGGCGGGGATTGGCGGGGTGAAATTGCCGCCGTAGGTGTCCGGGCCGCTCCAGACCGTCGTGAAACGGTCGAGAGTCTGAATGTCCTTTTCGGTGACTCCGAGGCCGCGGGCCTCGAACACCGTGCGCATCAGGCGATAGGTGCCGTCATTGCCGTTAAGACGGTAATCGGTCAGTTCCGGGATATTGCTGCCCAGCAGGTTGCGGCACATCTGCGGGGTAAGTGTGTTCAGGTTGATAAGCGATTGCAGGTCCGTGGCGTTCGCGCCCCACGCGATGAGTTCGGCATCCGGCACACCGTTGGCGGTAAGGAACTCCGCAGGCGAGCCCGGGCCCGCAAAGGGAACCCGGAATTCCGAAACCAGGTCGCTCCGCCGTGTCAGGTCCTTGCTTCCAACTGCATTGTACAGCACCGACACCGTGTGATTGAGCGCACCCGAAGACTCGACACCGGCCCGCGAGCCCTCCATCAGGGCAACGCCTTCTTCCTCGTGCGCCAGCATTGTAAATGCAAGAGGACCGGCGATGACGGCTACTCCAACAAGTATGAAGATGACCATCAAGAGGGCGACGCCGGATTTATGTGCCTTCACTTTGCACCTCAGTTATTCGGTTTGACATCCGCTCCGCGGTAGATCTTCTCAAGCTCCAAGAGTCGCTTGATCTGGTCGCGGATATACGCGTTGTTGGGATCGTATTCCCCGGCCTTCTTGTACAGCTTGATCGCCTCGTCGAGGATACCCGTCGAGGCTGCAATGAACCCGAGGCAGGACAGCGCATAGGCATCCTTCTCGTCACGCTGCAGGATGGCTTCAAAGATGCGGCGGGACTCACCCCAGCGGCTCAGCTTGAAGTAACAGAATCCAAGATTGCGCAGCATTTCGGGATCCTTGGGATTCACAGCAAGGGCCTTCTCGAAGTTGCCGATGGCTTCCTCGTAGTTACCCTTCATTACCTGTGCTTTGCCGAGCAGGAACAGGGCGGGGAAGTACTCTTTGCCCGCGTTGACGGAGTCGCGCAGGTTGTCCATTGCCTTGTCGAGAAGTTCCTTGACCTTGTTCAGCCGGTCGGCTTCCGGGATATTCTTGTCGGCCTGGACCTTGGCGATGCGGCGCATGTTGATGACGCCCAGCAGGTAGCTGGCGTAGAACAGATTGCGCCGGTCGCGGATCAGTTCCACGAGGACGGGCTCGGCCTCATCCTCGCGTCCGCTATCGACCAGGAAGTAGGCTTTGGCCATAATCAGCTCATTGAAGGCCTCGAACTTCTCGGCGACCTTCATTGACTTTTCGAACTCGATATTGTTCTTCGTCAGCAGTTGCAGGATGGCGCCGTTGGTCAGGAGGCCATCGCCAAGGGGATCAACTTCCGCGCCCTTCTTCAGGTCTTCCTGCGCCTTGTCGAACGCGCCAAGCTGAATGTCTATCGCCGCCCTGAGCACATAGTAAAACACAGGAAGATCCGGCATCGTGGCGATTTCGTCCATCTTCGTCACAGCTTCGGCGAACTTGCCCTGGTAGTACGCGAACACCGCCCAGCCAAGCTTGGCATAGGGCGAAGTGGGGAAGCGTTCCTGCAGCAGCGTAAACGCCTTCGTCGGGCCACTTTCCTCGCCCCGCAGAGCCGTACAGACTCCGAAGAAGAAGAGGGGCTCGGGGTAAACGCGGTTGATCTGCGAAGCCTTCTCGTAAACCCGTGCAGCCTTGCTGTAGTCCTGCTTGCGGAAATACAGGAACCCAAGCATCGTCTCGATCTTGTATGACACAATGTCAAGATCGTGCGCCGCTTCGAGAACATCGATGGCCTCGTTGAAGCGCCCCTGGCGGATCAGGAAGTCGCCGTAAGTTTCGTACAGCTTGTAGTTGCGCGGCTTCTTCTCGTACATCTTGATGTAGACAGCCTCGGCAAGGTCAAGACGCCCATACGTAATGTACTTCAGCGCCAGCGCGATGCCGGCTTCCACATCGCTTGAGTTGAAAGCCGCCATATCGCGCGCGAACTCGCCATCGGGATTAGCCTCAGCCCGGCAGGCGGGAAGGAAGGTTACGCTGATCAGCAGCGATGCAATCAGGATTGCCGCGAGCCTCATCTTTTCTTCTCCTTCGGTGTGACAGTGCCCTTGGGGCCGGGTTGCGGGAATGGCGGAGGAGCGAAGAGAGGGACATCGCCGCCTGGGGCATCAGGAGCAGGCACGTCGATCTGAGGCGCTTCGAGGACGAAGAACGGAACCTTGCCCTTGGCGTCCCAGGTGAAAGCATCCTTGCCGTACAGGGAATTGTCGAATGCCTTGAATGAAGGCGCGTCGAGATCCGCAGCCTTGGCGAACAGCGGCTTCTCGGTGATCTGCCCGTCAACGGAGGCAGTCATTCTGCTGAACGCGCCCATCAGAAGCGCTACGACGCCGAGAAGGAAAAGGCAGCGTTCGGCGTTCAGCCAACCTTTCTGAAAACCAAGAAGATTATCCATCGTCTCTCCTATATTATCGCCGTGGGGGCGACCGATGTCGGTGAGGGTTTCGGAGGGGCGGGTGTCGGAGCGACCGAGGGCGGAGGCGCGGGGCTGCCGGGCGCCGGTGAGACCGGAGGAGCGCCCGATGGCAGCGGCTCGGTGGATGGTTGCGGCGTGGTGGAAGGCTCGGGGGTCGGGGTTGGGACCAGGCTCTCGGGTTCTTCCAGCGTGACGGAGATGACTGAAACCCGCAGGTCGCAGCCGAGGGAGTATCCGCTGCGCGAAGGATGCAGCGACACGTTCTCGATCCGCATATACTGGCCGGGCAGCGAAAGGCTGCGCAGGGCGGCGACCAGTGTCGGGATGCGACCCTCGAAGGAAACTGTGACGAATTTCTTGTACATCGAGCACTTGGCGGCCTCGCTCTTTATCGTCGAGTCGCCATTGTGCGTCAGCTTGAGGACATTATCCACGTTGGCTTCGCCGAGGATCTCGAGCAGTCTGCGGCACACCGCAAGCCGGATGTAGTAGTCCTGAAGCAGAGCCGGGTCGCCGGACGGCTGCTGGGGAAGCCCCATAAGCGGGTCGAATGGGAATCCCGGATACTTCTCTCTGACCTCACCAACGACTTTGTTGCGGTCAACGGGGAAGTCGAGGGCGGTCTTGCTGTTCTTGACCACCTCGTATTCGGGCGGTGTGGCGAAAGTGATAAAGGAAACAAGGTTCTTGACGGCATCTTCGGTCAGGGCCTGCTTCGAATCGTAGAGATCGGTAATCTGCTCGAGCACCATTCCGTTCTCACCGGCGATCCGCTTCAGTTCCGCCTCGGTCGAGTCAACCTTCTTCATATCCGTGGATACGGAGTTGAGCTTCGGCCCGATCAGAACGAAGTACAGCAGCACGGACAAAGCTGTCGCGGCGAGGAAGGAGATGAGGATGGGTTTACTTTGCGATTTCATTATATTTCATCTCCCCATTCTCAGACACGTAGAAGTAAAGCAGGAACTTGTAGCTGCCGATGTCGGGCGCCAGTGCGCCTTTGGTCTTGCGCACAACGCGGCCGGCCTCCTGTGCGTCAACCACATAGTTGAAAACAAAGGGCAGGTCGCGAACGCGGTCGGCGAGCAACCTGACGAGATCCGGCTGCTGGAGTTCGCTGATATCCTTGCTGACAAACCCGCGCACGGTAAAGCGCCACTGGGGTGCGGGCCGAACCGTGGCGACGGCCGCCGCGTCGGTGAAAGACTCAAACGTAATGTCGGAGATCACCATCGAATCGGGCGTCAGGTCCTGCAGCGCGGTGATGAAACGCACCACGACCGGGTCGTAGAACGTCTCCTTTGCGATGAAACTGAACCGTGACCTGTTGAGGTTGATCCTGTCCAGCGACACGGCCAGATCAGTTGCTTTTCCCCTGGCGAGGGTCAGCGATTTGTTGGCCGAGACAGCCAGCGCTCCGGCCTGGTTGGCTTCATACGCCGTTCCCCACGCCCAGAACAGGACTCCGGCCACGGCGAGAACCGCGCCAGCATAGGCGAAGATTTCGGTATCCCAGAACCGCGCCTTGGCCTTGATTATCGGCGGGATGAGGTTGATGACTGTGCCCTGCCTGAGCGAACTGCAGTAGGCAAGAGCAAGAGCGGTGGAAAACTCGGTTGGGACATCACGCTTGTCCAGCGGGACAATGGACGCCTCGAAGAAGGACAGGACATCCCAGTACTGGGCGGGAACCTTGAACGCGGTCGAGATGTACTCGATCAGACCCGGGAGCTTGGCGCCTGCGCCGCTCAGCAGGATCCGATCCACTTTCAGGTTCTTCATCTTAGTCTGAACCATCGCATAACGGATGGCGGAGTCGCTTGCGAGGCGCAGTTGCTCGGCAGCCGAGGCCAACGCGCGGCTCAGGTTTGTCATATAGTGGACATCGTTACGGAACTTGATGCCTTCAGACGCAATCAACTCGTCGAATCCCTCGCGGAATTCGGAGACGCGGGTAGGCCGCTTGCCGTCAACAACTATGCTGCCTTCGGCAAGCTTGATTTCCTCGGCGACCTCGGGAATGACGGAGAAAGACCGTGCAACGGACTCCGTGAATGCCTTGCCGCCCACCTGAGCGGACCGGGCGAGAAGCAGGCTCGGTCCCTGCGTGATGATGATCTCGGAGCTTTCCGCCCCGACATCGATCAGCATAACGGTTTCGCTCTCGAGCACCGAGCCGCTGTCGGCAAGAAGGCGATGCAGCGCGAGGCTCTTGGGGATAATCCCCGTCAGAGTAAGTCCTGCAGCACCGATAAGCCGCGCGTCCTCGTCCAGGTCGGACTGGCGGGCCGTGCCCACCAATGCCGTGCCGGTCGGTGTATTCGCACGGGGGAGGGTGAGCATCTGGAAATCGGTCAGCGTCTGCTCTGAGATGGTCTTGGTTGATTCCGCCTGCTCGTATTCGAGCAGTTTGCGGATCTGAGCATCGCCGACAGGCGGGACCTCGATGTATCTAAAAATCACTTCCTTGCCGCCAAGACCGAGCACCGTCTTACGTGTGCCGATCCTCGCGCTGGTGTGAATTCGTTTGATAATCGCGGAGATGCCTGAGGTGTTAAACTCGTTCCCGCGCCGAACACCGAGGTTGCCGAGCTTCTCGGACTGTAGAGTCTCGATAATGAAGCGCTTGCCGTCCCGACGGATGGCGGCTATCTTGAGATTCGCGTTCCCTATGTCCATGCCAGTGAATGTCGAGGCCATTTTCCTCCCTGCTTTGGAGCAGTGCTATTATAGCGCCTCCGGTCGTACTTCAAGTAATAGCAAACCTCGTTCCACTTCGTCAAGTAAGGTCTGACAGGGCTTTCAGGCCGCCCGGCGAATGCGCGGTGTCGGAAAACTGCACAGCATTGGCCATTCCACGGCCATTCCGCCGACAGTTGCGGACAAGGCGAGACGATTGCCCATAGCGCAAATGTCCTTATAATCTGCAAAAACAAGGAGCCCCGATGTCTCAGATCCGCATGGGAGTGATAGGTCTCGGCTACTGGGGACCGGTACTTGCAAAGAACTGCGTTACGCACCCTAAAACCCGCCTCACTGCCATTGCCGACCTCAACCAGGCAAGGCTCGATAACGCCAAGCCGCAGTTCAAGGACGCGCTTCTCTTCACAAACTACCGCGATATGCTGCCTCACGTTGACGCAGTAGCAATTGCCACGCCGGTGCATACGCACTTCGATATCGGCATGGAATGCATCCGCGCGGGAAAGCACCTTTTAATCGAAAAGGCTATGACAAGAACCTCCGACGAGGGCAGGGCCCTTCTGGCCGAGGCTGAAAAACACAAGGTCTTGATCGCGGTTGACCACCTGCTCCTGTTCCAGGGAATGCTGCGCAAGGTCAAGCAGGTTGTTGACTCAGGCGAACTGGGAGAAATCCTGTACTACTACAGCGTCCGCGCCAACCTTGGCCTGTTCCAGCAGGATGTTGACGTGATCTGGGACCTTGGCCCTCACGAACTCAGCCAGATGATCTACCTCCTGGGCGAGCCCAAGAAGATATTGCAGCCCGCGGGCTCGGCGCACTTCCCCGTCGGCCTGATTGACGATGTGTTCATTCACGCATCCTACGGGGGCAGCCTGGTCGCGACGGCATACATTTCGTGGCTGTCACCGTTCAAGAGCCGCTCCACCGTTATCGGCGGCACCAAGAAGATGCTGGCCTTCAGCGACCTTTGGGCCGGCGAGGAAATCAAGATCTACGACCGCAATGTGCAGGCCTCTTTTGAGAACGGCGTTCACAGCTACAAGTACGCGCGTGGCGGCATTGTCATCCCCGCCGTGCCGGTGGTCGAGCCGCTGAAACTCGAGATCGATGAATTCGCCTCAGCCATCATGGAAGGCGGAAAGCTGACCAGCGACGGCAAGTTGGGCCTGGATATCGTTGAAATGCTCGAACAGTGCAGGGAATCCCTGGCAAAGAAGTAAGGAGACAGAGCGATGCCGGTACCATATCTGGACCTCAAGACTCAGCACCGGGCGATGATGGACGAAATTCTTACCGACGTGAAAACCATACTGTCGGACGCCTGGTTCGTGGGCGGCCCGTTCATAGAAGGTTTTGAGGCCGAGTTCGCCCGCCGGTGCGGCACGAAGTTCGCGGTCGCCGTCAACTCCGGCACCGCGGCGTGCAGGTACGCTTACTACGCCTGCGACTTCGAGCCCGGCGACGAGATCATCACGGTCCCCAACACGTTCTTTGCGACCTGCGAGGCCGCGCACATGTGGTGCGGCGGCGTGAGGTTCATCGACATCGATCCGGAGACCTACAACATGGATCCGGCCGGGATCGAATCCGCAATCAACGATGACACCCGCCTTATCGTGCCGGTTCACCTGTACGGACTTCCCTGCGACATGGATCCCATTCTGGAGATCGCAAACCGTCGGGAGATCGCCGTGGTGGAAGACGCCTGCCAGTCGCATTTTGCCTCCTACAAGGGCAGGCCGGTCGGGTCCATGGGCATGGCCTCCACCTTCTCGTTCTATCCCAGCAAGAACCTTGGCGCTTGCGGTGATGCTGGCGCGGTAGTCACTTCCGATCCGGAAATCGCCGATGGCCTTCGCATGATGCGCGACCACGGCCAGAAGGGGCGCTACAACCACATAATGGTTGGCGACAACGGCAGAATGTCGGCAATCCAGGCTTCCATTCTCATCCGCAAGATGCAGCGCATCGACGGCTGGACCGAGGCGAGAATCCGGGTTGCGTCATCGTACAAGGAGCGCCTGGCCGACATAGGCGGCCTCAAGTGGCAGAAGGTGCCCGACGACCGCAACCACGTGTACTACATGTTCGTGATTACCCATCCCGAGCGCGAGAAAATCGCCGAGGAGTTCGACCGCTGCGGCATTGGCTATGGCTTCCGCGGGGTGAAGCCGCTTCACCTGCAGGAGTTGTACGCCGACATATACGCGCCGGGCGATTTCCCCCACGCCGAGCGCTTCGCCGCGACTATGCTTGCGCTGCCGATCTTCCCGGAAATGACCGAGCAGCAGATCGAAGAAGTCTGCGGGGCAGTCAAGCGGGCCGTAGGATAGGCGCTAAATCCTCCAGTGAAATCACAAAGGGGCCGGCTTACGCTGGCCCCTTTGTTTTGAGAGGAGGAGACGTATGAGAAGGAGAGTCCTAACTCTCTACGTATTCACAGCTTCCACCGAAACCCCCGGATGAGCAGGGGCAGCCCCCGAAGCTTTCTCCGGGCACCGTATCGTTACGCATGTCATTGTCATCCGCGTCGCAGCCGCAGCAGTTTCCGCAGCCATAGTCTTCGATATCCGCGAATTCGGGCTCGCGGTCTTCGGGTTCGGGCGGAGTTTCGGCCGGTCTATCAACAGGTAGTTTCATTTCTTTTTCGTCCATAGCAGCCTCCGTTCGTTGGGAGCGGTCCCGCTTATTGCTTCTCATTCCTAATAAGTATACCATGGATTTTGGGGAAAAGCTGGACACAGAATGAGAAAGAGAAGGCATAAGCAGCCGAAGAGCGGAAAGCAGCCTTTTACCGCCAAGTCGCCAAGGACGCCAAGAAGAGGAGAGCCATGGATTGCGAAGCCCAAGAGGGCGGACCTTGCCACAAAACACACGAAAGCGAGCCGGAATTCTGCGAGACCCGGAAAAGTCGCTAAAACGGGTTCGAAGGGAGCCGTTGTCAAGGAAAAGCCGCTACCCCGGCGAACGCCAATCTCCCAATTGGCAACAGACAGTTGCCGCGCGTGGCAGCGGCGAGACAACTCCGGAGTATTTTACCGCAGTGGCCGCAGATGGGCGCAGAGGAAGCAGGCTCATTGCTCCCAATGGTACCTGAGTCATTTCCCCATCTGCACCCACAGCCTCCGCTCAAAGCCTGCGGTCTATCTCCCTCATTCCCCAGCCCTCAGCACCCAGGATTTCCTGGTGACCTCTTTGTCCTTGACAGGCAACGATTGCTGGACACAATAGTGACTTCCGCGCTGTCCACTGAGTGGAGGGAGGCAGAAGATGACCAGCAGCAGGCGCGTCTTGCTCGCTCCCGCCGTTATCCTTGCAGTTTTCCTGCTATGCCTTGTCTCAGCGTTCTCCGAAGACATCCCGCAACCGCAGCTTCCCAAGGCGCCCGCCGGGGCGACCATATACATGCGCGACTCATTCATGCGGGAACGACCCGAAGAGGGCGAATGGAAGCAGATCAGTGGGGCATGGGAGAGCGACGACGCTGCGAAACCGGGGGTCAGCGCACATCAGTTCTCGATGCGGGGTCGTGCAGAGAAGGAAGCCCTTACGGTCATCGGCGAGCAATGGTGGCGAGACTACGCATTTGCTGCCTCGCTCCGCACGCCGCCCATGTACACGTCGTTCGGCCTTGTGTCCTGCTATCGCGGCCAGGACGAGAAGTGCTTCTTCGGTTTCACGGCGGCAGACGGCCTCGTCCTCGAAATGACAACCGGCGGCAGAGTCTTCAGACTCGCGTCAGCGCGCCGCTTCCCCATTCCCTACCAGTGGTACTGGTTCGCACTGGCAATCAAGGGCCGAAAGGCATGGGCGGTGCTCGACGGGAAACTCGTATTCGAGGCCGAGTTGCCGGTGGAAACGTGCGGCAGGGGAGGAATATCCGCCGTTGGCGTAATGGAGTATGGCGTAACCGTGGACGACTGCTCCGCGACAAGCATCCAGGGCAGCGATGCCGAGGTAGGTGCAGAAGCGGGCAGGGGCTTCTCCAAGTTCTTCCGCGACGAGCGATTGATGTTGCGGCGCTTCCCCGAAGAATTCGCGACGGATCGTTTGATGCAGAAGTGGGCTTCCTGCGCCGCAGATTGGGAACTGTACAACCCCGATGGCGTTGACCCCGGCAGTATTTCACCGGAAGAAGCCCTCTACAGTTACACGATGCCGATATACAATGACTTTTCACTGTCCATCGGGACTGCCCTGGCCGGTCGTGTGCGCATTTTGCTGATGCCCAACGCAGCCGCTCCGGCGAAGCCACGCAAAGTATGGGAACTCCGGATGGACTCCGGCAACACGCTCGCCGTCTCGCTCGCGGGAACGACGGGAGCCGCCATTGTCGAGTATCCCGCCCCGCTTCCGCGGACAGTCCGCATTCACATGGCAGGCGACGAGATTGCTGTTGACGCAGACAAGGTGCAGACGGGCTCTGTGACGGTGCCCGGGCAGGCTGCGGTGCTCAAGGAAGGCGCCCGCATTCTCATCTGCGCGCGCGGCCTCGAAGTAGCCAAGGCCAGCGCGCTGTTCACGTACAGCGATTCGATTCTCGACGAGACCTTCTGCAATGCGCCCGCGAATTGGCTGATGGTTTACGGCAACTGGGAGGTGGGTTCCCGCTGGCTGTGTACACCAAAGTGGACGTATCTGGCATCATGGGATCGCATGAGTTCGCAACTCTACTCGAAGGCTGCGTTTGGAGGCAAGGTCTACTGCGACGTGCTGGTTTCGCCCAAAATGAACTCGCTGAGGTACCCGAACTACTATCCGCTGCGTTGGTTCACGCTTTCTTTCCCGAGGATTCCCGGCGATTTCTCGACCGGTCTGAGCGCGGTTGTCGGGTATCCCTCGCAGCAGGATATCTGCCTGTTCTACAACGGCAGGCAGGTGGCCGCGGGAAGGGCGGCGTTCGACCTCACACCGGTGACCATTCACAATACCTGGATCCGGCTGAAGCTGAGCCGCGACCGCTCGGGAGTAGATTTCCACGTTTCGCTAATCGGAGCAATAGACTCCACGGCGACCCCCGTCCTGTCAGCGCGGGTTCCCTTCGACCCCGTTCCCAGCCCGATCGCCATCTGGAATTCACTCACCGGGATCACCGTGCCGAGAGTCCGGATAAGCGCCCAGGAGATACACAAAGGAGCCGTCGAAGTCGCGTACAAGCCGGAAGTACCCCGGCCGTGCGGTGTGGAACTCGACCTCCGTAACGAGCGTTCGGCAACGCCTCTTGCGTTTGTCGCGCCGAATTTCGATTTCTCGAAGGGCTCGGCCGGATGGACGATTCCAGCAAATCAGCCCGCGCTGACGGCCTCCTCGGTCACCGACGACAAGGGCAGGGCTGGTGTAGAGATTTCCGGTCCCTTCTGCGGCTCCCGCCTCGTCTTCGAGTCCCCTCTCATGGCCGTTGACGTAAGACTGTGGAAGGCTCTGCGGGTGCGATTCAGGACCACAGCCGGGCTCGCGTTCTATATTCGCTCAGGCCTGAAGCCGTTCCGCTTCATCTTAAAGGGAACGCCACAGGAGCACCCGACCGATAATGCAATCCCCATTGCGCCGAGGATGGTCTCGGTCGTGCCCGACGGCAAGTACACCGTCGCAACCATCAACCTTCGCGACCTATTCGAGGAGTGCCTTGCAGGCGCATACCAGCCAGTCGTTGATCAGCTTCTTTTCGAGCGGTTCGAGTCTCTCACCGCGGAGAACCTTGGCGTAGAGAAGCCCGACCGCAAGTCTTTTGTAGTCATGAACGTAGAATTCCTCTCGGATTTCCCCGCAGTTGATGCCGGGCCGCCGTTGTACTCGGCATCCCTGCATCCCGCTGAGACTGCACACCGGCTGGGGCTCACGATGAAGGAGGTTCGCCTTACTGAGAGTCAGGCCACCGCGGTCTTTCCCCCGCGCGAACTGAAGACCAACGCGTCCAGGAATGGGCCGGCCGCGCCCGTCACGCGGAAAGAAGGACTGCTCGCCATGTCATTCTCGGACAGTTCCCATTCGCTCGCCCCGGTTGGTGGTCCGGACGAATGCGTCATCTGGCGGCAGAAGATGGAGGGCGAGTTCTGCCTGACGGCCACAAAGACCGGCTACGACGGTTTCTTAGGGGTGAAGCTGCTCCCGGAACCCGTGAGTCTGAGAGACTGCACCGCCATGTCGGTCCGGCTGCGCGGCAACACGGATCTGATGTCCCTGCTCGTCAAGATTGGCGGAGTGTGGCGCGCCCTGGCGCTCTCCAGCGGCGGCACGGAGATCAAACTGGCCCCCAGCGAGAAGAAGAGCCTGGGGCCTGCGACCAAGCGCACCTCCGCGCTGCTGAGGATCACCGACGGCACGGTCACGTGGCTCCTCGCGGACTTTACTGCGCCGGAGTATGAGGCGGGCGACGCCGTTCTCGAAGACGTCTTTCTCGTCTCCAATCTCAAGACTGCCATCCCCGAGGCGACGAGCGTCTCGGTCATGAGCGTTATCTTCTACAATCCTGCAAAGCTCTGGGAGGCATACGGACGGGGCTCGGCAAGCCGCTCGGAATTGCAGTTCATGGATCGTGGGGACTCCCTCTGCACGATCAGGGACCTTGTCTTCGAGAAGACTGTGTTCGCGTTCACGGGCAAGGCCGCAGCACGAAAGCTCCCGACGAGCGTGGCCCTGGCGCTCGCCGCGGACATGGTCGTGTTCGAATTTGGCGAGTTCGTCAATCCCGAGACAGTGGAAGTGCGGATCGGACCATGCACCTTCTCGGGCCTCGATCTCAGGCCGGGCGACTCGCTTTCGCGGCTGTACATCCCAAGGAGCCTTGTCTACAACGACGCCGCGGGACCGGTGAATTGGAGCGTGACGCTGGATAGCGGGCAGGAGCGCCGCA
>JBAZOJ010000084.1:0-12910 GCA_041648755.1 Candidatus Brocadiia bacterium
CCAGATCATGATCATGAAGGCCGATGGAACTGACCTGAAGCCACTCACTCACTTTACGTCGGGACATTCACGTGAGCCGCGCATTGCACCAAACAACGTGAATTTCTGCTTCCGCCGCGATGGCGACATCTATGAAGGGGATCTGAACACCGGAGAAACCAAGGTCATCTCGGACCCGCAGATCGAAGAGAAAAGCCCCTACTTCTCGCCCAACAGCAGGCACATCATCTACACCGCATACATTGACGGTAAGGAAATACTCGTCAGACAGGACAGGCTCACCGGCAAACGGTTCTTCTTCCCCCCCATGGGAACATGCTGCCAGTATCCGCAATGGGTCGGGCGGCTATCCGTTCCGCCCAACGCAGAGAGAATAGTACCCGGCGCCAAGTAGCTGATCGGCCTCATCCCGGACCTCACAACCCACACGTATTCCCACGGGCGAACCCATCAAGCCGGGTTTTCCGGCTTTGCATCCTCCTTCTCCAGTATGGCGCTGCCGAATCTGTGGTAAATGTACGACGCGCCAAGCAGAACCACCGCGAGCCCGAAGAAAGACAGGATTCTGAACAATCCCTCGAGAAACGAGAGATCGAACAGGAATATCTTCAGGACGGCAATAGCCAGCACCGAGATTGCGAACAGGCGCAGCCACTTGCGTTCCAGCAGGAAACCCACAATCAGACAGACAACCGCATAGATCAGCCAGATACCGGAATACGACAGTCCGCGCGCATACTCGAGCGTAGTGCGGAGTTCTGTCGTGGCGCCTATCAGCGACGAGGCAAACAGATCCTTCGCCTCGACTGTGAGGGCGAACAGCCCGATCAGAAGGCATACTAGAGAACAAAGATTCGTGGCAATCCGCCCTGCCCTTTGGGTCGAGACTGCACAAGCCATTCTGCGGCTGATAACCCACACGCTGACGATCAGCAACAGCATCAGGGCAAATCGCAGGTTAAGAATCGGAATGAAGTTGACCACCGGGAAGAACGCGTAGCCTTTGATCAAGCCGAGGGCAAGGGCCATCGATCCCACAATGCCTGAGGAAATCAGGTATGCCAGCAGTTTCCCACGGTCCCTTGCCCAAGCGAAAAGCACTGCCAGCAGCGCCCAGACGATTGGCAGCGAAATATCCTCCAGGAACATATTGCCCCTCGGCCTCGGAAGCGATGCAAAGAAGTGCCTCGTCTCAAAAGACGCGGCCAGGACTACCGCGCAGCAAGTGATGAAGCCCAGGGATTCGGAAATCCCAATCGACCATTTTTCGCTGCCGTGCTTCCGTGCGGTGTGGATTGTCATCAGGCTCGCGGCCAGGAAACCTGAAAGGCCGAGGAGTCTTGTCAGGACGGCCGGGACGAACTCCAGACGCTCCCGTATTGTGTACGAGAACGCGACCGCCACAACCGAAACGATGACCACAGAGACTGTCAGCCCGAGGTCGAACGTCCGGCCGGTCCTCAAAAAGAGCGCGAGGAGGGCAATCGCGACAAGGCTGAAGGACAGCGGATAGAGGTAGACAGCGTAGTCCAGTGGGTGAACAATCCCAAACAGCCACAGCAAGTCCACGGTACTGAACGCAACCAGGAACAGTGATACAACGACGGCGAGAAGGCTGTACATTTTGGCCAGAGCCTGCCAACCTGTCTCTGTCCGACGATACGACAGGAAAGACGAGCCGGCAAATGCAAGCAATGCGACGATCCCGGCGGATTCCCGGGCGCACTTCATGACCGGGGCAGCATTGCGGCCGATCCACAAATCGCTGAAGGAGTAGTCGACACAGGCGATCGCAAATCCTATCAATGCAGCGACTGCCAGTTGAATGTCGGACTTCCGGTAAGCCAGAACGAACACTCCTGAAAGAGCGGAAACGACAAGAATCATCCAGGCAAAATTAACCAGATCTTCCTCCCCAAAGGGGGTTGGCCACAAGGCCCTGAGTTCAATTGAGGTAGCGATCAAGATTACGGCGACGAAGGCGAACTTGAGCGCGGCTTTCAGCGAATCCGACTCGATCCAGACAACAGCCGCTTTGCGCATTGCTGACCAGCATGTCGCCAACATGAGGGCCCCGAACGCGGCTTCGCGCCAACACGGGAAAGCATGAGCATATGAGTACGCTTTGGAAGCCTCACCCGAAAAAGAGAAGCACTGGCCCAGGGGGGCAACAAAAGCCGCGAGCCCAAGGAAAGCCACCCAGCGTATGCCAAGGCGCTCTGCCGCCCAGACAAGCACAGCGAGGTCCAGCGACCACAAGGCCGTCCGCTCCCACCCGTCCGACATAAAGGCAATCGAGCAGAAGAAGCCCGCCGCGCCGGACAGCACAAACCGGGCTGGCCCCTCCCCCGCGGTACTGCGCCAGGGCTTGAGCGCCAGCACCGCGAGCCCGTAGCATCCGCCGACAATCGCCTGTGCGATTATCTTTCCGTTATCATCGGGTGCCCCAATACTGACGCCCGTAAAGAAGAACGCCACGTTGAGCCATCCGGCCACAAGCGAAGGATAGTCTGACGTTTCGGGATCGCGTACCTGCATGAAGTCCGAAATAAAGTAAGGTAGCCATATCGAGCCAGCGATAACGGGGGTCCAAAGCGGGTCGCGGGCCTCCCAGAAACTCGCAAGCCAAACGACATACCAGCCATAACTCCCAAGCAGAGAAAACAGCTTGAGGATGCGCCATTTCTTCCTGAAGGCTATCATCAGCAACAGGGCGATGTTCAGGCAAGCGATGTAGCCGAATAACCCGGCGTCATTGCGGACACCTGTGTTGATCATCAGGGGCGTGGTAAAGCTGCCCAGCAGGCCGATTACGGCAACGGCCATCGAGTCGAACATCAGCGCGTGCGAGAACGCAACGGCTGTAATTACGATCATCAGGGCGAATGCGAGATTCGGTGAGAACAGATCGTAAAAAGCGAATGCGGAATACACCGACAAGTATAGAACGGCGATGCCGCCACCGACCATCCCCTGTGACAGCGCGGCGAAGTTCTTCCTGCGGAAAAACCACCCGGCGGCAATCATTGCTGCACCGGCCATCATCCCCAACGCAATCCTGAGTGCAGGGGATATCAACTGGTGCTCGTAAACATACTTCATGAACAGGCCTGCAGCAACGATCACCGCGATGATGCCGACCCACACGAATACCCGCATTCCGATTACTGACTCGAAACTCTCGTGTTTCGCGGGAAGAGGACGCACAGGAACCCGCTTTTCAGCCGTTGCGGGAACCGTCTCGATAGGAGGAGCAACCGCCGGTTCGACGGCCGCCATGGGCTCGCCAACGGGAGAGACAGGCATTGCCTCGTCTGCGGGAGTCTCGTCCGGGGGAGCGCTCTCCTGTGCCTCAAATATCGGTGTAGGTCGGAGTTCGGCTGGCAGTTTGGCGAAAAACTCACCAAATGGTGCAGGCTCGGGGACAGGAGCGACCGTGGGTGGCCCCTCTGGGTTGGAAACAACATCCTCCGGGGCGGGTTCCGAAATCTCTATCTGACTCCCGACGGGAGCGGACGGGTGTGCTTTTTCGCCTTCCTGTCTTGCTTCAAAACTGCGCGCTTCGCCAAGCTTGGTTCGGAGTTCGGCTAAGGCGATGGCAAGGTGTTTCTGCCGTTCCTTAACCTTTGAGATCTTAATGAAGAGGACAATGAACATGACCGGGTAACCAACAAGAATCAAGCCGCAAACCAGCACAGCCAGAAAAATCAGGAAACTTTCCATGGATGCAGATTCTACTTATTTTGCCCGCCCTGCCAATGGACTGCCGGTTCCGCTTGCGCTTTGTCTTCGGGATTGGCCTTCAACTAATGGGCAGCGACCACTTTCAGCGGCTGTACTTCTTTCCCCAGGCATTATGATGAGCAAAATCGTCGAGCGTCTTCCTTGGACGCATCGGGATTCCGCCCGACGGATCCGGTGGAGCCGCCTTCTCCCCTTCCGGGTATCCGCACACTATCAGCGCCTCGAGTTTTGCCGGGCGCGGCAGGGCCAGAACCGGCCTGACCCGCTTCTCAGACGCCATCCCGATCCAGCAGGTGCCGATTCCTCTCGATGCTGCCGCAAGCACAAGATGCTCGCCAAATATCCCGATATCCAGCGGCGAAAAATCCATGTCAACCAGCGATGCTGCCTTGTGCAGCATTCCCCTCCTGCTGCAAATTGCCAACACAAGCGGCGCACCCGCGATGAAGTTGATGCCACCGGCCTTCTCGCCAACCTTTGATAGCCCGAAAGCCGTGCATTCGGCCAGCCGTGCGATGATCTCACGGTCGTCAACGACCACAACTTCCCAGGGCTGCATATTGCACGCCGAAGGCGCCAAGCGGCCGCATTCCAGGATGTAGGCAACATCCGCGGGCGAAATGGGCTCGGAAGAGTACTTCCGGATCGATCTTCGCGCGCGGCACAGGTCCAGAAACCAATCAGTCGTCATCTTGTTCGTCCGTGTTGAAGGATGCCCAGACCGGGCGGTGGTCCGAGACTGCCGCTGAAGCCACCTCGTCCTTGTTGCCGAACATCTCCTCGTCAAACTTCACGACTTCCCAGTCGCCCGTGTATTCATAGCCGGTGTATTGCTTCTGCCAGATTATCTGATCATAGATCGAGGAATCGAAGATGACCGTCTTGACCTTCATGACAAGAAAGCTGATCGTCGGTATCGAGCCCAGCGAGTGGAACCGGGGAGAATTCGGCTCTTCATTGAAGTCCCCGGTCAGGATTACGTCATTTTCCTTCGGATCCTCAGCCTGTATGGCGTTGAACACATCGGCGATCGCATCGAGTTCCGCGAGCCTCTTCGGATCCTTCTTCCCGGAGCCATACAGAATATGCACGGTGATCAGGGTGAAATCGAAGTTGCCGCTTTGGAAACTGCAGTGATAGGGCTCGCGGATAAACCTGTCGCCGGGATCCGCAACCACGTCCGCCTTTCCATCGGGGCTCACGACCGCCGGGTCGTAGAAGAACGCGTAATGCTCCTTGTGGGTGGACGTGCCAACAGCCGTGGAGAGCAGATATGCCCGCTCAAGCCCCTTGGCTGCCATCGTTTCCCGGCAACGGTCGAGCACGCGCATGTCCAGAACTTCCTGCATCGCGACCAGATCGAATCGGGCAAGGATTTCGCAGATTTTCGCGATATCCTCATCGCTGCGGGAGTTTGATGACAGCATCCGCAGGTTCCATGTCGCAAGGACCAGCTTCTTGTGTGCCTGGGCCTGGCCGGATTTGGGGGGAACGCTCCTGGCCGGACTCGCCGGGGAACGTGGCGCCGCGGATGGCGTCTTCGCGCCGTATAGCAAGTTGTTAACGAATTTGATGGGGTTGATGCTGACCAGTTCGTCGTTGAAGACCGCGATGAGAACCGTCGCGGCGATAACGGCAACGACGAGAATGATGAGGCGCTTCAAGCTGCCCTATTCCTCCTCGAGCACAACATTCCAATAGGCGTCGGAAATGAAGTGCTGCCACGAGCTGAGCACGCGCGAGGGCGAGACGTTATATATCGGAGACCACTTGGGAAAATCCGGCTTCCGCTTAAGCGACATGCCCGATTCCTCCGGGGTCCGGTTGGATTTGCGCGTATTGCAGGGGACGCACGCCAGGGCGCAGTTGTCCCAGTTCGACCTGCCTCCCCTTGACAAGGGAACAAGATGGTCGATGGTCAACTCGCGGGCCCCTGGTGTGGCCCCGCAATATTGGCAGGTGAACCGATCGCGAAGGAACAGCGCCCTGCGGGTGAAGGGGACTCGGTTCTTGGGCACGTTGTTGTAGCGCACCATCTTGACGACTTCGGGCGCCACGAGCCTGATGCTCGGGCTGGACAGCGCGGGCATTTCGGAGTACTTGGACAAATCGGCCCAACTATGAAGATCGTGCAGGGAATAGTCCTTGGCGTCCACCACCCGGGCGATATCGCGGCAGAGCCATATTATGGACTTCCGCACGGGTATGGTGAACACCGGCACCCACGACCTGTTGAGGACCAGCGTGGGTTGTTCAAGAAGCAATGCTCCACTGATCATAAGTGATTATTGTAACGTTTTGCGTCCTGCGAGCAAGCGCTGACGATTTGAGGGGCTCGCAGCCCGAATACTCCGGGCAGATTCACGCGGCCGGGCAACATTTGCAAGTTATTTGCAAATATGGTAGAATGACCGTATGAAACCGGATGCAGAACTCCTGCTCAGGAAGCACCATCTTTACAGGACTGCGACGCGCGAGCGCATCCTGGGGCTGTTGTTGCGCCACCGCTCTCCGATGACCATCCGGGAGATCGCCGATGCACTCTCCTCCCCCGCCCCGGATCTCGCCACTGTTCACCGGACGATGCGGTCTTTTCTTGAGCATGGGATCGTCGTGGCCCTCACGATCGAGGATTCACGCAAGTTCATCCTCAACACGGACGATTCGCACAGGCATCTTTCCTATTGCCTGAGTTGCGGCACCACTGAAGGGGTCAGGCAGGCAGGCTGCTCGCTCGAACGCGAGGGGGCATGCCTCGCGAAAGGCGGGTTCCACGCCATCGGTCATTCCGTGGTCTATTACGGTTACTGCGCGCACTGCGTAAAAGCCAACAAACATGCCTGCAAGGAGGTCCAATGAGATATCCGGTCGCAGGGGCGCTCGCTCTCGTCCTCCTGATCGCCCTGGCAGCGGCATTCTTCGCGGGTGCGGAGCAGACAACAAAGCCTCGCCAAGTGCTGTGTTCGTTCTGGTCCGAGTTCATCTTCGCGCAGAGCGTGGCACAGGGAGTCAGCGACATTCAACTTCAGTTGCTGATGCCGGTCGGCGGCGGATGCGACCACGGTTACTCGCTTACCCCGGCCGATCTGACGAAGATATCCGGTGCGGACCTGATCATCGCAAACGGCCAGTTGGAGAGCTTTCTGCCCCGGGTGCGCGAGGCATTCCCACACAAGGCCATCGTTACCACCGCGGATGCGGTTGTCCTGCTTCCCGATGAGTTCGCTGCTCACAACGACGGCGACGGCGAACACCATGGAACGTACAACCCGCATACATGGCTCGGAATACTCAATGCCGTGGTGATGGTTGACAGAATCCGAATTGCGTTCGACCGCCTGCTTCCGGCTCATTCGCGCGAGTTCGCCGCAAACACCACGGCGTACCAGCAGCGGCTTCTGGCCCTTCGCGGCGAGTACCTCGCTGCCGCATCCGAATTCAAGAGCCGCAAAATCGTGACCTTCCACAACTCGTTCAGTTACCTCGCGCGCGAACTTGACCTCGATGTCATCGGCACCGTGATGGAAGTCCCCGGAATCGCCCCGACCGCCGCGGAAATCGAGGCCCTGGTCAGGAAAATCCGTGAATCCGGCGCAGTGGCGATATTCTCCGAGCCCGCTTTCCCTCCCCGCGTTGCCGAAATGCTCGCGGCGGAGTTGAAGATGAAGGTGCATTCCCTCGATACCGGCGGAAACACCGAGCCAACTCCTGCAGCATACGAGGAAATGATGCGCGCAAACCTGAAGGTTCTTGTCGAGGCACTGGGAGCCAGATGAGCAGCATCGTCCCGAGCATTGCCATCAGGGATTTGTCGGTCTCTCTCGGGGGCCGAAACGTCCTCGACAAGATTAACCTGGACATCCCATCGGCCACCATCACCGCGATAATCGGCCCAAACGGCGCAGGCAAGACAACGCTGCTTAAGGCGATTCTGGGGCTCGTGCCCTACTCAGGGACGATTGCATTCGGAGAAAACGGTTCGCACCGGCCCAGGATCGGCTACGTGCCGCAGTCAATGGAGATCGAGCGCGAAAACCCCATCCGGGTCGCGGATTTCCTTGTCCTGACCAGCCGAATTGCCCCTTTGTGGTTCGGAATGGGTAGGAGCGAGATCGCCAGGATCGATTCTGCCCTTGACCGCGTTGGCGCGATGCACCTTGCCTCGCGGCCAATCGGCAAACTCTCAGGGGGCGAGATGCAGCGTGTGCTGCTTGCAAAGGTCGTTGCCGAGGACCGCGAAATCGTGCTGCTCGACGAGCCGGTTTCCGGAATTGACGTATCGGGAGAGAAGGTATTCTGCGAACTGATCGAGGAGATCCAGGCCGAGAAGCGCTTCACGCTGGTGCTGGTCAGCCACGACCTGTCCGTGGTCGCGCGCCATGCCCGGAACGTCGTCTGCCTCAACCGTCAGGTGCTTTGCGCTGCCGAGCCCCTTGTTGCTCTTTCACCCGAGAATATCGCGCGCCTGTTCGGTCCGTCGCAGTTGGTCACTCACAGCGATACCCACACCCACGACGACCACGCGGCGAGGAACTGATATGGACTGGGCAGCCTCAAACCTGAATTCGCTGTACGATCTGGTCTGCCGGGGCCTTGACGCGCTGCTGCCGTTTTCGTGGATATCCCCCGCGTTTATGAAGACCCCGTTTCTGATGATGCTCATCCTCTGCCCCACCGCTGCGGCCGTCGGCACCGTGGCAGTCAACGCGCGCATGTCGTTCTTCACCGAGGCGCTTTCGCACTCCGCCTTCACTGGCGTTGCACTCGGGATCATGATGGGCCTGCATCCCACCCTCATTATGTTCGCCTTCGGCTGCGCCGTGGCGCTGGCCATCACGTTCCTGCGGCGGAACGCAACGGTCTCGATGGACACGGCCGTCGGCGTCATGCTGAGCCTGTCCGTCGCGCTGGGCGTGGTAGTGATCACGGCAACCAAGTTCCGCAACGCCGACCGCTTCCTGTTCGGCGATGTGCTGCTGACGGAAAAAAGCGACCTGGGCATGGCCCTGCTGCTCGCGGTTATTGTGTTCGGATTCCTCGCGCTGACCTACAACCGGCTTCTTATGATCGGCCTCGACGCGAGGCTCGCGCGCGCGTGGGGCGTCAATACGTTCATATACGAGTACCTGTTTTCGCTGCTGGTCGCAGTAGTTGTGATGATGAGCGTGGCCAGCGCCGGTGTCCTGCTGGTGACCGCGCTGATTATCGTCCCCGCCGCTGCAGGACGGAGCCTCGCGCGGGGCGCGGGCTCGATGTTCTGGTGTTCCGTCGCGGTCTCGCTCGTCGCGGGCGTCGGGGGGTTCATCGCCAGCTTCTACCTGAACTCGGCCACCGGCGGAACGATCGTCCTCGCCGCCGGAGCCATCTTTGGGATTTCAGTTATTTACCGTGCAATCAGGGGATAGTAGGGGGTCACTTCTTCTCTGCGGGGGATCGCGCCGGACTCGGCGTCAGTTTCACTGCGTTCAGTCCGAGAAGCAGGTAAATCTCGCCGTCCTGCCGGAACAAGTGGTTGCGAAGCATTGACATAACATACACAATCGGATACTCGTTATTGAAGATATTTGCCAGCGGCGGAAGGGCATACTCGTTGCCCTGGCTGTCGGTGAGCACCGGTACTTTACAGTCGAGATCCAGCCAGAGATCTTCCCACACGTTCACGATGGGCTTGTCGAGCGCTGCCAACATCTCCGCGTGCCGTTCCTTCCGCGAGTACTTGACCGGAAAGACATCGCCGAACTCAACTCCGGCCCGCGGATGACGGATGACGTACACCGCCCGGTCCGTCACCATTCCTTCGAACTCTTTTTCCGTTCTCCGGCCGATGCCGACCTCAGTAGGACTGAGATAGCAGTCCGTTCCATCTTCTGAAAACAGCAGCCGGTTCTCCGGCACGGACTTCCTGTCATC
The DNA here is from genome assembly GCA_041648755.1 of Candidatus Brocadiia bacterium. Lineage (GTDB taxonomy): Bacteria > Planctomycetota > B143-G9 > B143-G9 > B143-G9 > JBAZOJ01. The sequence goes on from JBAZOJ010000084.1 coordinate 9,655, forward strand.
GAAGTTGCACGTCCCGTACACCGCGGCGCTCGAATTCGCACCATACAGGTAGTTCGAGCCCTTCGGCAATGGAATCTCACGCTGCCTACTCAACGAGAACGTCGAGACAAGCACTCCAGTCCCTCCTAAGTACATGCTGCCGAGAAGGAACAGAGTATCGCCCTCCACCGACGCTGCCCAGACCTGGGGGCAGTGCACTTGGACCATTGGGCCGCCGTCTATCGAGAGCGAGCAGCCTCCCTTCTCGGATGCCACTTCGACCCGGTCGTCGCAGTAAACAGGCTTGAAGTCGAGCTTCCGCTCGACCGGGTTCGCGCCGAAGTCGCAGTATCCTGCAGTGTTCTTCCAGGGCGTCACGTAGTAAATGCGCGAGCCCCGCAGGGCACAGAAAGCAGTGTTTACGGGCGGTGCGAACTTGCCGCCGACATTGGCCCAAGTCCCCAACGCATGGCCACTGAACGAGTAACAGAGGGCGTACTCGCCTGACGACGGGACGTACGCGCAGTCGGTCGTTATGCCGCGCTCCCGGGCCGAGCCCGCCACATCGGGGCACTTGGAAACGAATAAGCAGCCAATGGCTTTGTGCGACGTCCAACCTTCGGGTCCGAGTTCCCAGTAGACTTTGTCAGTTTCGCCTTCGTCTTCCTCGTGGACTTCCGGGTCGCTGAAGGGGTCGTATCCCCATATCGCCCTTTCGTTGCCCGGGAACCACGCAACGTAGCGGAGATCGCTCCCCTCCACATCATCGGGGCAGCTTTCCTCTATCGCATCGTCCAGCGCGAGCGACGTGGAAACCATCGCCCAGCGGGCGTCAACGCCTGGCCGGATGACCGTCGCTATCCAGAACAGGCGCCCGTTCAGGACAAGCAGCGGAGTCTCCAGGCTGGCGATTGCCTCGACCGTGCCATCGTGGAATGGCACCTTGACCGGGAGGGCGGCGAGAAAGCGCGAGACGCCGTCGGCGATCTCGTTCAAGTCGATCTCGGTTACTACGAGCATTCGCGATCCGGCAGGGAGAACACGTTCGACGGCAGCCCCATAGGGAAAGACCTTCAGAGGAACAAGCGAGGGAATGGCGATCTGGAGTACCTGGCGCGACCAGCCGTGCAGGTACGCGCTCTGCTCGTCAGGCGCTACTGCGAACCCATGTACCTCCAACTGCAGCGGGAGCATGCCGAACGGCGCGGCATCGGGTCGCGGACAAAGCAGACCGATCCAAAGCGCAACGACCGCACCGGACAGGAGAAACACTGCGGGAAGGAAAAGCGTTCGACGTCTGATCCGGATTCCCTCCGATCCAAGTCGATAGTATACCCGGCTCGACTGGTGTCAATCCGCAGGCTACTTTCGCAAGCGCATGCGGATGTAGGCTCCTATCCGCCGATCTTCAGCCACTCGACCGCCTTCTTCAGGCCGTCCAGCGGGATCTTGTGCTCACCGTCGAAGTCGAACATGAACACATCATATCCCGCGTCCACCAGCGCCTTCTGGGCCTTGGTCGCGGTCTCGTAGGGCACGACCGGATCCTTGGTTCCGTGCAGGATGCAGACCTTCAGGCCTTTCGCCGCCGAAATATCGGCCGCGGTCAGCCATTCCGTGTTCAGCCAGCCGCCAACCGCGATCAAGCCCTTGTACAGTTCGGGCTTCTTGATCCCCGCCATCAAGGTCATTCCGCCGCCCTGTGAGAACCCCATCAGGTACGCGCCTGTCGTTTTGTACTTTGCCGTCAGCATGCGCGTGAGGTTGTGGACATAATCCACGTTCAACTGGTTGACATGGCCCGGCTCGCCGAATTCGTCGCCGAACCAGCTATAGCCCAGGAACTCGCCGTTGTAGTATGCATATGGCGCCTGTGGCGAGACAAAGATGAGGTTGTCCAGGCCAAATTCCGGATAGAGCCCTTCGAAGTTCTCGGGGTTATCGCCCCATCCGTGCAGGCCGACGATAAGGGGATAGGATTTGGTCGCGTCGTATCCTTCGGGCAGCCTGATGCGGTAGCGGAACATGAACGGCGCCTCGATCAGCGCGCACTCGCCCTGCCCCTTCACGTATTTTTCCACCCGTCCGGCAAGGACCTTGAAGTCCTCCTTCTCGCGGATCTTGTCGAAATCCTTATCCGTCAGCACGATACCCACGTCCTGGAAGCCCGCGCGGAACGCCCTTCGCACGTACAGCAGCGCCAGTTTCTCGTTTTCGAGCTGCGCGTAGCACCTGCCCAGCGCGAACAGCGCATCCTTGTCCGTCCTGTTGTACCGCACTATCGCCTGGTAGTATCGGGCCGCATCGAAGAACTTTGCTGCCTTGTAGTTCTCCTCGCCCTTGGCCCACAGCTCGGTCAGGTCGGTATCCAGGTATGCGGCGGATGCCTCGTCCAGTGGGTCAATGCCATCCGGGCTGTGCCAATCCACAGCGGCCGGCGCAGGCGCAACCACAGTCTTCTCCTGCGTGCAGGAGTTCAGCAAAACCGCTGCCAGTAGGAGGCTACAAAGCGATGCAGTCGTCAGTATTCCCTTCACAAAGCTCTCCTTGTGTTACGCTCGCAATAATGAGCGAATCGCGCGATTCTACGCGCAGGGATAGAGAAGTCAATGTGCGGCGTTTTCGTAGGGGCATGTTGCAACGTGCCCTCTTCTCAAACGGCGTTGGAAGGCCATTAACATCGCTATTCAGGATGAAGAGGATAAAGACGATTTGCAGTCCCGAGATCGGATTCCGCCAACGAAGGTGCGGGTTCACCCTACCCAGTTGTTGGCCGCTGGCCTCAATTCTAGTTGAGCTCAACGAAATCCGCCCGTCTTTCGGGTGAGGAGGAGCGGACCCATGTCACCCTTCAAGGGGAAGCTCACGCTTCAGGCGGGAAGCTGGGCTTGGGCTTGTCCGCCCGTTAATCGGCGTCCCTTGGACGCCATACCGAATTCCCGCCCGATTTCCGCTCAGTAATGGATGCTCCCCATGACCCCTGCTATAATGCACCCGGAACGGAGGTTCGATGGAACGCGCCAGCGAGGAAGAGAAACTGCTTTACATTCAGCTCCGAATCAGCGAGATCCTCTGCTACGTCTGGGATCCCATCGGAGTGAACTCCATTCCCAATTGCAGATTCGAATATGAGTGGTACGTCTTCCGTGTCTTCAATCTGATGATGGATGGAGGTGACGAGAAGGCCATCGTTGCCCTTCTCGATGAGATCTCGACGGTGGAGATGGGAGGCGGCCCCGACCCACGCGCCGCCGAAGCCGCTCGCCAGATCATCGCC
>JBAZOJ010000085.1:0-12788 GCA_041648755.1 Candidatus Brocadiia bacterium
GGTCGCTGGTAGCGCCTCCGAAGACTCAAAACGCAACACCGTCACCGGCCTTTGGCCGATGCTCCGAACTCGGCAGTCCAGCCGACGAAAACGAACCGTGTTGCCGATGCTTTCGGCTTGATTCTACCTTGGCCCACGAGGATGTCAAACGCTCTGCCTCCAACTTCGGGACTATCTTGAGCAAGCGTTCGCCCTCCCCCCTATTCCGCTCTTCCCCTCCACACGCTTCCACCGAATGCGGTCAGGTACAGCAACTCCATGAGGTGTGACCACGACTCTGCTCTCTGCTCTTTGATCTCCGGCATTGAGTTTCCTTTTCTCGCTCTGATCGCTCATCGGAAATACGCTTTGGATGCGGAGTGCCGTTTTCAGAACCGTATCATTGCGAACCATATCCCGGTCAGACCACATGTCAAGCGGGGGCTTGTTGCGCGGATCGCCGCGACAGTGTTTGCGCTTGCCAGGTTTACAGGTGTTTCTCGATGATCTCCTTGATGTACTTCGGGATGTCCTTCTGAAGCTCCAGTGTCTTTTTCTTGAGCCGGTCGTAAACGGCTACTTCCTCGCCAGACCAAATGATGTCAACGCGGCGTGCCTGTCGCATGGCGATGTGTTCGTAATATTCGGGGAAAGCCCAATAGCATCGGCGACATATCGCGGGATCTTTCGTTTCCTGCCAGTTGGCACAATGCTCACATGACCAGGACTTCGCACGGTTGGCCGAACTGCAAAGAAGCATATACAAAGCAGGATCGTCCATCCTGGTGACGTCGTCTCCGGCCACCTCGAACGGTATCCGATGGTCGATCTGAAGCAACCGTTCTTCGAACTCCTCCAGGTAAATGGCGCACCTGCATCCGTTCATCCGGACCAACTGCGTCTTTAGCTTCTTGGCAAAAGCCGTGCGGCCAGACACTTTTGAGAAACGTGCTTTCGCGGGATCGCCAAATCGGTAAGCCCCTATCTTGCGCTTATCGCTACCAGTAACTCGAAACGTCTCAAGAGGGATCCCATGTTCTCTGACATCACGAGCAGCTCTCGGGGGATGATTGTACCCGTACCTATCTTTCAGCTCTTCGGTCGTAATGAACCCGTACTTCAGAATGTGGTCTATCACGGTGCGCGGCCGCTTTTCCTTGACAGCCCGGCATTTCCTGACAAACTCGGGGGGGAGTTTTGGTTTTGACATTTTCACACTTCCAAGAGGCAAGGCTGTTCGCCCCGTGTCTTGCGACACGCTGTCGGGATCCGGGCGAGTTCATCCGCAAGAGCCGGGGACAGATAGAGCGACTCGATCGTTACATCGTCTCTCCCAAGGAGCGTTGCCTGCGATGAACGCCCGGCGCAAAGCTCAATAAGGGTGAGGCCAAGTTCCTCGGGGAGCTTCTTCCCAAACGTCTTGGTTCCGGTACGGCCGTCGTAGCTGACCAAGTACCGAATCCTGCTCCGGTTTAGAGCGTGCAGTGCTTGCGCGAACTCGCCGTGCTCGATGCTTTGCAGGTACCGTGTGTCCTTGTTGCCGCACACACCTTGATATGGCGGGTCCATGTACACAAGGTCACTTGTTGTCGCCTGGTTCAGAACATCGCGGTAGTTGACCGTGGAGACGGTCGTCTTGCCCTTAAGGAAGTAAGATGCACCAAGAATCTGGAGCCGCATCGTCTCAGGCTTCATCCCTTGTCGGCGGTTGTCCGGGCTTTGGTTGAACTCCCCCTGTGAGTTGTAGCGCACCGACCCCTTGACACATCGTGCAAGCAAGTACAGAAAAAGGTCAGGTCTGCGCACACGGTTGAAGTCTGCCCTTACCTTATCGTAGAACGCCCTGGGGTCATCGGTCTGCTCCTCCCAGAGCCGCTTATACTCAGACGCGATCGCTTCGGGAGCTTCGATGATCGCACGCCATAAATCCATTAAAGGCTTGTTGAGGTCGTTAATGCAATAGCGAACACCAAGTCGATTCACAGCCGCAGCCACGGTTATAGCAGCAGACCCGGCAAAAGGCTCGTAGAGCGTCACAAAGTCTGGCGGGAAGTAGCAGAGGATTTCCTCCGCCAAGTTCCTCTTGCTGCCCTGGTAAGGTATGGGATGGGGTACGTTCTTCGTTCTCATATCACCTCTGGTCGCTGGATAGAACGCAAAGATCCTCCGCTCCGCAAACGGTCGTTCTGCCCATCCTTAAGTACTCCGCCTCTTGTTTGGCGATTGCTCTCTTCGTGCACGTTCCGCTCTTGCAGGCAATGCGCGAGCAACATCAAGCTAATATAGCAGAGTCCGACCTCAAGTCAAGCGTTCGGCCTCCCCCCGCTCCTACTCCGCCCTTCCCCTCCACACGCTTCCACCGAATGTGGTCAGGTACAGCAGTTTGCCGTCCTTGGGGTCGAAGGTGACCCGCATTACGTTGCGGAACGGCATCCCCTTGATGGGAGCGAACGTGCGGCCGCCGTCGGAACTGCGCCAGATGCCCTCGTTGGGCGCGTCTTCGGTAAGAGTTGCGTACATCACATCAGGGCGCTTGGGGTCGAGGTAGCAGCCGAAATGCTCGCTTGCGAGCCTGCACAGGCGCGTCCAGGTCGCGCCGCCGTCGGATGTCATATACAGGCCGCCCGACTGCTTGCCGTTGGCGTCCGCGTTGCTCAGGTACACATGACGCGAGTCCTTTGGGTCAACGGTGATGTCCTTGGGCCACAGGAAATCCTGCCCCTGGCTGATGAATTCCCACGAGTCGCCGCCGTTTTTGGAGCGGTACAACCCCACGCCGGACTTCGAGAACTCACGGCCACTCACGAGCCCCGTCACCACGGCGAACAGCATCCCGTCAGCGTGGAGCAGCAGCTTGGAAACGCGCATATTGTCCGGTGCGCCCAACTTGGTGTTCTTCGCGATCCAACTTGCGCCGCCGTCGGTGGACTTGAACACGCCCCCGCCGAAGAAGCCAGCGTAGAGCGTGCGCTTGTCCGGTGCGCTCTTGGGGTCGAGGACGATGCAGGTGGCCGGGGCCTTGGGCAGGCCGCCTGCCAGGGGCTTCCAGGTTTCGCCGAAGTCATCGCTGACGCAGATGCCGCCCTCGCCGGTGGACTTGTGGCGGTTCATCATAATATTGGCGTTGGGTATATCGTGGACGTTGGAGAATGCGCCCCAGATACGCCCCTTTTCCTTGGGGTCAAGGGCCAGCTCGTAGCAGGTGTTGCGCCACGGCGCCCTGCCCTGCTCGCTCCACCAGCGCCAGGTTTTGCCGCCGTCCAGCGACCGCGCAAACCCGATGTCGGTGTAGCAGATGTAATGGCGGTTGCGCTCGAACGGGTCAATGTAGTAGTTCCATGTGGTGGTCACCACGAGCCCCGTGCAAATCCAGTTCAGACCCTTGCCGGACGCGTTCTGCCCGGGGGCCAGCCGCGTATGGCCCGGAAACCAGGATTTGCCGCCGTCATCGGTAATGATCAACTCGCCATCGGTCACAAAGAACACCTGGTCGGGATTGGCAGCGTTGATCGCAACCCCATTGGGGACGCTCTGGTAGAACTGGCCATCTTCCGAGACAACATAGGGCTTTTCGAAATTGCAGTTCTGGTAGCGCGGATCGGGGTAGAACGTCGCGCGCCAGGTCTTGCCAGCGTCGTCGGATCGGAAGGCAGTTGCGTGATGAGGCGGAGCTATGGCGGTGTTGGAGTTGAAAGCATAGACGGTCTTTGGCTTCGCGTTGGTGGTCAGAACCCAGCGGTACTGGGGAACGCTGCCGACCGACCATTGATCGAACGACTTGGTGTCAACGTTGATGCCCTCGCCCATCGCGGATTCCCACTTCTCGCCCCGGTCCGGGGACCGGTACACCCCGCCCGTGAAAGCCCCGGTGTCCGCGCTGCTGGGGATAGTGCAATACAGCACGCAGGTTTTGTCCTTCTCGTTGGCGCCGCCGCTGAAGGAAACGATCTGCTTGCCGCCCAGCCCTGCGGTCTTCGGAACCCAGCTTAAACCGCCGTCGGAGGACTTCCAGATGCCCTTGTCCGTTGCCGCGAAAAGCACGCGCGATTGGGTGGGGCTCGCGACATCGAAAAAGAAACCCACAGCAGTGCCGTCGGGGCCGTTGCACTGCCGCCAGGACTTGCCGCCGTTGTTGGACAGGTACACGCGGCCGCCCGCGCCGGTCAGCATAGCCATCGGGTTGCCGGGATCGATCGCGATTGCGCCTTCGAGGGATGCGGGCAATGTGCCAAGCTTATCCCAGGTTTCGCCGCCGTCGCGGCTTACCTTGATGGTGTCCGAGCCCCAGCCGCCCGCCGAGAAGACGGTGTCGGCCTCGGTTGGATGCCAGCAGGGAGTCACCTTGGTGTTGGAGGAAAGCTGACTGTGATGGATCATGCGCCAGTTGCGGCCGCCGTCATGCGAGTAGTAGGCGGCGCTCATATCGCAGTGGACCAGCATGTTCTTGCCGTTGACGGGGCTAACGGCGGGGCAGAACATCGCACCGCCGCCGGACAGGCCAAGGGGCTCCCAGCCGTTGGAGGAGGCGGATTTCTCGGCTGTGGCCGGAGCCAGAACCAAGAGAAGGGCAATAGCCAGAGACAGGACGAGCAGCCGGTGGTATTTCATCGCGGATATTGTACGCGCGGAGAGGGAAAAGCACAAGCGGGCAGCTACAGAGAAAGAGAAGAGGTTTTACCACTGAGGACATGCCCAGCATCCCCTTGAAGGGTGACAGAGGTTCATACCCAGTATCCCCCCGAAGGGTGACAGAGGGAGAAGCAAGCCGGAGTTTTCGAGGCCAATGGCAAGCAGGCAACAACAGCGGAAGAGAAGAGATTTTACCACGGAGGACGTGCCCAGCATCCCCTTGAAGGGTGACAGAGGGAAGAAGGAAGCCGAGAGTTCGGGTGTTATGAACGCGCCGATATTGTACGCGCGGAGAGTGGAAAGCAACTGCGCGATACCGATATCAAAAGGGCTCCGCCTTGCGCCACGCTTTTTGGAAGCCGAGTTCCGTAGCGGAGTGAAAACATCGAAAAAAACTGACAGAAGAGACTCGTGTGCTAATATGTGCATATGGGGAACAGGAAACATCGCTACCTCATACCGTTGCTTTGCATCTTGACATTCCTCCAGCTCCCGGCGTCCTCCGGCGCCGAGGAGAAGCGTCCGACTGTCGTCGCTGTGGGCGACCTCAAGTTCGCGTACGTTCCACCGACCGACCAGCCGCTGCCGCACATCGCCAACGGGTACATCATCTCCCAGGAGCCCATCGGAACGGTGCATGTCCCCGAGTTCTACCTCTCAGAGCGAGTAGTGGTAGAAAGCGACTTCCCTGACTTCTTCAAGACGCTTCGCGTGGACTACCCCGGGTTCACCGCATTCACCCCATACATCGGCGTCGAGTTCATCAGATACCTCAACGAAAACTACAGGAAGCCCTTTGCCGACGCAGGCATCGAAGGCTCGTTCACCATTCCCCGATGGGAAGATATGATGGCGGCCTTCCTGCGGGGAGGCCAACCTTCTCAGGTCGCCGAAGCCCTGTTGAACAAGCTCTCATGGGTAGCCAACAGGTGGGCCGAAGACGTGCATTGGGACGGGGAAGACGTCGGTCCGGTCGCCATAGGCGGCCGCGTTTTCAGGAGAGAGCTGGTCCGCTTGGATCTCGTCCCCGACTTATTCCTCGCTTGGCCCCTAAAGGGCGGAGAAGCTCTATTTAAGCAGATACGGAACCAGGATCCTACCCGGACGATGAACTGGGTGCCCCTGGACATTTTGCATACGTCTGATCGGCTTTTCGTGGTCTTTAGAACGAAGGAGAAAGCCCAGTGAAGAAACTGCTGACTTCTCTCTTCGTCGGTCGGCTACTGGATGGAAGATGCCGTATGGTTTCGGGCATCGGTGCCGTATTCGCACTATCAGCCCTGCTGGCCCTGCTTGTGGTCTTCGCCGTCGCTGAGGATATCCCCGGCGGCGGATGGAGCGGGGCAAACATTCGGCCTGCATCGTTCGACGAACTGGAACGGGCATATCTCGCTTTGCCCGATCCGCCGGAGGTCGGCGGAGTCAACAGGAACAGCTACTTCATCTGGGGTCTCGCCAACCTGCTTTATGACTCCTTTTCCGAGGATCAGGCGAAGCAGTTGCCTCCCTGCATCGAACTGCAGGACTTCAAGGACAAGTACTGCAAGGGGCTCGACGCGATGGTTGCGAATCTCGCGCAGGCTGACAAGGACATTCCCGGTGTTACGGACATAGTGCTTTCCGCAGCTTTCCTGATGCATTCCCATTCGGTTTCCGCGGAGAGGAATTGGGTTCCGGCCGAAGAACATGCCGCGGAGATCATTGACTACTACACCACGGGCGAAGGAAAAGACAGGATGCAGAAAGCCTGCTTCCGCCAGGCGATGAGCATCCTCGCTAACAGGCGCCTGTCTTCGGCCTACACTGACTGCACAAACAAGATGGGCGGCAGAGGGCTGTTCCTGCTCGGGCGAATGGACGCCCCCCCCGTAGCAGCAAAGCCGCAGTATGGTACTCGTGAGTTCGTTGAATACGCTGCGACGCCTATACCGGGACTTCCGGTGTCTCCTGACAGGAAACCGCGTGGCGGCAAGTATGACTGTCTGATGCACCCGTTCGTGAAAATCATGGACAAAGGCGCCGGGGCATACTTTGTATTCGGCGGATCCGACCCCAACCTATACATTACGACGTGGGGGGGAGGACCAACGTCACCGCGCCACTACTTCGAGTCCTTCGTATTCCAACGGGGGTTTTTCCGGTCTGATTGCATTCCGAAGCGCAACCCGAGCGAAGGCAATCCCCTAAATGGATTCTTCCATGATCTTGGGAATCGTATAGTGGCAGACATACGATCTGTTCGGATATCGGGCGAGTTCTGGACATCCATGGACATTCGCAAGCTCTGCGACCCTTCCGAGCAGTGTTACAGCCGAGTAATGGAGATGGCCGTCGTGAACGATCATCCGGAATTCGCGACAGGCCTCGAGGCCCTTGACGCATTGGCGAAGTACAGTCCGAAAGAGCTCTTCAAGTACGACGCATACCTGCGCGAAAGCGAAGCGTTCCTTGTAGCCGATTACGAACGAACCGTCATAACAACCATACATACCCATGCTTTTCTAAATGGGCTAAAGGGCGCGACCATGTATGCCAGTCCGGACTTCACGACAGTGCCGAAGATCTGGGTAGTGTTCATTCCCAGGATATGGCTGCGCTACGGGGCGGTGTATGGCCTCGAATCGCTGCTGTTCGATATGAACCTGCTTGGAATAGGGGACCGCGAGAACCTGATCAAAGGCGACGGGAAGAAATAGCAGCCTGCGGCTTCCGTCGCGTGCTACTTCGGCGGGGCGACGCGCAGGACGAAGATCTCCGTGCCACCGCGCGGAATCAGCGAGACATTGTTATAGGTCATCACTTCCTGGTAGTTCCCCGTAACCCAGCAGCCGCCTGCGGCATCGCAGCAGATATCGCCACCGTACGTGTGGTTATCTGTGAGCTTGTGTTGCCCGATTATATTGCACTGCGCGTCAACCAGCGCGATCAGGGTCTCCTTGCGGTATTGCGGGTTGCGGATGCTTTCGCCAGCGTAGGTGTTCACCAGTACCCAGCAACTGTCAGGGCCCATGGCACAGATGCCTGCGACGTTGTTAATCAGCAGGCCGGGAAGAGTGTTCGCGGCCTCGCAATTACCGTTGGGGGCGATGCGAGCAACGTAGGTGTCAACCTGGTTGGCGGCGTCGAGCTCGATTTGACAGAACTTGGAACTCCCCGCAATTGTGCCGGTGAGCCAGCATCCGCCCTTGCCGTCGGGACAGACCTTGATGCCAAGCGTCTCGCCGCCCTGTGCGCTGCGGACCAACTGCCATTTTCCGGCTGAGTCGCACCGCGCCAGAAAAGCCTGGTTGGACGTTCCGCCGGTCAGAAGTTCCTTGCCGAACCCCGCCGCTCCGGTATAGACGCCAGTGACCCACACGCCGCCGTCCGGGGCCAGACACATGTCGCTGATATGCAGGCTGCCGTCTGACGAGATCTCCGCGCAGGCAAGCACCTTGGCCTCGGCATCGAAGTGTATGACAAGGGAGCGCGTCTCTCCCTGCTTCACCTTCAGTTCACCGATCTTGGTCGGGCCCTTGATCTCGCAGGCCACCCATACGCCTGTGCCGCCGTCGAGGCACAATGCGCAGAATATATCGTTGACCGGGCCGCCGAACTCCTGTTTGACCTTTACGACGTTGTCGTTGCCCATACGCGTGATGAAGGCGTTGTCGCCGGATTTTTCGTCCTTGAGATTCTTCGGGTACACGCCGCCGATCCAGCCGAAATCTGCCGTAGCGGCCACATCGAATTTCTGGAAGTCATCGCGGTAGCGGGTCTTCAGGTTCTCGGCCCATTCCCATCTCTTCTCGACGTCAAAACGCCCAACGTAGCGCTCCATCGTCTTTGAGGCTTTGACAACGGACTTGCCCACGCTGAAGGCGCTGTTGGTCAGCATTATCATCCAGAATCCGCCTCTGCCGTCGGCGCTAAGGGCAAGCGCGTCCTCGTTGCCTTTGCCGCCGAGGGAATACTGCTCCGTGACCTTCAGCTCGGCCACTTTTTTCGGCGGATCCTCGGCCTCGTCCTCCCCGAGAAGAATGGGCAGCGGGGCGACGGCCAGCGCCACTGTCACAGCAATCAGCAGGAGAATCAACGGGCGGTATTTCATGTTCGGGCTTCTTTGTCCTCTTCTAATAGTAGTACGTTCGACAAATGTATCGTGTCAACACTCTCGTCCCGCTACCGCGCCGATGAGCTTGGGCAGCACGGAGAAAGCAAAGTCCTTCTTCACCCGTTCCGTTGCCAGATGCGCATCCGCGCCCAGCGGACCGAGGTTCACCACCGGAACACCAAGGGGGATCATCCGAATTCCGTCAAGTTCCGGATCCGGGACAATGGTAGCGCTCATCTCGCGCTCCTGTTCATCGGGGCTCCCCCAAAGGAAGGATGCGTCGCTGATGAAGGGGAACTCGCCCTCCGGCTTCGCCGCAATCCCCAGCTTGCCGGAAATCTCCGATATTCTGCCTGAAAGCCGCTTCTTGAGTTCGGCGGGAAACGGCGCCGCGGGATACCAGGGATCGAGCAGCGTCATCGCGACCGTGGCATTCCCGCTACGCGACTGCAGCCACGCCTCAACAGCGTTCGCGACGCCATGGACGTATGGCACCTTCGCTTCGGGGACAGCCAGGTGGTTCTTTTTGACATCGTCGGGGCCGCAGAAGTAGAACTCCGCCCGGTACTCGCACGCGCTGGCAAGGGCCTTGCGAAAATCCATAAGCCGTTTGTCGCACTCGCCCGAGCGATAAGGAAGGGAAAACAGCACGTGGATCGCCCCGCCGCCGGTGTAGCCGTCCTTCGGACCCGTCGAAATACTTAGAAGAGATGCTTTGTCGGTCAATGTCATTACGCGCGCCACCAGGTCATAGAGGCAGATGCTCGATCCATAGCCCTGGGGATGGGGGATCTTCTTGAAGAAGTCGAGGACTTTCCTGACACTGAAGCCGGAAATGTACCCCGCGTGACGAGGAGGCTCGTACAGCGTCACAAGCACGTTGACCTTGCCCTCGCTACCAAACCAGACCGGATACTGGGAATCTCCCTCGGGGACGATCTCCGAGTTGATGGCGTAGATGTACTCGAGGCCACGGACGTGAGCGAATCGCTCCAGCGCGGCGGCGCCATGGCGCGCACCCAGCGAAAGACCTTCTTCATCGGCAAAGCAGGCGAACAGCAGAGAGCACGCGCTATCGCATTCCTTCGCGAGATGCCCGCCGATTAGTTGCGCCGCGAGCCCCGCTTTCATATCGAACGCCCCGCGCCCGGGCAGGTAACCTTCGGGGGAGCCGTGAATTCTGGCGAGTTCGTCGGGATTGGTTGCGGCCTCACGCTCGCGGCCGGGGAAAAACTTTGCGTACGAGCGGTATCCGACGGTGTCGCTGTGGCCAATGAGCAGGATTGTCCGTTTGGTGCGGCCGGGGATAAAGAGAAAGGCGTTTTTTCTTCCGTTGCCAAGGTCGTTTTCGGAGCCACAGACGGGCTCCCAGCCGAGGGTGCACCCCCAGCGCGTCAGGGCGTCAGCGACTGCGGCTTCTCCGCCTTCCCCGTAAGCGGAAGGCAGCACTACCAGTTCCCTGCAGATCTGCTCGGTCAGTTCCTCAAGATGCACGCTTGCTCCCGGTCGGCGAGTTCTCGGCTGTGTAGTGGATATTATCCTCATAAGAGTATAATAGGGAAATGCAGAATGGTCAAGGCAACCAGCCCCCCGCCAGAGTATTTTCGGAAATGGTTCCTCCGTCGATGGCGGCCGCGCTGCTGTTTCTATCGCTTTTCTGGAGTATGCGCCACCCCGGAACACCCCAGGCTTTCGCGATAGTAGCGGCGGTATTCGCCATTCCGCAGCTTTTCTTCCCGTTCACTTGGCGGGTTCTGCGGTCGCCCTACGTATTGATCATCACGGGCGGACTTATTGCACTGTCCTGCATTTTCGGCTCGCTTTTCTCCGCTCCGTTCGCTCAGGTCTACGTATACTCCGCGCCGTGGTTCCTTGTCTTCTGCTGGTATTTCTCGCTTGGCTGCCTTGCGTCCGGGCTGATTTTCACCCGCACGAGCCGCTTCGCCCCCGCAGCGCTGCACCTTTCCTTCGTACTCATAGCAGGTGGCTTTGCGCTTGACGGATTCCTTGCCGCCGAGGGAGTCTTCCGCACCACGATGAAGACCGCCCCCGGTGTTATGCCTCCCGCGTATGGCCACTTCGCGCCGGGAGAATCCTCCGACACCTATATCACCGACAGGCGCGACCCCGGAAGCCCGCTCCCGTTCACACTCAAGCTGAACAGCTTCGATGTGGAGTTCGAGACCTTGCTGCGCGTTGCCGTTACGCCGGGCATCGAGGCTTCCGCCGGACAATGCCGCTTCAAGATAATGGGCTATGCAGTCGGCGAAGGCGACAAGCTGGTGCAAGATGTCAACGCGCAGGACCTGGACTCCGCGCTCATCGTGCTGCAGGTGGTTATGAAGGGCGTCGAAAACACCGCGGCCATCCCGTTCGACGGGGGCGACTTCGGACCGTTCAACGCCGAAGTATCGTATGAGGCCGATCCGGCAGGGGGCAGAATAACGGACATCATGATCAATATCGTGCAGAAGGTTCCCAAGCACTACACCTCGGTTGTTGATGTAGTTGTTGAAGGCGAAACCGTGATCAAGGATGCCGTCATCGAGGTCAACAAGCCCCTTCGTTTCGAGGGCTGGAGCATCTACCAGGCGGACTGGGGCCGTTACGTCTCCCTGGACGAATGGGAATCACTGCCCGGCAACATGCGTTCCGAACGGCAGTTCGAGCAGTACATCAAGAAGAACGAAATCCCGCCCACCAGCATGTTCACCATCTCGCGCAGGCCTGGAAAATGGCTGGTGTACCTGGGGTATATCCTCATGTGCGCCTTCTCCCTCGCCCTGCTGGCGATGCCCCGCAACCCGAGCAACGGAGGGAACTCGTAATGCCCCTTGAGCTTTACATTTCCCTCGCCGCTTTCCTGTTGTCGGGCGTGGCTTTCACCGTTGCGCTCGCAGTACCGGGCACAAGGGCAATCCGCGTTGCCGCGTACGTGCTGCAGGCCTCGGGCGTCGCAATGGGGCTGTACTACTTCGGGCACGAGTGGCTCGCGGTGGGTTACCCTCCGCTGCGAAATCTCTTCGAGAGCCTCACCATAATGGCGATACTGGCGTCGGGGTGGAACCTCGTCCAGGCGATTTTCCGACCCGTGGCCATTCTCGGCCCAATGACCGGATTCCTCTCAGCGCTGCTGATGGCCGGGGCCTCACAGTTCGAGGGGCCGTCGGAAGTCACGATGCCCGCGCTTCAACACTCGCTCTGGCTCACTACGCACGTACTGCTGATCATGCTCGCATACGTTGCCGTGCTGATTTCGGCGCTGGTAGCCATGGCTCTTATTGCAGGTCGTCGCGGATTCAACCGCGTTGCCTCGCTTGGCGTATTCAGCCTTGTGCTGTCAGGCTGCCTGGGAGCGCTCGTGATCATACTCCTGCGGACCTGGGGAGTTATCAGCCTTGAGGACCGCGCGTCAATCGGCGGGACAATAATCGCTGTGGCGTTTGTCGGCGGCTCACTGCTGCTTCCGCTGCTATACGGGCTCGCGTCAAAACTCGGCATTTTTGCCGCTTTTGAGGATAACCCCGCGCTCGAGGATTTCCTGTATCGCACAGCCCTGATCGCGCTGCCGCTGACCACGCTGGGGATCATCACCGGCTCGGTCTGGGGCGATGTGGCGTGGGGCAGGTACTGGGGCTGGGACCCCAAGGAGGTCTGGGCGCTGGTAACATGGATTTCCCTGCTTGAGTACTTGCATCTCCGACGGCTGGGCGAACGCGCGCAGCTCGCGGCCAAGTGGGTGCTGGTAGCAGGGCTCCTCACCGTGCTGTTCAACTACTTCGGCGTGAACTTCCTGCTGGCGGGCCTGCACAGCTACGCGGGATAGCACCCCTTCCCCACCTGCCGCATTCGCGCTTCCCGAACCCAAAAACTGCTATATTACGCCCCAAAGGACGCGTGACATCACGTCCACAGGAATGGAATGCGGATAGCTCTGCTTGATTCGCTTCTGGTCAAGATAGTCGGCCTGAAGGCGATCGGACGGGCGTTCCACTACAGGAATCTGCGCCTGTTCTTCGCCGGCCAGATCGTGTCGCTCTCCGGCACCTGGATGCAGCAGGTGGCGATGAGCTGGCTGGTCTATCGT
>JBAZOJ010000086.1:0-12732 GCA_041648755.1 Candidatus Brocadiia bacterium
CTTACTGCGGACGAACGGCGCGCGACTCTTCACGAGAGCCGAAAGTATGATATATTCGAAACCGGAAAGCATCCGGAGTAACAATGAAGCGCATCGCCTTCCTCGTCAGTTGCTGCCTCGTTCTCGCCGTGATCGCGTTGGGATGCGGTGGAGGAGGTGGGGTCGCCGTAGATACCCCCACTTCATCCGCGAGCCCCACAGCGACGGATTCACTTGCCCCATCGCCGACAGCGACGACCACCCCGTCCGGCTCGATTGTTCCTTCGCCAACGCCGACGCCAACACCAACGCCGTCCCCGACTCCATCTCTGACGCCAACGCCCACACCAACGCCCACGCCGACTCCGACGCCAACTCCTACGCCGCCGCAAGGCGTCGCCGGGTGGCCTGCTTACCTTGCCATGGGCGCAGTGACCGACTCGAATTACCTGAACAGCGCAACCTTTGCAGATCGCCCCGTTGATGCCATATTCAAATATGATGGCGACTACGGCAATGGCGACCCGGGCAAAATCACCTACCCGATCTTTGCCATCAATACCGTGAAACAGGCCGCCAATCTCACCTCTGCGTCTGGCAGGAACGTGATGCCGGTAATGGTGGTATACACTGCCGAAATGAGCGGCGGCGTTTCCACCGCCGACTTTGACGACAGCGCCAATCGCCTGACGATGCATTTCATCAACCTGATGATCACTTCTTCGGTGCTGCAATCGTATAAGACAGAAGATAACCCATTTCCCGGTTCGCTGATCCTGAATCCTGACTTGCTGGGCATGGTCGCGCAGCAGAATCTCTGGAACATCGGCGGCACCGGCCAGTTGAACACCTTGACCATCGAGGTGGAATCAGCGTTGCAGAAGTCATACTGGTTCCTGACCACAAAGCACGGCTGGTCACTTACGTTGCTTTCGGGAACAGTGATATCGGTGCCCGGGAAGACGCCGACCGAGTTCATTCAATACGTAAGCAGCGGCGCTCTGGCTGCCCAGGGAGTCTATTCGGCGTGGGATATAAAATCGCAATGGGAGACTGCCGCTTCAGCACTGCTGAGTTCTGCCCCAACCGGCTTGAACGAGGCCTTGCCCTCTATGGGCAATGACTTCCCCGGCTGGATCCAGGCGAACAACTGGATCATCAAGCACTTTGGCCCTGATATCACGTTTGGCTGGCAGTCGAACGTCTGGAGCAATGGCACGTCAAACTGGGTGCATCAGGACTTGACATCGCAGGAGATAGACAGCGCACAGGCGGAGCCCATTGCCGACTTGTGGAGTTTGCTTTACGTCTACAATGGCACATACAAGCCGGACTTTGTGGTGTTCGACAAGTACGAGATGGATTCGATCGCGGCAGCGAGCATTGGCTACTTCTGGAACCAGAGAGACATCGGCAACTACCTGGAGTTTGTCAGGTTGCTCAGCGGGAGATTGGGGAATGTCCCCGCCATGCTGTGGCAGGTGCCGGGCGGGCATCTGCAGGTCTCTTCCGGCGACATGGATAGCAGAGACAGTCATTGCTCAACCGAGTGCGATTTCTTTCTGGGCGGTTCATTGGCCCAGCCCAATCTGTCCAATCTGAAATCGTACATACTGAATACCTTGCTCCCGGCGGGTATTTACGGCACCACCTCCGTCCAGACGTATCTGACCCAAAACGGCCAGGATTGGTCGAGCAGCCATCTGGCTTTAGCGAAAAACTCGCGTGTCTTTGCGATTCTCTGGGGCGGCGGGCAGACCACCAGCGTTGGAACATTCCCCTCCGATGACGGTGGTTATCTGGCGAGCAGGATCGCGGCTTACTATCTGAATCCATTGTACTTGAATACCGAGCCCTGATAGTCCCGTCCGCGCCCGACGGGATTCGGCTGGCGGCGTCAGGCTGTGGACTTAGCTGATCCAACAGCCAGCGAACGGAAATAGCTCATCCGGCGGCCACTTTTGAAACCACGAAGAGGGCAGAGGCAGACGCGTCTGCCCTTTTTCAGTGTTTTGGCCCGTTGGCAGCTACCTACGGATCGGGGACTGAGGGCCAGTTCACTCCCATTCATCGTCCCTCGGCCCGTCGAAGGCGCGGCGGAGTAGGGTCATCAATCATCAATCATCATTCATCAATTCCGCCCCCCTCCCTCTTGACAATAAATGGGCTTCACTACAATGGTAGGCGTAGAAGTCTCTTGCGGGTTATCACGCCAATCCCATTCAGAAGGGAATGCCATGACGAACTCCGAATCCACGAACGAGGCCCCGCGCAAGCCCGAGCCCAATGCCCGGCCGGTCCACGTTATCCCGCCCGCCGCATCCGGAACCGACAATGAGCACTGGGCGATGGCGTTGCGGGAGGGGAAGGAAAACCCGGACATATGGCGGCAGCATATGGAGAAGTTCCCGGAGTGCCCCCACAAGAGGTTTGCCCTTCTTGACTACACCTTTGCCCACGACAGGGCATTCTCCAAGGTTAAGGACATCTGCGACATCTGCGCGATCGAGGCATTCCTGGCCCGCTTTCCCAAGACCGAGCGCGGCGCATGCCTGATGAAGCGCATCGAGCAACTCGACCGCGAGCTTTGGGAGAAGGCCGAATCCGCGGAATCCTACGAAGCAGTACGGAACTACCTGGCCCTCCCTCATCGGTCGAAGGGCTTTGCGGGTAGCGCTCAGGCGAGGCTGAACCGCGAGAAGGAGGAACGCGAAGCGTGGAAATCCGCGTCGGCCGCCGGTACGCCCGGTGCCATGCTGCAGTACGTCGAGGAGTGGAGCGAGCATGGCGGAGTGAACATCCGCGAAGCCAAGGAGGTCCTGGCGCCGTTTGACGACGAATGGTGGGATCGCGTAAGAGGCGAAAGCGCCGATGACGGAATTCAGGGCTATCTGGATGCCTTTGGCGCGCACGCAAGGCATAAGGAAGAGGCCCTGAGCAGACTTAACACGCGCCAGTCGCCCGCACAGACGAGACCCGCGCCGTCAAAGAAAGCGGAGAAGCCTGTCTTTGAGGACATCAATCCCGATTCGGTGGAGACAGGCAGCTCAAACGTTACGCGGGAAATGCAGGTGCCGGTGATATCCAATATGGCCAAAATTGACCTCGTCCCGATTCACTCCGGCAACTTTATGATGGGGTCGGACAGGGCCGAAGGCAAGGAAAAGCCCGTGCACAAGGTCATCCTTACCAGGGATTTCCTTATCGGCAAGCACCTTGTAACGCAGGCGCAGTACGAACTTGTGATGGGGCTGAACCCCAGCAGTTTCGCTGGCGCTGACCTTCCGTTGGAGAACGAGAGCTGGGATGACGCCGTCGCGTTCTGCAAGAGACTGACAGAGATCGAACACAAGGCGAAACGGTTGCCCAAGGATCAGGAGTACCGGCTTCCCACGGAGGCTGAGTGGGAGTATTGCTGCCGCGCAGGGTCGAAGACGGAGTACTTCTTCGGCAGCGACGAGAAGATACTCGGCGAATATGCATGGTTCAAGGGCAACTCCGGTGGAAAGACACACCCCGTGGGCACCAGGAAGCCCAACAGTTGGGGCCTTTTCGATATGTACGGAAATGTGTGGGAGTGGTGCCTGGACTGGTATGTGGGCGTGTATCCGTCCGGTGAGCAAACTGACCCGACCGGCCCGGATGAGGGCGATTCGCGCGTGCTGCGCGGTGGCTCGTGGGACTACGAGTCCCGCAACTGCCGGTCCGCGTTCCGCGGACGCGGCTACCCCGAAGGCAAGGACCGCCGCGTAGGATTCAGAGTGGTCTGCGCGCCGGTTACGGAGAGAAAGTGAATTCCGAATAAGAGAGGAAAGGGCCATTAACCGCCAAGGCGCCAAGTTCGCCAAGAAGATGACTCGGATTGCGCGGCCGAGGAAGCGGAGAAGATGAGCGGAAGAAGGTTTTACCACAGAGGACGCAGAGGTACGTGCCCAGCATCCCCTTGAAGGGTGACAGAGGGTAGGAAATACCTTGATTTGAGAGGCTCAAGAGCCGACAGGCCGTGAGCAAAGTCGAACGGAGGGCATTTTTACCACGAACGACACGAAACACACGAACGAGACCATTGCCAGAGCCGAACAGCCCGAAGGGGTTTTTCCACAAAGGGCAACAAACGTTTCGTCGGCGAAGCCCAGTGAGACAAAGTGGACCTTGAAGAAGGAGAAGACGTTCTCACCTACAGGGCCATCCACCGCTGCGAACAGCGGCAGCAGACGCGGAGGCGAACCGGGCAGGCCGACGGAGACGAGGAGAAACCGGGGACTTCGCTGTGAGAAAGAGAAATCGACATGATCTGCGATCAGGAATCGAATGCCCCTCACTGGGGTCTTGAAGCCCTTGGGCCTAACTCATCTGGCAGGCAGCGCTATCGCAGCCCGGTAAGCGGCATCGTACTCGTTGAGATTCCCCCGGGTGCCTTCCTGATGGGCTCGGAAGAAGGTGATGCCGACGAAAAACCTGTTCACAAGGTTGAGTTGACGAAGCCATTTCTAATGGGTGAGACCCCGGTCACACAAGAGCAGTATCGCGCCGTGACGAATGCCACCCCGAGCTACTTCAGGGGCGAAGCTCTTCCGGTGGAGCGAGTTGGATGGTATGGTGCTCTGCGCTTCGGTGTGAAGCTGACCGAGCTTGAGCGCAAGTCGGGTCTCCTCTCTGAGAGATGCGAGTTCCGTCTGCCAACCGAAGCGGAGTGGGAATACTGTTGCCGGGCAGGGGCTAAGACGGAGTACAACTTCGGCGAAGATGAGGCCCTGCTGGGAATTCACGCTTGGTTCTCGAGCAATTCAGGGAACAAAACGCATTTGGTGGGAACCAGGAATCCCAACGCCTGGGGCTTGTATGACATGCATGGCAACGTGTGGGAGTGGTGTCAGGACGCGTATGACGAAGCATTCTACGCAAAGTGCCTCGACGCCGTTGATCCGGTGAACAACGCGGATTGTGCTCTGAGAGTGACGCGCGGGGGCTCATGGTGCCACAATTCCCGACACTGTCGGTCGGCGTGCCGACGTTGGTGTTCCCCCGACGACCCGTATAACCGCGTCGGCTTCCGGGTAGTCCTCTCCCCGGTGATTCCGTAGGATCCGCTGACAGTGCGCTTTGCCCCGATCTTCTTCCTGTTCATCGGCCTGTCGTTGCTGTTTGCCTTCGTTGCGAACAGGTTGGGGCTCGTGCCATGGGCCGCGTGGTTAATGGGGATAAACGTAGCGACGTTGATAGCCTACGGATATGACAAGAGCCAGGCTGCCGAAGGGGGAGGGCGCATCCCGGAGGCTGCGCTGCACCTGCTTGCCGTCGTGGGCGGCACGCCGGGGGCGTTCTTCGGGCAGGAGATCTTCAACCACAAGACCAAGGCCGTGGGCTTCCGTGCGGTGTTCTTTGTCATCGCGGCTGTGCAGGTGGCAGCGGTGGTGGTCTGGTGGAAGTACTTCCGTTGACCCGAAGAGTTTATCCACAAAGGGCCACGAAGGGAAAGCCCTTTGCGAGGCCCAGAAGAGCCTGAGAAGACGAGCGGAAGAAGGTTTTACCACAGAGGACACAGAGGTACGCAGAGGATAGGAAATACCTGGATTTGCGAAGCCCTGAAAGCACGAGCCATCGCTTCGACGGCGCGCGGTCGGAATGCGCGTCAACGCTTCGTCGGCGAGGCCCGAAGAACGAGCCAACGCTTCGTCGGCGGCAATGACTCCGGGTCCGCGCAAAAAGTCCGCATTTTGAGTGACAAAATGGAACTTCATGCTACAATCCGGCGTCCAAAGGCGAGATAAGTTCGCAAAATGCGAAGTTCGAAGGAGGCAGCATGCTTATCAGCTTCACATTCGATAATGTCCTCTCTTTCCGCGACAAAACCACACTCGACCTGACCCCCACGCGCGGCAAGAAGTACCCCAAGCACGTTCTGACCCATCCCGGCGACAAGCGGGTCAAGGCCCTTCGTTTCGCCGCAATCTTCGGGGCGAATGCTTCGGGGAAGTCGAACCTGGTCAAGGCGCTCGAACACCTCCGCAAAGTCGTTTTCTCTGGCGAAAGGTCCAATTCCAAGGAACTCACGGGTGTTCGATTTGCGCTTGACGATGGCTCTGCAAAGAAGCCGCAGAGCTTTGATGTCAGCTTCTCCGTGGGTGAATCGCTCTACACATACAGAATATCGGTCACCGACGTGAGAATCACTCGTGAGGAGTTGTTCTTAGAAAGGGGAACGAAGTCGCTTCCCGTCTTCCGCCGAGTCAACGAGGAGCCAATCGAGGTTTTTCCGGAGTTCGGAGAGCAGGAGAAGCGAACCGGGGTTGAGATGCTTCTCAAGGGCATCCGTCCATCAGAGACCGTTCTCTCTTTCTGTCAGCAACGGGGGTCACCCGCAGTGGATCAGGCGTGCGCGTGGTTGTCTGAGCAGTTCTGCCCAATCAGCGATGCACCGTCTCTCGAATCGCTCATTAGAACCTCGCCGGAGTTCCTTTCATTTCTGTCCTATGGAATTTCGAAGACGGATGCTGGAATACAGAGCGTGCAGTTGAAGAAGGAAGCAAAGCGAATTCTTCCCCCGGACCCCTCGAAGGTGCAAGAGATCTCTGATTTCTTTTCGGGAGCCCAACCTCTGCCTATGAGCTTGATGAAGACAGCTTTTCGAGAACTCGGAGCCATTGAGGGAATCAGAATTAATGCGAAGACGGGTGAGATTGAGATAAGCGCCTTCGCATTCGCACATAGAGGCGCGGGAGGCAAGTCGTATGATTTCACGAAGCAGCAGGAATCTGACGGCACTGTCCATGTTCTTGATCTTCTCAGGTTCTGCTTTCTGGCTCGCAGCAACGACTTCACATTTATCGTAGACGAACTCGATGCAAGCCTTCACAGCCTGCTTGCGGTCTGGTACCTCAAGCTGTTCAGCCAAGAATGTAACAAGACTGGAACGAGGTCTCAGATCATCTTCACATCGCACGACACCGCAATACTGAATCCGCAGCCAATCCGCGACGATGAGATCTGGTTCACCGAGAAGGGAGATGACGGCGCAAGCAAGCTCTTCCCGCTCACGGACTTTGACCTGCCGGACAACCTGAACCGCCGCAAGTCGTACCTTGAAGGCAGGTTCGGCGCAGTGCCGTATCTTATCTGCCCTGAGGATGAGGAGTAGGAAGATGGCTCTACGCAGGAGACTCAGGAAGCTGGGCACTCGGAGACCAGGGGGCTTCATCCGCGTGATTTTCGAGACCAAGGTGACGGAGGATCGCTACTTTGCGCAATTCTGCAAAAGAGGGTCACCTCTCAAGATCGAGAAGACTGAGATGCCGATTGTCAGTATGCTGGGTATGCTTGCACAGGAGGCAGAGACACACGACCAGATTGCTCAGATCGTCTCGGGATGGGATCAAGGTTACGATGTACTGTGGTACGTCTGCGACTGCGATTTCAAGGACAAGCGGGACGAGGTCGCGAAGAGGAAAAAGCTGACCAACCTCCTCAAGGTGGCAGCCAAGTCGAATGCGAACATCCGGATAGCCATCAGTAATCACTCCTTTGAAGCCTGGCTCCTCCTCCACTTTGAGGCGTTCTCGTGTTCGCTGTCGCAGGATGATCTCGAGGAACGGCTGGCAAAGCACATGGGGAAGCCTTACTCCAAGACGGAGTTCGATGTAGATCCGCTGAAGGACAAGGTGCGCGAGGCAGTCAAGCGAGCCAGGAAGCTCACCCCAACTTCCGACAAGATTCCCCCCAATCCGGGCACCACGGTCTGGGCGTTGGTGGAGGGGCTGATCGGGAAGTAGCAGGTGCGATGCATGCTTCCACACTTGATAACCGCGCGGCAGCAAGTACATTCTCGGCATGCAATGAGACGACCTACTGAAAGAGGTAGACATGAAGGTTTTCATCTGTTGGTCTGGAAAGCTCGGCGGGGAAGTCGCAAAGGTCACAAAGGCGTTCATCGAGAACGTGATTCAGTCCTGCACGGTCTTTGTGTCCGAAGATCTTGAGAAGGGAGCCACTTGGCCATTAGTCCTTACGGAGGAACTGGCGCAAGCTGGCTTTGGCATCGTTGTCATAACAAGGGAGTCCGCGAATGCTCCATGGCTCTTGTTTGAGGCCGGTTGCCTCACGAAATTCGGCAAGACCCGAGTCTGTCCTTTGCTGGTAGACATTGAGCAGAGAGAGTTCAGGATGCCTCTTTCGTTGTTTCAGGGGTCAAGGCTGGACAGGGAGGACATGGAGAAGCTACTGCAGTCGATTAACAACGGTCCCGAGAAGCCGCTGTTGACGGAGACGAGACTGAAGTCGTCTTTTGAAGCTTTCTGGCAGAAATACGAGGCAAGGGTGACTGAGTTGCTCAAGAGCCAGAAAGGGGATACTTCGAAGGAAGAAGCGCCGAGAATTGAGGAGATCGCTGGTGAGACCCTCCTGATCGCAAGGACAATTGCCAGAGAGGTTGCAGACTTAAAGATCGCTATTTTCGGTGATGAGGAAGAGGCTGGAAAGACTTCATAACGTCTTGTGATTTCGGTAGGTTGCTTCGGAAGCAGAATGGGCTGCGCGAGCCCTCACTGACGATCCTCCGAAGTTTGAGACAGACCGGAAAGAGCCTAGGCAGAAGCGGACGGAGCTTTCGATTTTCTCACTCGCGAGATGGGGCTGGCAACTCCGCACCTTGATTCAGTTCGGCGATCTTGGCAGGCGACGAACTCAAGAGAAGGGAGCAGACATGTCTAGTGGCAGCGCTGAACTAGGTCGAAACGGAGATTCTTGGATCGAGCATGTTCGAGCATCTCATGTCTTCATATTTGTTCTGGCTGCTTCGATTGTGGCACCCACGCTCATTGTATTGATGCTGCCTGATTGGCAGGCTCGGGGCCAGTTCGGAGATCTTTTCGGGTTTCTGAACTGCATTTTCTCTGGTCTTGCTTTTGCCGCAGTTTTCTATGCAATTGTCCTCCAGAGTCGCCAGCTTGCGCTTCAGCGTGCAGAAATTGCCATGACGAAGGAGGAACTCATCAAGAGCAGGTCTGCGAATGTACTGTTTGAGTCGATGAAGATACTTGGGGAGCTACAGCCAATGTGGCGGCAGCTCTACGGCTTTCCGATCGACCACCGCCAATGGGATCCGGAACAGAAGGCGATTGCTGACCGAGTTGGCAATGGCCTTCAGGAGGTCGCTTATTTCTGCCTCTCAGGTTTGCTGGATTCCGAGATCATCAAGGCTCGCAACGCTCCGACTTTCTCGGAGTCCTGGAGGCGACTGAAAGGGTTCATTCAAGACTACCGCGAGAAGTGTGGCGAGCCACGTGAACTCAAGGATGGAGCTTTTCAGAGGAAGGATTTGGAGGCATTTGCGGAGGAATGCAGGGAGTACATGGCAGACCATTATTCGAGACTGCCCTACGCAAGGCGCGGCCCGTTAACGTAGTGAAAGAATCCTCAGATCTCATCTGCATTCCGTTCTTTGACCCCTTGACAACATCCCTTCCACGATACAATGGTTGCGTATGAGGCTTGGACCTAGAGATCATTCGAGAATCGATTCAGAAGGTGAACTATGACAACCTCGGAACGCAGCGAATTTGCCCTTCTTGGCGACTCACCGATCATCGAGTCGGGCCGTGATGACATGCTCAAGTTCGGAGCAACAGCCGAAGTCCTTGCAAAAGCTGCCACCGATACTGATGACCCGCTCACGATAGGAATATACGGTGACTGGGGTTCGGGGAAGACGAGCCTCATGCGGTTGATAGAAAGGAAACTCAGGGACAGCAAGAAAGTGCTCCCTGTGTGGTTCAACGCCTGGCAATACGAGAGGGAGGATCACCTGATCGTGCCGCTCTGCGCCACGCTGGAAGGGGAACTCCGCGCCCAGGAAAAGCTGACCAAAGAACTGCTGGGCCATGCCAAGACGCTGGTGGATTTCATCCGTGTAGTGCTCTACCCTCTGGGCAAGGACTCATTCGATAAGGCTGCGGAGATTGAGAAGAAAGACAAGCCCCCGGCGAGCCTCTACCATGAGGCGTTCAAGCAACTCAAGGACTTTGCCGCAACAAGAAAAGCGCCTCGGATCGTGGTTTTTGTGGACGACCTCGACAGGTGTTTTCCGGAGAGGGCAGTTGACCTTCTCGAGAGTATCAAGCTTGTGCTGCATCTGCCGGGATTTGTCTTCATCCTGGGCGTCAACGAGAAGATCATCCAAGCCTGCGTCAAGACCAAGTATTCTCAGTCATTTGGCCACAAAGCCGGGCAACCCGATGAAGCGAGTTCACCCAGTGCCGCGTCGCAGGAAGTGGAGCAGCTTGTCGAAAAGTCCTGCGTGAATTACCTCGACAAGATCGTTCAGGTTGAGATACCGGTACCACGGCGCGACACGGCTGGTATGCAGGAGTACATCGAGGAGCTTGTCAAGCAGGCTCATGTGATTGATGAGGGCCAGGTGAGTGACGCCGTGCCTTTGGTCGCCGATGCCGCAGAGCACAATCCCCGAAGTGCCGTCAGGTTGCTCAACAGGATGATCGTTACGGCCAATATCTGGAAAGCCGAGGAGAAGCAGTATGATCCGCTGCATTTGCTGATTCACATTGCCACGGACAGACCTCGCTTTGCATTACTCGTTGGCGCCTTGGATGACCCGGTAATCCGGACGGGCGACGACACAAGGACGCCCGTGACAGTCGGTGCATTGATGTCGGAAGCACTGTCAAAGGATCAAGACGACACGAATTCGCTTGAGGCACTCCGGCAAGTCAAGGTCACGAGTGAGAGTCGGCAGCGCATTCTTGACATGGCAATTGATGTGCTGAAAGACAACAAGCACCTTCTTGGGCTGCTTCGTTCTGACAAAGGCAGGAAGTGGCTTAGCGATCCAGAGATTCGCAAGACGATGAGTGAATCCGCGAAGCAGACCATCAGTGAAGGCAAGCGGGATACCGCGCAGCAACAAGTGCCAGAGCCGGTGCAGCCGAAGGCGGCCGTGTCGATAGCACAATCCCGCATTGGTCTGGTGGAAATCAAGACCGGCAAGTTCACAATGGGATCGGATAGGTGCGGAGATGACGCCAAACCACACGCAGTAAAGCTGACGAAGCCATTCTTGATTGGCGAGATGCAGGTGACCCAAGCGCAATACGAGAGCGTGATGGGTGAGAACCCAAGCTTTTTCAAGGGCGCGGACCTGCCCGTAGAGAACGTTTCATGGAAGGAAGCCGTCGCGTTCTGCAAAAAGCTGACTGCAGAGGAGAGGAAAGCCGGAAGACTGTCGAAAGACAAGGAGTATCGCCTGCCAACGGAGGCGGAATGGGAGTTCTGCTGCCGCGCAGAGAGCACAACCGAATTCTGCTTCGGAGATGATGATAAGATGCTGGGTGAATATGCTTGGTTTGGAGAGAACTCCGACGGCAAGACACATCCAGTGGGCAAAAAGAAGCCTAACCGCTGGGGCCTATACGATATGCATGGGAATGTCTGGGAGTGGTGCCAGGACTGGTATGCGGACTATCCGCCTAAGGCGGACGGAGAGCAGTCCGATCCCGATGGCCCATCCAAGGGCGATGCGCGGGTGTTGCGCGGCGGTTCCTGGGACTTCAATGCTCAGTTCTGTCGGTCGGCATGCCGCGTCAGGGACGACCCCGGCCGCAGGATCTTCAACTTCGGTTTTCGTGTTGTTGTCACCTCCAGGACTCAGTAGCCCAAGTACGGTTTTGCTCTTTGCAGTTTTGAGGATTTATGCGAGCGAAGCGAGCAAGGCGGTTTCAGAATGAACGACCTATCGGTGATACAGAAAGTTTACGACCTCACCAAGTGGTACATACCGCTGGTCCATCGATTGCCAAGGACGCACAAGTTCGGCATAGGCGACCGCATCCAAGATAACCTGTACGGCCTGCTGGAGGGGCTTGTGGTGGCGCGCTTCTCCCCGGCAAGGCTTGAGAAACTTACGGAGTTGAACGCTTCGCTTGATGTGCTGCGGTTTCAGAGCAGATTGCTGAAGGACTTTGACCTCATCGACCTCAGGCGATACGAGTATGTAAGCGGGAAGATAGACGAGATCGGAGCGGAGTTGGGCGGATGGATCAAGCAGCAGAAAGGGAATCGCGCGCAATGAAGAGGATCGGCGCCCTGTGGCCCCTGATCATTTCCTTTGCCAACCTTCTTGACGCTGCGCGCAAGGCGCAGCAGGCGAAGCGCTTTCGCGGCAATGTCCTGCAGTTTAACTACAACCTTGAGCCCGAAATCCTTTCTCTGCAGCGTGAACTCAGCGCCAAGTCATACGTTCCGGGGAAGTACAACAACTTTGAGGTTTTTGAACCGAAACGCAGGTGCATTTCCGCGGCTCCGTACCGCGACAGAGTCGTGCACCACGCACTGTGCAATATCGTTGGCCCGATCATCGAGAAATCGCTTCTCGCTGACACGTATGCGAACCGCGCTGGCTTCGGTACGCATAGTGCGTTGCGGCGCTTCACGGCGTTTCTGCGTTCGTCAAAATACGTCCTGAAGTGCGACATATCCAAGTTCTACCCCAGTGTTGACCATTCCATTCTTAAGGAAGCCATCGCCCGCAAGATCAAGTGCCCGGATACACTGTGGCTCAGTGGGACGTTCATAGACGGCGGAAGCACACAAACCGAGCCGTTCGACTACTTTCCAGGCGACGACCTTTTCACTCCCGGTGAGCGCGCACACGGCCTTCCTATAGGCAATCTGACCAGCCAGTTCTTTGCGAACCTCTACCTTAGCCCGCTTGACCATTTCGTTAAGGAAGAGCTTCGCATCGCG
>JBAZOJ010000087.1:0-12719 GCA_041648755.1 Candidatus Brocadiia bacterium
GCACTCCGGCTAGTTCCTCTTCGGTCGCCTTAGCCAGCCATTGCCATGAAGAAACATTGCTGAGGATGACAGCAAGGACGCGGCCGTTCAGATAGCCGAAATGGTCGCGGAAGTCAAAGTCCGCCCCGGGACCACAATCCTCCCAGAAGAGCATGACTTTTGGCCAGTAGCCGAGGCTCCCGGAGAGACGGTATTCATCGCACACTTGGACTAAGTCGCCCGGCTTGGGCACCGGATAGCCATCCTTGGGGATTTGGACTTCGGGATAGCGCATCATGTCTTCTGCGCTCCCCTGGATCAGCATTAGTTGCGCACCCGTGATCTTGAGCCCCTCGGCCTGCGCGCTGGTTGGCGCGCAGACAACAGCAATAGCCACAGCCGCAAGAAAGGCTGCGTGTAGGAAGAACGACCATTCGCCAAAATTCCGGTGCTTCATCTTCCACCCCATAATCAACACGACAAAACAAGGCGAGCGGCGAAAAAAAGCGGGGAATCTCTCAGCCTGCCGAAATTCTACCCGCTGGCCCAGGCAGCAATCTAAGACAACTGCGCAACGCGCCAGATAGCAACGGCTTGATTTGCCATCCATTGCTGCCGAGCTGCGAGCCGTTCAGGATTCCAGTCAGCATTATCCTGTCCGAGCTTCTTCGTAACGCCGAAACAACTTGCGACGTACACCGGTTTTTTCACAGCCCAAGTTTCGTTTCCGACGTCTCTGTTAGCGCCAGAATCCAACAGGGTCATGTTCCCGAGTCGAAAGACAAGTGCCTCGACTTCTTCCTCGGTGAATGCATCCCAGCCTTTGTCCGGGCTCTGGGGAAGAACATGTTCGATACTGTATGAATCACTGTCAAAATCGTAGTCTGCCTTGGTCACTGCCCTCTCGATTGCACACAGCATGTAACGGACGACACGCGCGTTTCGGGCTTGTGTTGTCCTTATCACCTTCTCTGCGAAGGCAGCCTTGAAGATCTGATCGCTCGGATAGATTCCACTCAAAGCCTTGATTGTCTGCGCAGCAGTGGAAAACTCCCCTCTGGATATTTTCTCGGCGACCAGATTGTAGGTGCGCTCTTGCTCACTGGTGGGCAGATTACCAATGACGTTATAGCGAAAAGAGATCATCACGCATGATCGAAGCAGCGTTTCGAAATCCTCATCGGAGAATTGGCGGCGAGCAGCCGTAAGCAATGGAAACGGCTGGCGCACACTGAACATGCGCAGATCATTGGCAAATCTCTTGAGCGTCGCGGCCCAAGTTGAAGCCTCCGGCTGAGTCAACGCAAGATAGACGTCCATGTCGGCTTCCATCTCGCGAAGTAGCGAGAACACATCCTTGCTCGTCGCGATCTGTCCGCGTATAGTCTTGAAGAGTTCCGTCTGCCGGACGAAGGAATGCCGACTGTTCCAATGAACCCGGAGGAAGTCCGGGAAGCTCTCACTCCCAAGGCGTCCAACCATGGCTTCCCATCGTTCTTCCATCGCTTTCATCTCGTTGTCGTGGTGTTCTGCTCGATGCAACACGGAGAACAGGTAATTCTTGAGAAGGTCTGTTGCGGACAGCCGTACCCCGCGAGCGTTCAGCGTTTCGAATACTTTGTAAGCGTTCAACTCGTCGGTCACACTAATGACGGTAAAGAACAATCGGTCGCTCATCGTCTCCACAAGCTGCGCCAGTGCCTTGGGTTCGTCAGTCTTGCTATGGCCGAACTCCTTCACTCTCTTGTTGAACCACTCGAACGCTTTGCGAAGGAGATGCTCCGATGCTCTGAATCCGCGCTGGGGCAGATGCCCAAGTGGCACCAAATACGATTGGTAATAGGTGTCGTTGTTGTGGTTAAGGGTGAGTTTGGATCGGGACACCAGTGTCACGGGATCGAGATACCCTATGTATGTCTGACGTAGTTGGTCAAGCCGCTGTTTCGTACGCTCTGGCTCCTTCCCTTCGTCAATAAAATTTTGCAGGTTCTTCATCGCGGCCAAAACGATGATGCTTAGCGTGGTCAGTCTCTGTTGTCCGTCGATGACGTCATAGGCCTTCTCGTTGTCAGACTGAAGAACAAGGTAACCCATGTAATGAGCAGGTTCGCCACCGTCTCCGATGGTCCCCAGGATGTCCATCCAGAGATCCTCCCACTCGTCCTCGCCCCAACTGTAGTCGCGCTGGAAGCGGGGAATTCGATACGTCAAGCCATTGCCCATCAGTTTCCGAAACGTGTCATTGCGCGTGTTGAAATTGGTCGCGGACATTTCCAGTCCTCCTGCGGTGAATGATGTGAGCAGTACTGCCAACCCAAGAAACAAGTGCCTTTCGATCAGGGCTGCGGTGGTTCAGAAGCTTCTTCTCAGCGCAAGGGACGACCTGTGGACTTCTCTCTGTTCACTTCATTTTCGCGAGCTTCACGGCACACAAGGCAGATTGACGCCCGGGCAGACTCTCTTTGCTCGACGCAGTTCTCAGTGAGTCCAGTCTGCCGCACGGCTGCAGTTTGTGGCCCGGCAAGATAGATGACGTCCAATTGACCCACCCGACAGATTCTATCCAGGGGTGAGGGGAAAATCAAGGATCTAAGCCGCCACGTGTGATCACCACCAAATACGCAGGTCCGGTTCCGCGAGTCATTGGGTGATGACACCTTTCTCCTGCTCCGCCAGAAAAAGGCGGGCTCGCGCCCGCCTTTTTGGTCAATCGATACGGTCAGTCGAGATGGAGTCGTCAGACCTCCATGATCTCCTTGTTCTTCTTGTCGGCGACTTCGCCTGCCTTCTTTTCATACTTGGTGACGGCGTCCTGAAGGCTCTTTTTGAAGCGTTCGAGTTCGTCCTCGGTGATAACGCTGCTCTTCTTCAGGTCTTCGCCAGTTTTGAGGGTGTCGCGGCGAATGGTGCGGATGGAAACCTTGGCCTTCTCGGCCAGTTCTCCCACCTGCTTGGAAAGGGCTTTGCGCCTTTCGCCCGTAAGCGGCGGAACCGACAGCCGGACTACTTTGCCGTCGTTGGACGGGGTAAGCCCGAGGTCGCTGGCAAGGATTGCCTTTTCGATGTCCTTCACAACGCTCGCATCAAACGGTCTGATGGCAAGAGTGCGGGCATCCTGCGCGGCGACATTGGCCATCTGGTTGAGCGGGGTCGGGTTTCCGTAGTAGTTGACCTTTATACCGCTGAGAATGGACACGTTGGCGCGGCCGGTGCGAATCAGGTTGTACTCGTGTTCCAGAGCCTCCACGGCTTTCCCCATCTTCGTTTCGGCGTCCTTGAGCACGTTCTGGGATTCACTCATCTTTGTTCCTCCACGACAGAGCCGATTTTCTCGCCGGTGACAACGCGAAGGATGTTTCCCGGCACGTTGAGGTTGAAGACGATTATAGGTATTCTGTTCTCGGCGCAAAGGGAAATCGCAGCCGCATCCATCACGCGGATCTGGTGCTTGAGCACATCATGGTAAGTCAGCCGCGGAAGGAAAGTCGCCTCCGGATGGGTCACGGGGTCGTCGGAATACACTCCGTCAACCTTCGTGGCCTTGAGGACAACCTGCGAACCCAACTCGGCCGCACGCAATGCGGCGCATGTATCCGTGGTGAACAACGGATTGCCCGTGCCGCCGGACAGAATGACTATCCGGCCGCGGTTCAAGTGCATTCTGGCGCGACGGCGGATATAGGGCTCGGCGGCATCGAGAACGATACCGGCCGACATAAGCCGAACTTCCGCGCCGAGTTTCTCCAGTTGATCCTGAAGGGCGATCCCGTTGATGACCGTTGCCAGCAGGCCCATGTAGTCAGCCTGCACACGGGAGATTCCCTGCTTTTCGAACTGGGCGCCGCGGATGAAGTTGCCTCCACCGACCACAAGAGCGATCTGCACGCCGAGTTTCCAGACGGAGAGAATCTCCTGGGAGATAGTCTCGACAACATTGAAATCGAAGCCGGACGGCTCCTCCCCCTTCATCGCCTCGCCGCTGATCTTGAGGAGAATGCGCGAGTAGATGGGTTTGCGGAGGGTTTCGGTCATTTGCCGACTTCCATACGGGAGAACCTGCGAATGCGGATGTTCTCGCGGGCGCGGGAAGCGAGACCGGTCAGCCAACTGCCGATGGTCATCTTGTCGTCCTTGATGTACTTCTGGTCGAGAAGGCAATGCTCCTCGAAGTACTTGTCCAGCCTGCCGATGACGATCTTCTCGATAACTTGTGCGGGCTTGCCGGAGTCAACCAGCGTAGCGCGGAAGATCTCTTTTTCCTTGTCGAGGATCTCGGCGGGGACTTCCTCGCGCGAAACGTACTTGGGATTGCTGAAGGCGATCTGCATCGCGACGCCCGTGGCGAACTCCTTGAGTTCCTGCGTCTGGGCGAGCGAATCGGTCTGCGTGGCGACCTCGACAATCACGGCGACGTTGTTGTTAAAGTGGAGGTAGGATCCGATGAGCCCGGCATTGGTGGGGCGGGAAGCCATTTCGGCAGCCTTGCCCTCGCCGCGCTTGCGGAGTATTTCAATGGCCTTTTCGACGCTGCCTTGAGACTCTTTCAGGGCTTCAAGACAGACCTTGGGGCCGTAACCGGTCTTTTCGCGGAGTTCTTTCACTAACTGAGCGTTGATTTCCATTTATGACTCCTTGGGGGGATTCGGATCTGCTTCTTCGGCGGCAGGAGCCTCGTCGGGCGAAGCGGAAGCGGCCGGCTTGATCGCGGGGCGACGAGCGCGGCGTTCCTTGGCCTTTGCCACGGCGTCAGCAGCCATCGTATCCGCATCGGCGTCAGTGGTCGTCTGCTCGGCAACGGGCTTGGTGTAAATCTGGCGGTCGAGGCTGCGCTTCTGCCCTTCACGGACTGCTTCGGCGAGGTAGCCGATAATCAGCCTGATGGAGCGGATTGCGTCATCGTTGCAGGGGACAACAAGGTCAACAGTGTCGGGGTCGCAATCGGTGTCGCAAAGGGCGACAATCGGCACTCCGCACTTGCGTGCTTCGCGTACCGAGTTCATCTCCTTGCGGGGGTCAACGATGATCATAAGATCGGGCAACCGGCTGAGGTCAACGATGCCCTGGAGGTTGCGGCGAATCTTGGTCAGCTCGCGCCTGATGCGGGCGATTTCCTTCTTCGGAATGGTGGGATCCTCGAGGTTGATTCCCTCGAGTTCACGGAGCTTTTTAATACGGGTGCGGATCGTCTCGAGGTTGGTCAGCGTGCCACCGAGCCAGCGATCGATCACGAAGGGCATGCCGCACTTCTGTGAGCTTTCGAGGATCGCCTCGCGAGCCTGCTTCTTGGTTCCGACGAACAGAACCTTGCCGTCAGGATTGGCGCAGACTTCAGAAACGACATGGAACGCGCGGATCAGCCCCTTGATGGTTTCGCGAAGGTCGATGATGCTGATTTTGTTGCGTTTCCCGTAGATGTAGGGTTTCATCTTCGGGTTGGTGCGGGAGATGTTGTGCCCGAAATGCACGCCCGCATCGAGTAGGTCTTGAACGGAGACAACGGCCATAAGTCAGTCCTCCTGCGTCGGTGCCGCTGTCCGCGCTGCCTCGGTTTCAAAGCCCGGAGGGCCAACCAGGTGCTTCGGACGCCGGCGAGGTTTGAGCGCCGCTCCTTCATAAGAAGAGGCGAAATTGCATCTTCCAGAAGCGGTTGACAGGCAAAGAATTATAGTCTGCTTTGGGCTGCGGTCAAGCCAGCCCGGCGGCTGAGATTATCTCCTGCGCGGCTCTTGCCGATGCTCCGGGACCGCCGAGTCGGGCTCGTACCGCAGCAAGGCTGCTCTTCATTTCCTCAAGCAGTTTCGGATCCCCGAGCAGATGGAGCGCAAGGGCTTCCAGGTACTCCGGCGAGCAGTTGCTCTGGAGCAGTTCCGGCACGATTTCGGCATTGGCGATAATGTTGGGCAGGGCGAGCCAGTCAACGTTGAGCACCGACTTGCCGACCAGGTAAGTAATGGCCCCGGTCTTGTAGGTGACAATCATCGGGGTGCCGACAACAGCAGCCTCGAGGGTGGCGGTTCCGCTGGCGATGAAGAGCAGGTCGGCAGCGCTCATAACATCGTAGGTTCTTCCCTTGAAAATCTTGACCGGAACATTGCCGACACTGAGGAAGGAATTCAGCATACGGTCGTCAACGAGCGGGGCGGACGCAACGAAGAACTCCGCTTCGAGCCCCTTGCCAATCATCCCTTCGGCGGCCCGCGCGTAGACAGGCAGAAGCCGCTCGATTTCCTGTTTGCGGCTTCCGGGCAGCAGTCCGACGATTATCTTGTCTTTGGGTATCTTGAGTTCAAGGCGCAGGTCATGGATGGGGAACTGCGCCAGACGGTCGAGGAGAGGATGGCCGACATACGTGGCCTCGTAGCCCTCGCCGCGGTACAAATCCACTTCAAAGTCAAATACGACAAGTATCTTGCGGCACAATTGGCCGATGTCGTGGACTCTGCTGCGATGCCACGCCCATATCTGGGGGGAGATGTAATAGACTATGGGGATATTGAGAGAGGAGAGCTTCTTCGCGAGCCGGAGGTTGAACCCGGGATAGTCGATCAGAACCACAGCGGCAGGACGGCGGGCCGAAATCGCGGCGATCACCGCATCGAAGGCGGACTTCAGAGTGGAGTACTTTTCGAGCACCTCGGTGATTCCGACAACAGCAAGGTCCTTGACATGCCTGATGATCTCGACACCTGCGGAGGCCATCGCGTCACCACCAAGCCCGGTGAGCTTGATTCCGGGAACCAGCTTCTTGAGTTCCTCAGCCAGCAGCGCGCCATATTGCTCCCCGGAGGTCTCGCCAGCGATGATGAAGATCTCGCGCTTTGTTCCGTCTGCCTTGCCTGCTTTACTACCAGTCATCATTACTCCACGAAGAGGGTGCTTCAGCGTCCGGGGTTGCGGGGCACTATCGAAAACATGATCTCGGCTTCGCTGACGATTCTTCCGTCAACTTCGATACGCGCGGCGACCTGGCCGATCCTGCCGCGTTCCTTCAGCATCTCGGCCGTGATCACGAGCCTGTCACCGGGAACCACCGGTTTGCGGAACTTGACTTTGTCCAGCGACATCAGGTAAGCCAGGTACTCCGCGGGAGCTGCCGGATTCAGCATCATCATCCCCGCCGTCTGCGCCATTGCCTCGACCTGAAGAACGCCGGGCATAACGGGCTCGCCGGGGAAATGGCCGACGAAGAACTCTTCATTTATCGTCACATTCTTGATCCCGACGATGCGCTTTCGGCATTCGAACTCGACAACCCGATCCACCAGCAGGAAGGGGTACCTGTGCGGAAGCAGGGACATTATCACCTTGACGTCGAACAGGCCCCTGTTGTCATTGAGCCAGGAAGCCAGTTGCACAGCGAGGCGCTCCATCGCGGAGATATTCTGCGAATGACCGGTGCGAACGGCAATGATACGGGCATTGAGCGGATGGCCCAGCGCGGCCATGTCGCCAAGGATATCGAGCACCTTGTGCGCGGCGGCCTCGTTGGGGAATCTCTCGCGGCTTGCGGGATCGCCGAGAACCAGGGTGTTTTCGGAGGTTGCACCTTTGCCGAACCCGGCGGCGCGGAGCCGCTCCACCTCGGCAAGGGGCACGAAAGTCCGGGCGGGGGCGATGGACTTCCTGAAAATCTCCTCGGTGATTGTGAACTCGACATTCTGCTCTCCAAGGCCCGATTGCGACAGGTCGAGGCGGTAACTGATGTTCAGCCCTGCCTCGCCGGGGATGACGACAATGGCATTCGCCCCCTCGGTAACGGTTACCGTTTCGAAGGGGGAAAAGACCTCGACTGAATGGGGAGTATCCACGATGCCCGCGGAGTCAATCAGGGATACGAAAAACGCAGCAGAGCCATCGGCCGCGGGGAGTTCCGGTCCGTCACACTCGACTCTGACACCGGTGATCCCGAGCGCGAAGAAAGCTGCGGTAAGATGCTCAACTGTGCCAACGGCCACCTTGTCGTCACCGACGGCGGAGCTGCGACCCGAGCGGCGGTAGTTTGCCGCATGGAGCGGGAAAACCGGTGAGCCGAAAATGTCCGTGCGAGTGAAAAAGATGCCTTCCTCCGGGACCGGCACAAGCGCAATATGCGCAGGGATCCCGCTGTGAAGGCCTACTCCGTCAGCTTCAACTCTTTTTCCGATAGTCCGCAATTTGAGCTTCAAGATGCCTGATCCTTTCTTCCAGCTCGGAGACCTTCGCCAACAGCGCGGGGACCTTCCTCAACTGAGCGTTGAACCGGAGTTCTTCCTCGTGAGGCATGGCAGGATTGCCGCTGACCATTAACCCGGGCGGAATGTCTTTAGTCGCACCGGTTCGACCAAGCAGGACTGAGCGCTCGCCGATCGTGATATGCTGGTTGGTGCCGACCTGCCCGGCCATAATCACGTATTCGCCCACGCGCGTCGAACCGGAAAGTCCGGTCTGCCCGGCGATAATAACGTGACTGCCAAGCCTGCAATTATGGGCTATCTGCACCAGGTTGTCGATCTTGCTGCCCTGCCCCACCACGGTCGAGGCGAATCTCGCCCGATCAATGCAAGAGCACGCACCGACCTCGACATCGGATTCCAGGACGACGTTTCCAAGTTGGGGGATCTTGCGGTGTTCGCCGTCCACTGTCGAGTATCCGAAACCGTCCGACCCGATGGTTGCATTCGGCTGCAGGACCACCCTGTCGCCCAGCACGCACCTGTCGTTGACAACGGAGCCGGGATGGAGCATGCAATCAGTTCCAACGGAAGTGTTGCGGCCAAGATAGACCGCACCGACAAGAACCGTCCGCTCCCCAACAACCGCTCCGCTCTCCACAATGCACAAGGGGCCTACGTGAGCGCTTGCAGCAACTGAAGCATCAGGTGAAACAGCGGCCGAGGGATGTATCCCCGCCGCGAATGAAACCGGAGCGGGGGCAAACAGCTCTACAGCCCTGGAAAATACGGCATTGGGGTCTGTGCACAACAGCAGATTCTTGCCTTGAGCGAATTCTGAAGAGGCCAGCGCCTCATCCAGAATGACCGCCCCTGCCTTGGTGCTGCCAAGGTATCGCAAGTACTTGCGGTTGACAAGGAACGTGATGTCGCGCGGTCCGGCATCCTCTATGGATGCACAAGAATATATCTCGACGTCGGCGTCGCCCACGAGGCGAGAGCCTGTTGCAGCGGCGATCTCCGACAACTTCATCCGACGGCTCCCGGACAACCTATTTCGGCTGGTTGTCGGCGGGGGGAGTGGGACCGTTGACGGCCGGAGCCGCGCCCCTCTCCTTGGCGTATTCTTCGTTCATGTAAGCCATCAGCAGTTGGGTTACGTCCATCGAGGGATGGTAGTAGTAGATCGGCTGCATGGAGATCTTGAGGATGAGGTTATCGTAGGATTCCTCTAACTTGGTCTGCCTGTTGTCGGCCATAACGAAGTCGAATGCGTTGATCTGCGCGTACTTGGCGCAGTAGCGGTCGAAGTCCTGGTATATCTGCCAGAGGATCCGGGCCTTGCCGACATCCACCATCCTTTTGAGCTTCGTCATCTGCTGCTTAAGCTGAATCTGGTACATCTCCAGGACGTTCTTGAGGTTAACGTATGCCTCGTCGTACTCGTCAACCTGCTGCGCTTCCTTGTCGGCGATTGCCTTCCGAGTGTCTTGGATCATCTCCTGCATGGCCTTGGCCTTTTTCTGTTCCGGGTCAATCAGTACCTTCAGTTGCTCTTCAAGATCCACGCGGCGAGCATAGGTATCGACAATTTTGCCGAGGTCAACGATGCCTATTTTCAAGGGCGTTCTCTCGACGCCTTCGGCCTGGCCGGGCAGGACTTTTACGGCGAGAACCAAGGCAAACGCGAAGACGGCGACGCCGGCAAACAACAAGAGACGAGACTTCATCGTATTCCTCCAGAGGGGTTTGCTTTCCATCCGTTTAGAAGAGTATTCCGAAACTGAACTGAATGACCTGTGTATCCTCATCGCCCTTGGGGTTGAGCGCGTGAGTGTAGTAAAGCCTCAGAGGCGCCTGCGACAACGGAGTCTTGATGTAGAATCCCGCACCGGTGCCGTACCGCAGCCCGGAACTTTCGAAATCGCTTGCCTGGGGCCATACCCCGCCCGCATCAAAGAACGTGGCGAAGTAGAGGATATCCTGGTAGAGCGGGAAAGAGTATTCGATCGTAGCCGTAGCCTTGAAATTGCCGCCGATGGCCTCTTCGCCGATTCTCGGACCGATCTCGCGCGGCTGCCAGCCGCGCACGGAGCCGATTCCGCCACCGTAGAACCGCTCAAATGTCGGAACAAACGCGGTATCTCCGTACTCTTTCATGTATCCGGAGTTGATCTGGAACATCAACGTATGGACTGCGCCGGATTTCAACGTAACCATCGGGAAGTACCGGGAGTAGGTGGCTTCAAACTTGTAGAAGTCGTAGTTGCTGCCCAAGATGCGGTTGTATATCGAGGCAGCGAACCGCGCATCGGTTCCGGAGGTGGGAACGAACGGGTTGTCGATGTGCCTGAAGGTGACAATGTAGGCCAGTGAGCCGAGGTTGTGTGTGCCTTCGTCCATCTGGATCGGAAGGGGAGCGGAAGCATCGAGGTTGTCGATCTTCACGTTCTCGATTGTGTAAACGACCCGCATGGACAGGAAATCGCCGAAGTGCTTCCCAATGGAGACGTGCCCTTCGAGGCGGGCCGAGTCGAATGTGGAACGAGAATACTCGGTGCGCGAGCCGCCGACACCGAATTCGTAGTCGGAATCGTTGATATGCGGGTTCATGTAGTCAGCGACGAATCCGCTCATCTGGGTGCCGATCCTGAACGACAGGCGCCCATACTGGCCGCCGCCACGGAATTTCGGCCAGTTGCCGATATCAAAGTTCCGCTCGGTGTAGCTTACGTTTGCGAACACATCCGCGTCACTGGAGACGCCGCCGCCGAACATGAAACTTCCCGTCTTGCCTTCTTCCACGCGCACGATGACATCAGTGGTGTCTTCGCTGCGAGGGGCAAACGACATCGAGACGTTGGAGAAGTAGCCCAATCCCTGGAGGTTTTCGAATGAAGTGTTGAGGCCCTTCACAGTCAGCTTCTCTCCGGGATACACGCGCATTTCACGACGGATGACATTGTCCTTGGTAACCTCGTTGCCTTCGATGATGACTTCGTTGACAGATATCACATCAGACTGGTTGATGTGCATGATAATCTCAACTTCGCCCTCGTTTTCGGCGGGGACGATCTCCGGTCGCACTTCGGTAAAAGCGCGGCCATCGGCACCGAAACGCTCGCGGATGGCCTTAACACTGCGTTCCACTTCAGCATAGCGCGCGATGTCGCCTGTCTTGAGAGTCATTAGCGACTGCAGTTCGCTCTCAGATACAACGCTCTCGCCGTCGAAAGTGATCGGGCCGACCTTGTATTGGCGCCCTTCCTGTATCTCGATCACCAACTGAAACGTGAGCTTGTCGGAATAATGGTAATTCGCAGGCGTCTCGGGGAACTGGATCGGGAGAACATTCACGTGGACATCGAGATAGCCTTCATCGAGGTACAGGCGACGGACTGCGTCCACGTCCAGAGCCAGTTTGTCCTCGTCGAAGTAACCGCCGTGGAAGAAATCTTTCTTCTTGGTCTTCATCGTCCTGCGGAGCTTCTTTTCGGAGAAAGCTACAGCCCCGGGAAACAAAATGCGCGAGATTGCGTACCGGGGGCCGGGCTCGATGTTATAGACAAGGTTGACCCCGTCCGGAGCATCTTCGAGCACATGTGTGACACGAACCTTCAGGTAGCCCTTTTTCTGGTACTGCTTGACGATGATCTCTTCATCCTGGCTTGCCAGCGCAAGGCTGTAGAAGTCGCCTTTTTTCGTAAGGATCTTGTCGAGGAGCGTGGTGCCCGTGTAATACAGGCCCTTTTCCGGCATAAAGAGGATGTCCGAAATGACCCTCTTCTCGGTGACCACGAAGGTCAGTTTCACGCCGCCTTCCACCTCTTCGACGAACACTGAAGCGTCTTCAACGAGATTTTCGGAAAACAGCCGCTTCACATCCTCATCGGCGATCGCAGGATTATAGATTGACCCTTCGCGGGTCTTCAGGGCCATTTTAATTCGCTGGGGCGACTTGACGTTCTTGCCCTTCACTTCGACCGTGATGATCTTGCGCCCGGCAAGTGATTCGCTTGTCGATGCGAATGCCGTGCCCTGGCACAGAAACAGCAAGGCGAAAGACACGAGCGTTAGGAAAAAGGCTTTCATTGCCATCTTTCGATCAACCCCTTGTCCGCACTATTGGCTGGTCGTGTTTTCGAACCGCAGGAATTCCCTTTGGAACAACAGCTTCACGGTCCCTGTCGGGCCGTGGCGCTGCTTGCCGATTATAACCTCTGCGATATTGGGTTCCTTGGAATTCGTGTTGTAGTAATCGTCGCGATAGAGCATAAGAACAACGTCGGCATCCTGTTCGATAGCGCCCGATTCGCGCATCTGAGACAGCTTTGGCCGCATCTCTTTACCCGATTCGGCTTCCCGGCTGATCTGCGATCCAGCGATAATCGGGATTTGCAGCTCTTTGGCCAGCAGTTTCAGACCCCGCGAGATATCCGCGACTTCCTGCTGTCTGTTCTCCCACCTTCGCTCACGATCGCCCTGCATCAACTGCATATAGTCGATGAAAATCGCGTGGATATCGTAGGTGGCTTTGAGCTTCCGGGCCCTGGAGCGCAGTTGGGCGGGAGAAAGGGCAACCGAGTCATC
>JBAZOJ010000088.1:0-12679 GCA_041648755.1 Candidatus Brocadiia bacterium
TGGGTGCTCTTCATCCGGCCACAACTCCACCAAACGATCCTCGGACAGGAACATGGTCGTCAGGTTTGCCTGCGGGTCCAGGTCTGCGGCAACCACCCGTAAACCAAGCTTCACAAACATATGTGCCAGATGAAAAACAAGTGTCGTCTTGCCAACTCCGCCCTTGTTGTTCAGGAAGGCTACGGTCTTCATTCTCTACTCCTCAATGTGACTCCGAAGTACACGGGTTCGAAGGCGAACACCGGCTCGGGATTGCCGTTCTCCTGCAACGCTTTGCGTGCCAACGGAATGCCCATTCCGAATCGCTGCACGAAGCCAAGGGTTTTCATTGCCTCAGCCACCACGGGGTTCCTGTAGTCTGTGATGCCCTTTCCGAAGTTCTCTTTCTTCACTTGCCCGAACAGCCCGCCGGGATTGATGATCTCGACCCTGTCTGAGAACCAGTAGATCCTCGCTGGTGCGTTGGTGGCTTCATACGACCTGTGCATCACCGCGTTTCTTGCCAATTGCCGGAGGGCTTCGAGGGGGTAGTCGGGCGTTCGGTGCTCTGTGGTTGTCCCCTCGATTCTCACGGCGGTGGAGATGTTCAGCCTAAGCACAACGTCAATTTCGCGCATTACCTCATCGAGACGTCCGCTGATTAGTTTCTCGTCCTTGATCGGATCTGTGAGTTTGCTGCCGTCTATCCGCAGGAACTGAATGTACGCGCCCGGGATGAAGCGAAGCGGATCCCTTCCCATCACGAGCAGACAAGCGTTCGTGGGTCGTCCGGAGGTAGACAGGAGACGGAGCGAAGTCATCTTCTGAGCAAGAGAGCGTTGGTTCTGGCGCAGGACGTCGTCTGCCACTGCAAGCGGCAGGTAATCCTTCTGGAAGAACTCGGTGTCCACGTCATCCAAGGAGGCTCCAGGTGATTCCTGCATTTCAAACGGTATGTCGGAGGACCGCCGACGCTCGTTCAGGCGTCGCTCATCCTCTGGCGAAGCCACTACAGTGGTCGGCCCGATCCTCACGCACGTCCGCCCATCAAACCTCGCAGGTGGACTCGCGAACGGATGTATGAGAAGATAGGCAAGTTCCCCATCCTCTGTCTGAAGTGTGTCGACCTCGGCCGTCGGCTTTGGGAGAATGCTGCCATCGCCACACAGGTTAGCGAGCAACTTCAGCAGTTCGTCAGTAACGGACAGGCCTGTCAGATTCCCTCGATCATCGGCGCCAACAAAGATCACCCCGGGTTTGCCATGCCCAGGCAGGTCGTTGGCAAAGGAGCATATGGTCTCCTTGATACTCCTCTTGTCTGAAGCCGATGCCTTCCTCTCTACTCGATCGGATTCTAGATCCTTCAAAAGGGCTCTGATCTCTTGCTGGTCAAGCATCGCGCGACTCTCCATTCTTCGAACCGAGCTACGTGTGCAATTCTACTCTGCCGAGGTACTCAGTCAAGCGGTACGGAGGTCAGGTGCTGGGAATATGCG
Organism: Candidatus Brocadiia bacterium; assembly: GCA_041648755.1. GTDB lineage: Bacteria > Planctomycetota > B143-G9 > B143-G9 > B143-G9 > JBAZOJ01. Next base: position 1,476 of record JBAZOJ010000088.1, read on the forward strand.
ATGTCACAGCTTCGACCCTAATTCCCTCTTGGCTCGACCGTCGCAGCCTCGAACATCAGGGCTACCGTGCGCTCCGGTGCGCGCGTCCGGTGCAACACCCCGCGCGGAACAACCATTCCCTGGTTCGGGCCAAGCGGGACCGTCCTGTCCTCCAGGTCCAGCAGCAGGTTGCCTGACAGCACGAAGAACAACTCATCCTCGATCTCGTGCTTGTGCCAGTGGAACTCCCCCTCGAATACCCCGAGCCTCACAACACAATCGTTGACCCGGCACAGGCTGCGGTTCCACCACTTGTCGGTGCAGCGCTCCGCCAGCAGCCCGGCATCGATGAGTTCCAGCGGGCGGAAGTTCACTTCGTTGTTGATGTTGTACTCTGTCATCGGGCCTCCTCGGTGGCCGGGCACCTCAGGGGATTGTACAGAGGGCGCCGGAAATTGTCAATGCGGGCGCGGATTGAGACCCGGAAGCCTGGCCGGAGACCCTCCTACGCCGCACCTCCGGAGGGCTGCGCCAAGCCGGGGGCCGTTGGTAGCAGCCTGAAGAGGATGATGAATGCTGATGAAGACCGTTGAATGACCCTCTTGGACTTGCCCGGGTTTCTGGATGTCTTACGAGTGGTCTATTCTCTTGCCCGAAAATCTTACCTCCAGCCAACAGCCTCCGGTCTCCGGCCTGAGCGCTTCTGTCGCTACTCCTCAACCGTAAGTCGGCCTGACCTGCGCGTCTCCAGCAGGAACAACTCACGCAACTGCGCGGTCAGTTCGTCGCGCGTCATTCCAACGAATTTCTTCTTCCGCGCTTCTGCTGTCTCAATAACACGTTTCTTGTATCGCATCAGCGACTCGGAGTGCTTCTCCAACAAGTCCGAGGCTTTTTGGATTTCTGCGTACAGTCTCAGGACATCGTGGTTTGTGGAGGAAACGGTGAGGCGGTTTCCTTCGACCCGCCAGGCGCATCGTGAGGGAAAGTTCCGCACGAGCCAGTGCCAGCATATGACCTCGAACCAGACGGCGCTGCAGTCGTCAGCGAAGTCGATCAGCACCTTGTCGGCGCCGTGTCCGTCGCACGACCCTCGCGACGGGGAGCCGCATGCACAGGTGGCTCGCACGAGCCGTGCGATAAAGGGCTCGGCGGCCGAGACCGGTACCGCGAAGCAGCATTCGGCCGACAGCATTTCACTCCACGGCTTGCGACAGGAGCTACACCGCTGTTCCTTCAGCTCGATTCGCTCTGTGAAGAACTCGATCCAGGGCTCGACGGAGAAATCCTCGACCACCACTTCCTGACCCGTCAGCCTGCCTGCTTTTGTTTTTCGCAGTGCATCGTCGAGGTAGAGGCGATCCCCACTTGGCGAGCCCAGGTGGAGCGTGAGCTTGTTACTAACGAATTCCATGCGCAGTCCGCGAGCGCGCAACACGCGGTAAAGCTTGTCGGCAGGATCCTTTGCGTCGCCCGAAATGCCGCACAGGAACGAGTGAACCCGTTCGCGAGTCAACGGCGACATAGTGACCCCCTTGCAGGCGTTGGTCCCTAAGGGCTCTCCAACTATACTACTGTTGTCAAGGGGAAATGGAGAGGCGAAAGTGTGCAGCCTTTGAATACCGGCCTGAGACCTTAGGCTGGAGGCCGGTGGTGGCTGCCAAAGAGCATGATGGATGTTGGTTGATGATCCTACTTCGCCCTGTCGACCCGCCCGGGCTTCGAAGGGTCAATGATGAATGACCGAACCAAGCGGGTCGCTCGGCAAAGGAACCTTAGCTGTGCTGTCCTTCGCGCCTCGCGTGAGACAGGCTTCCGCCCTTCGGCCTTCTCTTATTCAGCATTCATCACTCAGGTTCACTCCGCGTGAGGGATTTGCGGCCTTTGCCGTGGCGCGGAAACCGGGGTCTCGCAAAAGTCCTCGATAAGGGCCATCGTCTTTTCGACGCATTTCATCTGTTGGAGAGAAACTTCCTTCATGTATTGGAGAGTCTTCTCGGGCGGTTGGCCCTGAAGGCCAATCAGGTAGGAATTCCAGTTGTAGTTGTCCAGAAACCAGTTGCACAGGGCAATCTGAAGTTGCGCAAGATCTGCCCGGCTCTTCTGAAGATCCTGTGGAGGCTTGGCCAGGAAAAACAGAAGGAAATCCGCGGCACCCATACCGGCGAACACCAGGGAGAACAGCGTTTCCCCGCTGTAGGCAGCGAATATCACCGACGTGATGATCAATCCGAATCCAAGATAAAAGACAGCCTTGTACATCAGTGCTGTGGCATCATAGCCACGCGCAATCTGCTCAAGAGTGTTTCTGAGGCCAGCCTTGAATGCGTCTCCGGTTTCGCCGGTGGTTCTACGCTGGTTCTCCATCCACTCCATCATCTCCGCTTGCTGTTTGTTGGTTGCCACAGCTCCTGCGACGGCCAAGGCAATGAGCTGCTTCAGTTCCGCGACCATTACGGGATCAGTGAAGCCCGCCGATCGCAGTGTTGCATCGGGGTCCGCGTGGTAGGCCTGTGCAAACGAGTTGTCATTCAACAACTGCTTGATCAGGTTGAAGACTATCTGAGCATCCATAAGCACTTCCACTCCTTTCTGAAGGGCACCGCACATTCGACATCCGTTCAAACCAAGATCCGCTCACATTGCCTTGGTGGAAATCTTGCTGGCATATGGAATTGTAACTCTTCTGCAGAGCCAGTCAATCCCTCTGTGCGTTTGATCAGAACGGCCATTGCGCCGGTTCTCGCCTACCCCGCGTGCGGTATCTCCAAATGATGTTCCCGGTTGAGAATCAGCCATTCGGCATTCTCAGCCAGCGTCTCCCGGCCGAGTTCGTGGACGAGGCTGCGCGCGCCCTCGATGTCACCGGCTTTGATCAACTCGCCCAGATGCCCGTCCGCGCCCCGGAAGACTGCTGCCATTTGCGAGTATCGCCGCGCGAGGTCTCCGTAGGCTCGGTACATCTTGAATGCGCCGAGAAGTCCCGCCGCTCCCGATATCACCATAATCAGGTACAGGTACCAGTGGCTGTGATATCCGGAAAGCAACGTGAACAACGCTATGGCGACGGCCACGAACAGTGCGGCCATGCCGAAGCGCTTTGCCTTGCTGGACAGCGCGGTTTCAACGGCTGACTTCCTGCTGAAGTAGTCCTTCTGGGGGGTGACCCACCTCGATCGACAGTTGGAAAGGGCCTTGATATCGTCATTTTCGTGCTGCGAGGCAGTGCGCTGAGGCAGCATCAGGTGCATCGCGTCCAGTGCGGCGTGGATCCAATCGAGTTCTCCCCGCTGCTTGTGCAAGTAGTGCGAGCAGACGCAGTCTTCGATCCCTGCGAAGTGCCAGTGTAACTGCACTCGCGCACCTTCCGCAAGCGCTCTGTAATCCTGGTGCCGATTCTTCAGGCATTCCCTTTCGGCGACGATGTATGTCGCGGTTGCTGCTGCCAGGAACAGCAAGTATCCCACGAGCCCCAACTCCAAGACCTCTGGGAAGTGCGCCAATTCGATGCACACCACTGAAAAGAACGCGAGGAAGAACACACCGGCCTCGAACTGCGTAAGGCGCTTCCTGATGCTTCCGGCCATGGCATCGGCAGCGAAATAGCGAACCGAGTATGCGGCGACTTCAGCGGGACATGCTTTGGGATCGCAGAATTCCTCCGGTTGTGAAGGACCTGTGGCCACGCGGGAAGCACACACGTCGCGGTTGAATCGGTCCAGGTTGCTCAGTGCCTTCTCCTGGGCGATTGGGGACAGGTTCGCGGGAATCAGCAACCGGGAAGAGCAGGGGGTTCCCTTCGGGCTGGGGTTCGATTTGCTTGGGGTAACGATGTGTCTGACAATTCGGATGTCGGACTGCACCAGCGCGCGCGATTTGGGTTTTTCACCCGCCGCCAGTCCGCGCAGGGCTATTCGGACGATCTGCGATGTCCCGCCCGGGACTTCTTTGTCTGCGCCGTCCCAGAGGGCGATCAGGAACCGGCAATGCTCCACGATAAAGATGCCAGCGGCCTTGTAGCGATTATTGCGGTCTTCGGATCCGCCGGGCATGGCGGAACTGTCGATGACCCGGGAAAATGCGGCCTTCGCAAGAAGAAATCGGAACTCCTCCACCGACTGGGGCGTGGAGAAGTCCTTTTCATATTCCGCCGCGCTCATTGGCAACGGAACGCCAAGGTCGGCGCCGAGATCCAGGGCAACGCGCGCTGCAATCCGATCTGCTCCTTCCGCGAGGGAAGACAGCAGCAGGATGGGGGTATCAGGGTATTTGCCTTGCGTTTCCACAAGGACTGCGCGCACCGCAGCCTCGAGGCCGGGGACATCCTCCGGCCGGATATGCCGGTGTCCGGTGACGCCCACTACTATCGGTATGGTCCCTGGTCTCTGTGCTGAAGTCATGCCGCACCTACAGGTAAGGCGATTTCCCAAAACATCGAAGTTTCCATTCTGTACCTTCGCGCGCCAAAGTCAAGGGGAGGGAAAACGCAAGTTGCGTTGCGTCGAGCAAATCGGGAGACTTTCTCGACAGGTCTGTGCATGATGCGGCTGAGAGGGCCTGATTTTGGGCGCAAGAGCCGGAGCAGGGGTGTACTGACACAACCTTTACTAACAGGTTTAAACGTATCGTTGCTTTCCAGAACCTGCTTGTGCGGTGCTGACGCGGTCAACAAAGAATGAACCCCGTATGCGCTGCCCTGACGTCGGCCGTGAACGCAAGTTCTGAGATCTGAGGATACCTTCGGCGGATGGAGCAGACCTCACTGGCTGATTCCAAGACGTGTCCCTGCATTGCCGGGTGGCGGAAGAGGCGCGCGAAATTGTCTTGCACGTGGAAAGCGCCATTGTATAATGGCGTTCCATTGTGCCCGTAGAGGTGTAATATGCCGCGAGTTCTGAAGTGTGCCTGCGGCGCCACCACAGCGACAGAGAAAACCAGCGGGGACATCTACTGCAACACGTGTGGCGCCAAGCTCGAGAGTGAAAAGAAGAGCGCTCCCACTTTGGGAGTCATAGCACTGACGATTGCCGCGACCGCAGTCTTCTTCGCGGTCGTCTACGCAGTCTTCATGACAGTGCCCGAAGTTCACACTGGTGATCCGACATGGAGGAGGATGACCGAGGAGTCCATGTGCACCAGGCTGATTCTGTTCTGGACCGCAGCCACCCAGTACTCGATGCTGAACAAGAACACCTACTGGTCAAACGAGGAGTTCCGCAAGAACCCATACAAATGGAACATTCCCCCCGACTTCTGCTTCAAGGTCATTTACCGCGCTGACACCGAGTCCGGGCCAGCCTCCAAGTTCATATGCGTTGCCATGCCGGATTCCGTGGATATCAGCGAGCATGTTTACGGGGTCAACGAACTCGGCGTCGTCCGGCTGGCGGTTGTGAAGTCCCAGAAGGATATCAATGCAATCCGACAACTCATTGATGAGAACCGCATAGACTGGGGTGCACCGAAGGACAAGACGCGCCTTCACGGGCCCGGCGTGCCGGAATTCACGACCTACACGCAGCAGGAATAGCCGACGGCATTGCCCGGATCCGCACCTACCGATCAGCATCAACTGAAATTGACGCTCTTCAGCTTTCGGGGGGCAGACCGCAGGAATATGATGTTCGACTTGCCCAGCGCGACTGACAGAATCACCTTGTTCCCATTCGGTATTCCGTATTTCGCCTTGTACTGCGGGCGGAAGTTCTCAAACAGCGGCGGAACGTCGCCAAGGATGATCGAGCCCCAACCTTCGGCTGTTGCGGCAAGCTGAAGATAGGTGGCCAGGATCTGAGCATCTTCTGTCCCGCCAAAGTCCGACTTGCCGCCGTGGATGAGCAGCAGTGCGGGTGCGCCATAGGTAACGCCATCCCGGCCCTGAGCTTTCGATGCCATCAATGTCGGAACAAGGAAATCCCCAACGAACCTCCGTACGAATTTGTAGTCCTTGCCTGACATGGACATCCACATGATCATGCGGAAGATCGGCTTCTTCAGGTTCTTTCCAAAGCGTTCGAATTCCTGCTCGCAGACCTTCGCGATCTCTCCCACCTTCTCCCGTCCGATAATCGCGGTGATTCCCAGCTTCTGTGGCGGGAGAGCCATTGGCGCTTCGGTGGCGGACTTGATAATCCTCTCGACGACCTCGCGGGGAATGGGCTCGGGGGAGAAATCCCGAACCGACCTGCGTGCCGCGAACAAGCCAGCCAGCCTTTCCGGGTCGTCAGGCCTGTGCTCCGCGGCGATGCACCCGCTATAGTCAAAGTCCTTGGCAAATATCGCTTCCGTAGGGCAGACGGCCATGCAATGGCCGCACTCGGCGCATCCTGTCTTGGGATTCTCTCCCTTGACGAGCTTGCCGTCACGCATCTCAAATAGCCCTGCCGAGCACAAACGTGTGCAAGCGCCGCAAGCGATACATGCGCCCCGGTCAACTTTCACGTCAGTGGCGAGAGCTTCAGCCTGCTGGATATCTCCGCGAGTGCGAGTTGGCGACATAACGCACCTCCGTGCAGCGAGTTATAGCGGACGGTACGGAAGGGTCAAGGAGGGGGACGGGCGGAACCACCAAACAACGGCCGGTGTTTTTTTGGCAAACGCTGTTTCGCAAACGAATAGTCATTGAGCGATGATTTCAGCCCAAGACCCTCATTGAACCAACAAGGAGGAGATAATGAGGCGAGTAACCGTATTGTACGCTCTGTTAGCTCTCATGATCGTGGTCTTCGTAATCGGCATGCAACCGGCCTACGCCGACAAGGCAAAGGGCACGTTCCCCGGAACGCTGATTGCGACACTCGATGTACGCACCTCAGTGCAGTACTACTCCGGCTCGTTTACCGACAAGAAGCAGGAGGACCGCTTCGCCTTCGCGGCGTACGACGGGATGACCTACTATTTCTACACAACCGGTGACCGTAAGACCAAGGGCGCCATCTACGACGCCAGTGGCGACACGCTGGAGAAAGACAACAATTCGGGGGAAGGCCAGAACTTCAGCATCACGTGGACGGCTGATTTTACTGGCACAGCATATCTTGGCGTGATCGAGCAGGGGAAGTCCATCGGAGCATACACTCTTGTGTACTGCTTCGCCCTCGTCGATTCCGTGCCGGATGCTCCGGCGAGCCTGTCGGTCGCCCTTAACAGCGAGACCTCGGTTTCGCTCTCTTGGCCTGACGTTCTCGGCGAGGATGGCTATATCATCTACCGCGACGGCGAGGAAATCGACCGCGTTGGTGATGACGTAACGTCATACACTGACAACTACGCATTTGCAGCAGGCTCGTCGTACACCTACAGCGTGTCTGCGTACAATTCAGTCGGCGAATCGGAGGCCGTTGCTGCGAATGCCGTGCTGCCGCACGTTGCTGCGCCGATAAGCGTCGAAGCCACGCTGAACAGCCAGACCTCTGGGACGATAGCTTGGAACGATGTTGAAGGAGAGACCGGCTACATCGTGTATCGCGGCGGAACCGAGATCGCGCGTACAACGGGCAACTCCTACACCGATGAGTTCTCCTTCGTCGCAGGTACATGGTACACCTACAGCGTGTTGGCATACAATTCAGTCGGCGAGTCAGACCAGACCTTCGCGAACGCTGTGCTGCCGGTGGTTGCGACTCCAAGCGTCTTGACGGCAACAGTTCTGAGCACCACCTCAGTCTTGCTCGAATGGCCTGACGTCGAGGGCGAAAGCGGTTACGTGATCCACATGGGCGATGCCGAAGTCATTGTCGGCGCGAACGTTGTCTCATATACTTTTTCCTACTCCTATGCCTTGGGTACGACCTATGTGTTCGGGGTTTCTTCGTACAATACTGTCGGTGAGTCCGCGACCACCAATGGCGCGGGCGTGATTCCCAATCCGCTGCCGCCAACGGTCTGTTTCGCTGCCACTTACGGGACAAGCGGATCGGACTCAGTGTACAGTGCTATACCCCTGCCTGACGGTGGGTTCATGGCCTTTGGCAGTACACCTGGTTCCGATTCGGATGCGTTAGCCATGAGAACCGATGGCAGCGGGAATATTGTCTGGCAGAAGAAGCTGAATTACGGTGGAGATGATCGCCTGTTCACGGCGACGGGGCTATCCGACGGCAACTTTGTCGCGGGCGGCTATTGCTCGAATGGGAAGGTTCTTGTCATCAAGGTCTCACCGAGCGGGGAGATGATCTGGCAGAGAGGATTCAGCCCATCCGGCGCAAACTACGCACGGGAGATTCTCGAAACGTCCGATGGCAGCATTATGGTCGTTGGCCAAACCGATTCAGGAACCTCTGGTGGTTCTGACGCTTTGGTCATCAAAATGACACAGGCAGGCGATGTCATATGGTGCAATACATACGGAGGCTCACGATGGGATGATGCAAGCGCCATTGCCGAATCCGACGGTGGCTACATTGTTGTCGGAGGAACCGAGGGCTCATACTCCTCGTCGGACTGGGATGCATGGGCTTTCAAGATCGATACATCAGGTGCTCTGGTCTGGCAGACAAAGGTCGACGGAAGTTACCCCGACGAGTTCAACGACATTGTGGCGACTGACGACGGCAATTTCCTCGTGGTCGGGACAACCGCTTACCTCTACGGGGGCTCGAATGGAGAAGTGCTCATCGTGAAAATGACCCCAAGCGGCACTATTCTCTGGCAGAAGGTCATTTCCGGAAGTGGATCGGAAGGGGCATACCGTGTCACTCGCCTGTTGGACGGGCACTTTCTGATTGGCGGATACACCAGCACGTATGGAAATGGCAGTCATGACTTCTGGCTCTTGAAGGTCGACATCAACTGCAACATCATCTGGCAGAGGGCATATGGCGGGGCGGGCGGAGATTGGCTGATGTACATCAATGAACTGCAGGATGGCAAGCTGGTTCTCTCCGGAATCTATGCCGGGGGGAATCAAGACGGGTTCATCATCGTTACAGATGGAAACGGCCTGTTCGATGGAACCAAGCCATCCTTCTGCGTCGACACGGGATACTCAGTGCAGCCGAACAACTACCCGGTTTACCAGACGACCTGTGTGGCGAAAACATGGGTCAGCACATTGCTTTCCTTCACGATCACACCAACGAACACGAGCCTGACGCTCACTTTCCTCTATTAGTGGTGTCCTTGGCTTCGCAGGAAATACAAACAGAGGGCGTCCGTCGGGACGCCCTCTTTGTTGGTCAAGGCTTCCATTCGCGTTCTTCCATCGTCGCCTCGTGCACCGTGATCTCCACATCGCGTTCAAAGATCTCGGCAGTGCCCTGCTTCAGGTCGCCGCTAACGCGCTTCAACCCTGCAGGACGCGCTTTCAGATCTGCCGGGAACGCGAACCCGGGGCCCAATTGCACGAGCCAGCCATCGAACGTTTTCCCCGTGGAAGGTCGGGGAATGCTACCGAGGGAAGGCCCGTAAGCGCCAAAGGGAGATGAGAGTGCCGAGACAGAATCCGTCGGGTCGGCCAGCGCGCGGGATAGAATCTCCCTCTCAAAGGAACAGGTTGTGCCACTAAGTAGAAGTCCATTGGGCCTGTTCACATAGTTGATGACCGAGTCGTGCTCTGGTCCACCGAACAGTCGGTCGAAGGCCAGAGTTCCGTCGGGGTTTAGCGCCACAAGCAGGGCGTCCGTCTTGTTCGGATCCGCATTGTCGAACTCGGCCGTACCGCCGAACACATACAAACCATCGCGCTCGGTCAGCACGTACGAGACGGATTGATCGAATGGCATTGCATATCGATTCTGCCAAATCAGATCTCCATTGGGGTTGAACTTCAGCGCCATAACGTCCGCATCATCTTCCGAAACTGAGGAGTAACCTGCCAGAACGTAGTTACCGTCGGATGTCGCGATTATTGGAGCAGATTCTTCAGATCTCTCAGTTCCCCAAGAGCGATACCACTTGACAATGAGGTTGGCGGAAAGTCTCGTCGCGCAGAAGTCGAAGTCCCCATGACTGAACGAACGGGACCATCCTCCGAGTACCCATCCTCCATCCGCACAGGGCAGCATGTTCATGACGTGATCGCGGTCGGGGCCGCCAAAAGCACGCGCGGACATGACGTTCCAGTCTGTGTCCAGTTGGAACAGGACTGTATCGAAATCGTGGCTGAACGTCCCATATCCCGAAGCCGTAGCCAACAGCATCAAGCCATCCGGTTCGAGAGGTATTATCTGGACTGGACGCAGTTCGGCGGGGCTGGAAAATGCGCTCTGGCGCAATAAATGGCCGTTGGCGTCCAACTCCACCAGCACCGTGTTATTGCACCAGCCGGTTCCGAAAGAGTTGGAGCATCCCGCCACAAGGAAATTGCCGTTCGGCAGTGGGGTGATAGTCGACACATTCTCATCTTTGGGGCCTGAGAAAGTACGCGCCCAGACTACATTGCCTCCCGAGTCATACCTGGTCACAAGCCAGTCATTCCCAGTGTCAGTGTTGGAGCTTGTGGCGCCACCTGTGATAATCCCACCATCGTTTGTCGAGGCAACCGGATAGAAGGTCTCAATTCCCGGCCCACCAAAGGTTCGATGCCAGCCTCCAACAGGTATGCGCTGCTGCGATAGATTGAAGAGAGAATTTAGATAGAGGAAAAGCGCACCCACTGCAAGAAGGATCAAGACCGCCAGAAGGAACGGCACACGCGAACATGTGGCTGGGGTTTTCTGCAATTCGGGACGAAGGTCCTCACCGGCCGATACGCAAGGAGGCTCGGCTGCCAAATCCCTGGAGAATGCTGCAAGCGTAGCAATTGCAGCAACAAGCGCGAGCCCCTTCTTTTCCAAGACTGTCGCAAGGAGCTTGCGCGCATCTTCCAGCCGGTTTCGGATCGTTCTGGATGAGACATTGAGCATCTCGGCAGCCACGGCAGTCGGGACATCTGCGAGGTACAGCGCCACGGCCTCATGCTGCTCTGCCGGTAGTTCTTCGATCGCCTCGTAAAGCAGCAACATGGCTTTGCGCATTTCAGCGGGCGAGTTGTCATCCGAAGCCGTATCAAGAAGGTCGGGGCTAGAACTCACCACGTAGGATCTGCGCGACTTTCGCGACCTGGCAATGTCCATGGCTCGGCGGGCGGCGACAGTGAGAAGCCATCCGTACACGATGTTGGTTGTGCGTGTGGATGACCTGTTCGCCCACTCATTCCACAGTGCCAGAAATGCGGAATTTGTGGCTTCTTCAGCGTCCTCGGGGTTGCCGCATTTTGCTAAAGCCAGCCGCACCAGGGATTGCCG
>JBAZOJ010000089.1:0-12652 GCA_041648755.1 Candidatus Brocadiia bacterium
GGGACAGACTGTAAATCTGTTGGTTTCTACCTTCGTAGGTTCAAATCCTACCGTCTCCACCACTCATAGATTCTCTGCGGGCGTAGCTCAATGGTAGAGCTCCAGCCTTCCAAGCTGGTCACGTGGGTTCGATTCCCATCGCCCGCTCCAGTTTCGTGCTGGCGTAGCTCAGTTGGTAGAGCACATCCTTGGTAAGGATGAGGTCATGGGTTCAATTCCCATCGCCAGCTCCAGAAAGATAAAGTCTGTTTCCGATAAAGAGCAAAGGAGTCTGCAATGGCTAAGGACGTATTTAAGCGGGATAAGCCGCACGTCAACGTGGGCACCATCGGTCACATTGACCATGGCAAAACCACGCTGACGGCCGCAATCACGAAAGTGCTGGCGATGGATGGGAAGGCTCGCTTCCGTCCATTCGATTCGATCGACAACGCTCCTGAGGAAAAGGAACGCGGCATCACCATCAATGTCGCGCATGTCGAATACGAAACGGCGAACCGCCACTATGCGCACGTTGATTGCCCCGGACATGCCGACTACATCAAGAACATGATCACAGGTGCCGCTCAGATGGACGGCGCGATCCTCGTGGTCTCGGCTCCCGACGGCCCGCAGATGCAGACGCGCGAACACGTCCTGCTCGCCCGTCAGGTCAATGTCCCTTCTATCGTCGTCTTTATGAATAAGGTCGACGTAATGGAGGACCCGGAATTGCTCGACCTCGTCGAGATGGAAGTTCGCGAGCTTCTCAGCAAGCACAGCTTCCCGGGCGATGACATCCCTGTTATCCGGGGTTCTGCCGTAATCGCCCTTCAATCGGAGAGCACGGATCCCAACGCCCCTGAGTATGCCTGCATCAAGAACTTGATGAAGGCCGTGGACGAGTACATTCCGACCCCGCAGCGTGACCGTGACAAACCGTTCCTTATGCCGGTCGAAGACGTGTTTTCGATCAAGGGCCGCGGAACCGTGGCCACGGGGCGCATCGAACGCGGTACAGTCCACGTCGGTGACCCTCTCGAAATCGTCGGAATGCACGACGAGGTCATGAACACGGTTTGCACTGGCGTCGAGATGTTCAATAAGACCCTTGACGAGGGCTTTGCCGGCGACAACACCGGTATCCTCCTGCGCGGAATTGAAAAGAGCGATGTCCGCCGCGGACAGGTTCTCGCCAAGCCGAAGAGCATTACTCCGCACACCATTTTCGATGGCGAAGTGTATGTTCTGACCAAGGATGAGGGTGGTCGCCACACCCCGTTCTTCAACGGGTACAGGCCGCAGTTCTACTTCCGTACGACCGATATTACGGGCTCTCTTTTTATGCCCGAAAAGGTCGAGATGGTCATGCCCGGAGATCACATCACCCTTCGCATCGAGCTGATCCAGCCGATAGCGATGGAAGAGCAGCTTCGTTTCGCCATCCGCGAAGGCGGCCGCACTGTCGGCTCCGGCGTCGTGACCAAGATCCACAAGTAACTGGAACACCGAAGGGGACGGGGGTTTCCCTCGTCCCCATTTTTCGGAGGATAAGATGCGTGAGTGGTTTTCGATGGAGTGCAAGGAGTGCAAGTCCCGCAACTATCGCACCAATCGCGATATGAAGAAGGGCGAAAAGCTCTCCTTGAACAAGTACTGCAGAACCTGCAGGAAGCACACTGAGCATACGGAGCGCAAGAAGTAGTTTCAACCTGAGAGCAGGGCTGTAGCTCAATTGGCAGAGTACCGGTTTCCAAAACCGGGCGTTGGGGGTTCGAGTCCCTCCAGCCCTGCCAGATTTTTCCTGGAGCAATATGGAAATTTACAAAAAAGGTCAGGCAAAGAACTACCGCGTCGCGTTCGCAGCACTCATACTGCTGTTTGCCGTGTATTCGGCTTACGAGTGGTATTTCTGGGCGAACGGCCTCAGCGAGTCACCGAACATGAACACCATTGTTCAGTGGGGCGGGGCGGCGGTCTGCCTGTTTCTGGGCGGACTGTTCGCTTTTCTCCTTGCCTTTGTCAACCGGAGAACCGTTGACTATGTGGTGACAACTGAGGAGGAAATGCGCAAGGTCACTTGGCCTACAAAGGACGAGTTGATCTCCTCCAGCATTATCGTCGTGGTCGTGATGGTTATCATCGGCCTTGTCGTGACCTCAATGGACTATCTGTTCTCCCATGTTCTGACTCTCCTGAGGTAACGCAATGGCCCATCAGTGGTATGCCCTTCGGGTTCGCGTTGGCCAGGAAGACCAAATCAAGGCCAGCATAGAGAGCCGCTTCCGTAACAAAAGCCTTGATGCTGCCATTGGGAGGATTTTTATCCCATCCGAGAAGGTCTCGGACGTGAGGGATGGAAAAACAAAGGTCGTGCGCAGGAAGGTGTTCCCTGGCTACCTGTACATCCAGGTCGAGATGACTGAGGAGAACCGCCTGCTGATTATCGAAACGCCCGGTGTGAGCGGCTTCGTCGGTACGCAGCCGTATGTCCCTCAGGCGATTCCCGACGAGGAAATCGATAAGCTTCTCGGAAACTATGAGCGCTCAGAGGAATCCGTGCGGCCCAAGATTGAGTTTGACGCTGGCGAAGTCGTCAAGATCAAGGAAGGGCCTTTTGAGAATTACGAAGCCGTGGTTGAGGAAGTTTTCCCGGCTCGCGGCGTCGTCAGAGTCACAGTGAACATTTTCGGTCGCACTGCACCTCTCGAACTTGAGGTGTGGCAGGTCGAGAAAGTATAGTCCTTTCAGTAGTCGCTTGCACCAGCCCGGAATGGCTGGGAGACGGAGAGAATGATGGCAAAAAAGCCGATTCTTATCGAAATCAAGTTGCAGATCGTTGGCGGAATGGCCACTCCGGCCCCCCCGATCGGACCCACCCTGTCGCCTCACGGCATCAACCTGATGCAGTTCGTCCAACAGTTTAACGACAAGACCAAGGACATCAAGGGCGTCAAGGTTCCCGTCATAATCACGATCTACAGAGACAAGACGTTTACGTTCGTCATCAAGACCCCTCCAGCCGCCATCCTTGTGAAGATGGCCCTCAGCCTTGAGTCAGGCTCCGCCGAGCCCAACCGCAATAAGGTCGGCAAGCTCACCAAGGCCCAACTCAAGGAAATCGCTGCCAAGAAGATGCAGGATCTCAGCGCGGGAAGCACAGAAGCCGCAATGCGTACAATCGAAGGTTCCTGCCGTAGTATGGGCATCGAGATTGAGCAGTAGGAGGGGATATGACATTCCACAGCAAGAGATTCAGGAACGTGATGAAGCAGGCCGACCCGACGGTCGAGTACGAAATCGAAGAGGCAGTGAAGAAGCTGAAGACCATGGCTAACGCCAAGTTCAACGAGACCGTCGAACTGGCGATAAAGCTTGACATCGACCCCAAGCAGGCCGACCAGCAACTCAGGGGTTCCTTCACTCTGCCGCACGGGCTCGGCAAGTCCAAGAAGGTCATAGCCTTCTGCGCCCCTGAGCAGGTTCCAGACGCCCTTGGCGCTGGTGCTGTAAAGGCGGGGCTTGAGGATCTCGCTGCCGAGATTGAAAAGGGCTATATGGACTTCGACGTGGTTGTTGCCACTCCCGACTCCCGCAAGGTGATGGGAAAGCTGGGCAAGATCCTCGGCGCAAAGGGCCTCATGCCCAATCCCAAGAGCGGAACCCTTGGCCCGAATATCGTTCAGTTGGTGAAGGAATTTTCCGCTGGCAAGGTGGAGTATCGTAACGACGCCACCGGCAACATTCACGCTCCGGTTGGAAAGATTCAGTTCGAACAGGACAAGCTGGTGGACAATATTCGCGCTTTCTATATGCACATCTTCGAGAGACGGCCTTCGTCGGTTCGCGGTGTGTACATGAAGAGCGCCTTTATCTGCACCACGATGAGTCCATCGCTTCGGTTGAAGGCCCTCGCGAAAGAAACGAAGTAGCTATTACGCAAGCTTCAGCGTATGTTCAATAGTTGCCCGAAAGGAAGTACCGATGCCCAGTGAACTCAAGCAGATGCAAGTCGCCGAGTTGGAAAAGCGCATCGGTTCCGCTTCGTCGTTGGTGATTGTGGGACTGGCAGGGCTCAAGGGCCAGGCAAGTCTCGATGTCCGCCGCCGCGCAAGAGAAAATGGTGCGAAGCTGTTTCTAATGAAGAACAACCTCGCGAGCCTGGTTTTTGCGAAGAAAGGCTGGACAGGGCTGGAGAAGTCGCTCGAAGGACCCACCGCAGTGCTTCTCGGAAAAGACGCGGTTGCGACGGCCAAGTTGGCCAGGGATCTTGCGAAGGACTTCAAGGAGAAGGTCATCGTCCGCGCTGGTGTATATGATGGCGCAGTTTACAGTGCCGAACAGGTTCTGCAACTTGCCACCATGCCTTCCCGTGAGGAACTTTTTGCGAAGTTCCTTGGGATGCTGTGTGCGCCCGCGAACGGCTTACTTTCCACGGTTCATTCACCAGTTGGCAATCTGCTCAACATCTTGGAGCAGATGCGGGAGTCGAAGTCGGAATCCGAGTCGAAAGCAGCCTAACAGGAAACCAGAAAGGGTAGAACAATGTCAGATAAAGTCCAGAAAGTCTTTGATGAGCTTAAGGAGTTCAACCTCCTCGAGATCGCGGACCTCGTAAAGAAGTTCGAAGAACTCGGGTTCAAGCCAGTTGCCGCAGCCGCAGCCCCTGCTGCCGCCGCAGCCGCAGCCCCTGCCGCCGCCGCGGAAGAAGAGAAAGTCGAATTCAACGTCGTTCTCGCCGCGTTCGGTGCTGAGAAGATCAAGGTCATCAAGGTTGTCCGTGAGATCACCGGCCTCGGTCTGAAAGAAGCCAAGGATCTCGTCGAAGCCGCTCCGAAGGCTATCAAGGAAGCCGTGAGCAAGGAAGAAGCCGCCAACCTCAAGAAGAAGCTCGAAGAAGCTGGCGCGACAGTCGAAGTAAAATAGCGTTCCATGATCTTCAGGAAGCGATGCCTCCTACGAGGCATCGCTTCCTCGTCATATTTTCTCGCCGCCTCAACTGATGTTCCTGCGAAATGCGGGTTCCACCTTGGAATGCACTCTTGTTCTGCTCTGCGGCTTACGGACCACCCATTGCCTTCTCGTCAACTCTCATTAAGGAGCTGTTATGGAGGTTCGTCGCTACGGCAAAGCCCGTGAATTTGCTCTGGTTCCCCCCCTGACTACAACTCAGGTTCTTGCATATGAGAAATTCCTTCAGTCCGAAGTAGTCCCGCACAAGCGCAGGTCGGATATCGGCCTCGAAGCCCTTTTCGGGAGTTCTTTCCCCATCGTCTCGCTGGATGGAAAGACCCGAATCGAGTATGTGAACTACACACTCAAAGAACCACGCTACACGCCAGACGAGTGTCGCGCCCTCGGCATTTCATATGCTATGCCTCTTTGGGCCCGACTGAGGCTTGAGCGCCAGGAGCCTATCGAGGAAAATGTTTACCTCGGTGACATCCCGAAAATGGTCGGTGGTGGCGAGTTCATCATCAATGGAGCCGACCGTATCATCGTCACTCAGCTTCAGCGTTCTCCCGGTGTGGATTTCTCCGAAACCGAGCATTCCAGCGGCAAGAAGCTCTTTGTCTGCCGAATCATCCCCGAGTACGGGAGCTGGCTCCAGATCGAGACTTCCGCGCGCGATGAACTGCACCTCCGCATCGACAGTTCCAACAAGCTGCCATTCACTCTCTTCCTGAGGTGCTTCGATCCGGCGCGTTCACGTAACGCCGATTTGATCAGGATTTTCTACCCCACACGCACGATCGACCTTGGTTCTCCCAAGGAAGTCCAGAACGCCAAGCGTCGTATCGCGGTTGACGATATCGTCAACAAGGAGACCGGCGAGGTCATCGTGCAGTCTGGCCAGTATATCGAGGATAAGGTTGACGAACTCCTTCGGCTGGGAATCCGCGAGTTCGAAGTTATCGGTAAGATGGACGACGATATCATCCTGAAGACAATCACCAACGACGAGAGCCGTAACTATGAAGACGCCATCAAGAAGCTCTACTTCCGCCTGAGGATGACGGTCCCACCGTCTCTCGAAAAGGCCGAAGAACTCTTCCGGGAGCGTTTCAAAAACGAAGAGCGTTTCTCGTTCGGGAAGATCGGCCGTTTCCGCATCAACCGCGAATTTGACCAGACCGGCAACGAGCATGAGTATTCGATAATATTCGACGACCTCATCAATGTAGCCAAGCGGCTGCTGTCCCTCCGCCGCGGGTCCGGCGAACTGGATGACATCGATCATCTGGGCCACCGCAGGACGAGGACAATCAATGAGTTGCTGTTCGAAGAACTGCGCCAGGCAATGCTCAAGGTCAAGAGAGCCGCTCGCGAGAGAATGGCCCAGAAGGACCTCGATCAGGCCAAGCCGAGTACCCTTGTCAATCGGACAATCTTCGAATCCGCGATTAACCACTTCTTCGAGAGAAGCGAATTGTCGCAGATAGTCGACCAGACCAATCCTCTCTCCCAACTTACCCATGAGAGAAGGCTCTCCGCATTGGGTCCCGGCGGTTTGCATCGCAAACGCGCTGGCTATGAAGTGCGCGACGTGCACCACTCCCATTACGGCAGGATTTGCCCGATTGAAACGCCTGAAGGCGCAAACATCGGCCTTATCGTGTCTCTTTCCCTCTATGCTACAATCAACGACCTTGGCTTCATAATTACACCGTACGTGAAGGTCAAAGACGGTGCCATTACCAGCGAGATCGTGTACCTTCGCGCGGATGAAGAGGAAAGAGCCTCCATCGCGCAGGCGAATGTCCGGCACGATGCCAAGGACAATATCATCGAGGATCCGGTTGTTGTGCGAAGGGGAGGGGACTTCGTCGAAGTCAAGCCGACAGATGTTGACTACCTCGACGTGTCAACCCGCCAAATGGTTGGCGTTTCCGCATGCCTGATTCCATTCCTTGAGCACGACGACACTTCTCGCGCGCTGATGGGCTCCAACATGCAGAGGCAGGCGGTTCCGCTTCTCGAGACCGAGATCGCACTGGTCTCGACAGGAATCGAAAAGCACCTTCCAGGCAACAGCGGCATGATGCAGATCGCCGTCAGGCCCGGTACGGTGTCCTATGTCGATGGCTCCCGCATCGAGATAGACAATGGCGACGTGTATATGCTCCGCAAGTACGCACGCCTCAATGAACGTACATGCCTGAATCAGAAGCCCCTCGTCCGGCCCGGACAGAAGGTCGTCGAAGGAGACGTGTTGACCGAGGGCGTGGCGACGAAAGACGGCGAACTGGCGCTTGGGCGCAACGTGCTGGTGGCTTTCATGCCTTGGGAAGGTTACAACTTTGAGGACGCAATCGTCGTCTCAGAGCGCCTTCTCGCAAAGGACACTCTTACCTCGATTCACATCGAGGAGTTCACTGTTGAGGTCCGCGAGACGAAGCTCGGGCGTGAGGAAATCACTCGCGACATCCCCGGGGTCTCCGAGGACCTTCTGCGCAAGCTTGACGACACCGGCGTGGTGTTCCCGGGCACGCGCGTTAAGACCGGAGACATCCTGGTCGGCAAGGTAACTCCGAAGTCGAAGAGCGAACTCTCGAACGAGGAAAGGCTTCTTAGGGCCATTTTCCAGCGGTTCGGCGAGGACGTCAAGAACGACTCTCTCGTTGTCAAGCCAGGAGTCGAGGGCTGGGTAATCGACATAAAGAGATTCTCCCGCAGAGCCCCTTCTGAGGACGAGGGCGAAGACCGGAAGCCCCAAATCAAGAAGTTCGAGGAAGAGTATCACACCAAGGCTCGCGCTCTCATCATCAGCATGGCCAATGAGCTTGAGAAGATGCTTGGCGCGAAATTCGTTAATACGAAGTCAGGCGATAGCCTCAAGGTGTCCCCAAAGACAAAGGCTGCCGAGTTGATCAAGTGGCACGAGGCCTTTAGTTTTGAGGACATGAAGCTCGAAGATCCGTCTCTTGAGGAAAAGGCGTGGCGCACCTACCGCCATTACGAAAGACAGATCAACCAGGTCAAGCACGAGTTCGAGCAGCGCAAGATCAGGCTGCGCCAGGGCGACGAACTGCCCAACAATGTGCTGGAAATGGTAAAGGTCTACGTCGCGGTGAAGAGGACGCTCTCGGTCGGTGACAAGCTGGCCGGCCGCCACGGAAACAAGGGCGTGATTTCCCGCATCGTACCGGTTGAGGATATGCCCTTCCTGGCTGACGGAACACCTGTTGACATGGTGCTCAATCCGCTGGGCGTGCCTTCCCGAATGAACATCGGACAGATCCTCGAGACGCACTTGGGATGGGCCGCTAAGAAGCTTGGCTTCCGCGCGATCACCCCTGTCTTCGACGGCATCTCGCCGAACGAAATACGTGACCTTCTCAAGCAGGCTGACCTGCCCATCGATGGAACCACGGTTCTTTACGATGGAAGAACAGGTGAATCCTTCGAGCAGAAAGTCACTGTCGGGTTCCTGTACATGATGAAACTCCACCATCTTGTGGCGGAGAAAATCCACGCTCGTTCCACTGGTCCTTACTCGCTGATTACTCAACAGCCGCTGGGTGGCAAAGCCCGGTTTGGCGGTCAGAGATTCGGCGAAATGGAAGTCTGGGCTCTTGAGGCCTATGGCGCGGCCCACGTGCTTCAGGAGATGCTCACCGTCAAGTCCGATGATGTTGACGGGCGTACGAAGGTCTATGAAGCGATCGTCAAGGGCGACTATACTTACGAGCCCCATATTCCAGTCTCCTTTGAAGTGTTGTGCAACGAGATACGCGGCCTCGGCTTGAACATCAAGCTGGAAAAAGAAGTAACCGAAAACGCCGAGGAAACCCCGAACCAGTAGGAAGGAGATGACTATGCCCCAGGCATTGGAAAGCATAAACGAGTACAAGGGCATTTCGATTCGCCTCGCTTCTCCGAACGACATTCGCGACTGGTCGTACGGCGAAGTCAAGAGGGCGGAGACGATCAACTACCGCACCTACCGCGCCGAGAAGGAAGGTCTTTTCTGCCAGAAGATCTTCGGGCCGGAGCGCGACTACGAATGCTACTGCGGGAAGTACAAAGGGATCCGCTATAAAAACATCATCTGCGACCGTTGTGGCGTGAAGCTGACCACTGCTTCCGAGCGGCGCAAAAGGATGGGGCACATCAATCTTGCGGAGCCGGTAGTCCACCTGTGGTTCTTCAAGAACGTCCCCTCGAGGTTGGGGCACCTGCTCGACCTCGGTCAGCGCGAGTTGCACTCAGTAGTGTACTATCAGCGCTACCTCATTACCGACCCCGGCGACACCCCGCTCTACGTCGGTCAGGTCGTCAGCGAAGATGAGTACCAGAACCTCCGCAAGCAGCATGGAAGCGCTTTCAAGGCTGGCATGGGCGCGCGTGCGGTGCGTGAGCTTCTGCGTCAGCTCGATCTCGAGACACTGTCGTTCCAACTGCGCGAGGAACTCAGGAACAGTCGCGCGAAGACAAAGCGCGACTCGCTCGTGAAGCGCATTCAGATCGCTGACAGCCTTCTGAAGTCCAATAACAAGCCCGAGTGGATGATTCTTGACGTAGTCCCCGTGATTCCGCCGGATCTTCGTCCTCTCGTTCCTCTTGATTCCGGCACGTTCGCCACTTCGGATCTGAATGACCTCTACAGGCGCGTCATCAGCCGCAACAATCGCCTGAAAAAGCTTTTCGAGCTTAACGCACCGAGCGTGATCGTACGCAACGAAATGCGCATGCTCCAGCAGGCGGTCGATGCCCTGTTCGACAACAGTTCGCTTCGCAGGCCGGTTCAGGGCTCCTCAGGCAGGCCGTTGAAGTCGCTCGCCGATATGATTTCCGGCAAGCAGGGCCGTTTCCGCGAGAACCTGCTGGGCAAGCGCGTTGACTATTCCGCTCGCTCAGTCATCGTGGTGGGCCCTCACCTGAAACTGCACCAGACCGGTCTTCCCAAGAAGATTGCGCTTGAACTGTTCCAGCCTTACATCATCAACAAGCTCCGCGAGCGCGGGCTTGCCGACACGCTGAAGAACGCCAAGCGCATCATCGAGCGCAGGGACGAGGAAGTCTGGGATATCCTCGAGGAAGTCACCAGGAACCACCCCGTACTCCTGAATCGCGCTCCGACTCTTCACAGAATGGGTATTCAGGCCTTCTTCCCGATCCTCATCGAAGGCGAGGCCATACAACTCCACCCGCTGGTCTGCACAGGCTATAACGCAGACTTCGACGGTGACCAGATGGCTGTCCACCTCCCTCTGTCGCTTGAGGCCCAGATCGAGGCCGAGTTCATCATGCTCTCGACCGAGAACATCCTTTCGCCTGCCCACGGTCGCCCGATTATTTCGCCCGACCAGGACATCGTCCTCGGCTGCTGGTTCCTCACGTGGATGGACGACAGCCCGCGCGGCGGCGAAGCGAAGAGAACATTCTCCGATCTGCATGAGGCCCTGTATGCCTACGAATCCAAGTTCATCAGGCTGCACGAGCCCATCAAGATCATGATCGGCAAGAAACGCCGTGTCGTCAGCGCTGGCGGCCGCCGCGAGCGCAGCCAGAAGGGCGTTTACGTTACCAGCATCGGAAGGTTGATCTTCAACGATATCCTTCCCGACGGAATGCACTTCTACAACGTCACCATGGACAAGAAGGCCATTCGCGGCGTCATCGACGACTGCTACAGGCAGTTCGGCAGAACCGCCACCGTCGGCCTTCTCGACAAAGTGAAATACACCGGTTTCCACTACGCGACGCTGTCCGGAATGTCCTTCGCGCTGGGATACATGACTGTTCCTCCCGAGAAGGAAAAGATCATCAAGGAATCCGAGAAGCGCATCGCCGAACTGCAGCGTTCATGGAAGCGCGGTATGATCACGGCAGGCGAACGCTACAACAAGACCATCGACGTCTGGAACGAAACCGTCGAGAGAGTGACCAAGGCTCTTGAGGAACAGCTCAAGCGGGTCACCTATGACGAAAGCGGCACGCCGTTCCTGAACCCGATCTACGTAATGGCGAACTCCGGCGCGCGTGGCTCCATGTCGCAGGTGCGCCAGTTGGCTGGTATGCGCGGCCTTATGGCCAAACCGTCAGGCGAGATCATCGAAACCCCCATTCGTGCCAGCTTCTTCGAGGGCCTGTCCGTGTTCGAGTACTTCTCGTCCACGCACGGCGCACGCAAGGGCTTGGCCGATACCGCGCTCAAGACCGCCGATTCCGGCTACCTCACGAGGAGGCTTGTCGAAGTCGCTCAGGATGTTGTCCTTACAATGGACGACTGCGGGACGCGCAACGGCATCACAAAGGAAGCCGTGTACAGGGGCGAGGAGAAGATCGTATCGCTGGCCGAGAACGTCGTCGGCCGGGTTGCCAGAGACAATATCGTCGATCCGGTTACCGACTCTGTCGTGGTGCGCGAAAACCAGCTCATTACGCAGGAGATTGCGAACCAGCTCGAAGAAATGAACATCACGAGAATCCGCATCCGCTCCCCGCTGACTTGCGAAGCACCTTACGGCATTTGCGCGAAGTGCTATGGCGCGGATCTCTCCAGCGGCAATCTCGTTGAGCTCGGAACGGCCGCGGGAATCATCGCAGCTCAGTCCATCGGCGAACCTGGCACTCAGCTCACGATGCGTACATTCCACATCGGCGGTACGGCCGCTCTTGCACGGCGCGACCCAATCGTCCGCGCCAGGCGGCCGGGCCACATCAAGTTCGAGGAACTTGAACTCGTTCCTCTAACCAAGGAAAACGCTGATTCATTGAAGACAGCCTTTGAGGAAGGCGACAAGTACATCGTCGTCAACAGGCGCGGAGCCATCCTCATGCTCGACGAAAAGGGTCGCGAAATTGAGCGCTATCCTGTTCCGACCGCTTCGCACGTGAAGGTGGATGACGGCCAGAACGTTCCGATGCGCACAGCCCTTTTCAGCCGCAACATACACGCTACACCGATCTTGACTGAGCGGGCAGGCTATGTCCGTTTCCTCGATTTCATCGTTGAGGAAACGATTCTCGTGGACAAGGATCCCCGTACCGGTCAGGTCTCCATTCGAGTCGTCGAACACCGCGGTGAACGGCAGCCCCAGATCGAAATCATCCAGGCCATTCGTGTCAAATCCGAAGGTTACCTGGTGAACGTGGATGCCGAAACCAAGGAACGCGGGGACTATC
Source organism: Candidatus Brocadiia bacterium (assembly GCA_041648755.1). Taxonomy (GTDB): domain Bacteria; phylum Planctomycetota; class B143-G9; order B143-G9; family B143-G9; genus JBAZOJ01. Next base: position 12,112 of record JBAZOJ010000089.1, read on the forward strand.
GCTATGTTGAGGCCGAAGGCCAGATGAACATAGTGGACAAGCGCGGGAAAGTAATCGAAAAGATCCGCGTTCCCGCCGGATTCCGGTTGTCGGTCAGAGAAGGCTCCAAGCCGGAGAATGCCGGGCTTATCTCGCAACCGAGTCCTGAACTGGACAGCCTCCCTGCCGAGGAGCGCCTGAAGAGAATGCTGGAGCTTTCCCTGTCCGACGCGGGAATCGTGGCCTACCAGCCCAGCATCGTGTACAACATGCCTGAGAAGTCCGTCATCAGCGTTCCCCCATATGACCCGGTCACCCGAGGCATGGAAATCGCCAAGACGCCGCGCGAGGTCTCCGGTACGCAGGACATCACCGGCGGTCTCCCACGCGTCCAGGAACTCTTCGAAGCCCGCACACCCAAGGACAAGGCCGAGATCGCCGAGATCAGCGGCACGGTCGAGGTGGGCGAACTGAAGAACAAGAAGCGTGAGATTTACATTCACGCCGAGGGCGGTACACACCTCGACAGAACCTATCGCGTTCCTCAAGGCCGCCGCCTGCT
>JBAZOJ010000090.1:0-12443 GCA_041648755.1 Candidatus Brocadiia bacterium
TGAAGCAGATTCTCTCGGCGATGGGTGCGCCACGGCCGACTTTGCCCCCTGCGTTCGAGCCGAGCCTGTTCTACTTCTCTTCAAACAGCGAACTGGCGTTCATTCCCTCAGACTGCCGTACACTGGCCGATCTGCTGGCCGCGCTTCCCCAGTCGCTGGCCGAGAACGGGGTATATGTTGCGCCGTTCCTCGCGCCATACGCGGCCGCGACCAAGCTCGATGACAGCACCGTGCAGCGGATGACAGGCGGGTGGGTATCGGTTCGGTCTCTGCTGGCCGACATCAGGACGCAATACCCCACGGTTTTCTGGAAGCTCTCCGCCGACGGGCGGTTGATCTTCACGCTGGCAGAGCGCAAGCTTGTTGTTGAGAGCAGCGAAAACTCCTGGGACCTGGCGCAGGCCGCAGGGTTCCAGCCGTCCGCGGCAAAGGCAGACGCGCCCTACCGCAATATCGTGGATGAAATTACGGGCGGCACTCCGCTGCTGAAGGTGCTATGGCACCAGTCCGATACCGGGATATACTGCGGCTTCGATCCGATGGGCCGGGTGCTGCTGATCAATTCGCCGCCCGCGCTGGCTTATACGCTGGAGTATTTGTGGAGAAAGACGGAAAGACAATGATGAATGAAAGAGGAGAGCGGCCTTAACCGCCAAGCCGAAGGTCCGCCTCAGGAGGAACGCCAAGTTCGCCAAGCCGAAAATAAAGGGACTGCGTGGCCCAAGAGGCGGAGAGCAGCCGTCTCACGCGAAGGCGTACCCAAGCCCAGCTTTCGCGTGAAGGCGAAGTATCCCCTTAAAGGGTGACAGAGGTTCGCAGAGGAAAAGAGCATATTTTTGCGAGGCCAAAGCGCAGACAATTCTTACCATAAACGCTTCGTCGGCGAGAGCCAAACACACGAAAGAAGAGGGTCTCACCCACAGGATCATCCAACGCTGCAAACAGGGGCGGCAGATGCGGCAGCCCGGAGACAATGATGATTGATGATTGATGAATGAGAGGGCGACCAACAGCCAGGGAGGCTAGGCTGGAGACCGGGGGCACTCCATCGACGATACCGGATTCATTCCAGTCTGGACACTCTGCATGCCGGCAGTGCCTTCTTGAGATCCTCAATCTCATCCTTGGTTACGTTGGGAACCTTGGCAAGAACAAGAAGGACGAGATGTGGCAATCCCGCGAGTGGCTCGAGCGAACGCAGGAGTGGAGCGTTCCGGACGGTGATAAAGGCAAGGGAAGTCGCCTTCTCGACTCCGGACAATTCCGCGAGATCCGGGCAGTCCTGGATGTCGAGCTGCTGGAGCAAAACCAGGCCTGAGCAGAAGGCCAGATCTTTCATCCCCTGACAACTCGTCACAGTGAGGCTCATCAGTTTGGCGAGGCAACTCAGCTTCGAGAAGTCCTCGTCGGTTGCCCCCGACACGTCCAGCCTCCTTAGGGAGGACAGCGAGTACAACGGTGCCAATGATGCTATGTTCGGGCACCCCGAAAGGGCGAGGGACTCCAGGGAAACCAGGCCCTCGATCGCACTTATGTCCTTCAGATCGGGGCAGTCCATCATCCGTAGAAGTAAGATTGCCGTCAACCCGGAAAGCCCTTCGAGGGTAGTCACACCGCATTTGCAGGCTAAGAGCGCCCTGAGCGCCTGCTTCCCTGCAAGGGACTCGATCGAGCGGATCTTGGGGCACCTGGTAAGCCGGATGACTTCGAGTCTGCCAAGCGATCTGACACCCTCGATGGACGCAAGGTTCGGGGAATCCGACACGTCCAAGTTCACCACTGCAGCGCATTTGCCAAGGAAAGACAAGTCCTTGATCGCGGTTCCTCTTACCGCGAGGGAAGAGAGAGCGGTGCTTCCGCCGAGATCGGGGAGCTCTGCCAAGGCCGGACACTCGGAGATCTCCAGAATTTCGAGGTGCTTCATGCCCGCAAGGACAGTCACATCGGTCAGGAGAGGGCTGCCAGATAGGAAGATGCGGCGAATGGAGGCACAGACGCTCAGGGAGGACACATCTGTCAAGCCGGTGCAGCCCCTGAAATCGGCATGCTGGGTTTCCGGGCCCAACTTCAGTTGTTTCAGGGAAGAAAGGCTCGGGCAGTCCCTAAGGCAGATTCCCTCCAGCGGTCCGGCCGTCGAAAAGCTCTCGCCGGTAAGGGATTTCGAACCGGTAATGGTCAGGTACTTCAAGTTGGGAAGATCGGCCATTCCTTTGACTGATGCCAACTCGGGACTGCGCCAAAGGGTCAAAGATTGAAGGGCGGAGAGAGACTTGTCAAGAGTGATCTCTTTCAGCGCGGTCGCGTCGAACAAAGTGAGAAAACGCAGATGTGGAAGGCCGCTGACCGTGAATTGCTCTCTTAGTACATATGCCTGAATAATCAGGCCTGCCAGTTCGAGTTTGTTCAGGAGGGGAAAACACTCGGGTGGCGGCGATTCGAGCAGAATGACCATCGGCCTTCCAGCCGACTCGGAGAGCAACTCGAAGACCTCAGGAGGAACATAACCTGCCTGAACATACGTGAGCGACGCCAAGTCCTCTTCAGGAAGCTGCTTCAACTGGGCAGTCGCATCTGCCCCTTTGAGCCTGATACCAAACAGCTTTCCATTGCAGTAGTACTTCCCCTCAGAGTCGGAGAATTCCAGAAGTGGAGGAAGGTCCTTCGGTACGACGAAATAGGGGTAGTAGATTTCCTGCGCCAAGCTAGGATATGCGTAGTGAACAGGTCTGCCTCCATAGCACGAGTCCTCTTTGTACTTGAACTCATAGTCCGTAACAAAGGAAAGCACTTGCAGAATGTCGCCGGGGGCAAGCTGAACGGCCGTTCCGCCTTCCTTGTCGAGAGCGATTATCTCCCCCGTGACGGGATTCCGCAGAGCGCCTGCACCATTGACAATCGTGGGCTGGGTTTCAGCAAGTGCAGGATGCAGAGAGGCCAAACAGATGGCCAGCACAAAAGCCAGAGCCCAAGGCAGCCTTCCTACCACTGCACATCTGCTTTTCTCCAAAGGCTGGCACACCATTCCCGAAAGGCGCAGGAAATGCACCAGTGAGGATCCCGTCGCGGATGGTTCAGTCACAGCGAGACTCCTTTGAACACGGTGAACAAGTAGTGGTCGAGAAAGAGGCTACCAACTCCCGACCCAGCGAAGCCCGATCAAGGTCCAGCATGGAGGCTTGCCTTTCCAGATCCTCTCTCTATCCTATAGGAAACGGAAAAATCCGATTGGAAAAACCAAATCCCGGGACAGATCCTTTTCCGAAGTCCAGGATGGTGATTACCTCCCGAACTTTGTCAACACGCGTTGGTGCCCTCCACCGGGAAACCGGATTGAGCACTAAGCACCCGTCTACCCATTGCGTGTTGTAAAATGCCTGCTCCCTCAGCTTGTCCCACTCGGTGACGCCTGTCGGCGAGCCATCCGCGCGCTGCAGCGCCCTGTGCCCAGCGGCGTCCCTTCCCTCAATCCAGCCGCCGTCAGCCTTCATCACCACTATGTGGGGGTCGGAGTCCAACCACGGAAACCTGATGCTATCAGGATAGTCCCGGATCAGTGTCCCTGCGAGGCCTTCGATCCGCTGGCTAATCACCTTGTTGTCCTCTAACACACCAATGACCGCCGGGGAATATGACCCAAAGCACGCTGACCCATTGATGTGTCGAACTTCCTCAAGGGAATTGTCTTTGGAATTTATCGAGTACAGGATAGCTGCCCCGTTGATGCGTTCGCGTGGAGTGGTGATGCTGCTGACGAGGAGTCTGTCTTCACACAGGCCAACGTACATCCGCTCGCAGAGAACAAAGGCATCCCTATCCAGTTTCTGCACGCGAAAGTTGGGCGCTTCTGCATCCAGCGAAGCCACGAAGAAATTGTCAAAGAACTCAGGAACTCCATTGTCGCGCGGCGTAGTATATAGACCGGGCCCCTCATTTGTGAAAGCCGCCACGGCGAATCTACCGTTGACGTGCAACTTGTATTTGCCAGGGCTGATTATTGGAAGATTGAGGAGCCTATCGTCTTTTCGGGAAACGAGGATGAAGGATGAACTGGAGACCAGAACCCACCAGTCGTTCGATGAGCACTCCACGGCGGCGGAATCCCAAGGAGTCTTCAAGTTCTTCTCAAGCTGAACAGAGGCAATCTCCTCTGGCTTCGTAAGACAGTGTATCCACCTCCGAAGCTTGCCCGTGCCGCTATTGTAGTCAGCCTGTTCATCCCGCCCTAGGATGGACCCTCCCGGGAAGTATGTGAGTGACAGAAGAGTCGCACCAGTCTTCAGATCCCTGTACTCCACGACACCCTTTGTTCCGCCCGGAGGAACTCCCATTAGACCGCAGACGTTACCCTCAACAGCAAAGACATGACAGGGCCAAGCTTCTGGCTCTGCTTCGCCGAGATCGATCTTCGACACTTTGATATCGGGTGGCTTGTCTTCGCACCGCGCTGCCGTGAAAGGAAGCACAAGTAGAAGACAAAGGACTAAGACAAGCGAGCGCACATTCACTCCCTTCTTCCTACCACGGCCATGCATCTGGGCCTGCCACCTTTGACAATCTGGAATGTTCCACCTCGTCCTCAGTGTATCACGGGATTTCGATTTGCCAAATGAATTGACCGGAGCGTCAGACCGCCCGCAATATCACGCTGAACACCCAGATTCCAAACAGAAGCAGGACGAGCCAGATTGCGGCGATCACCAGAATCCCTCGCCAATCCTTGGGGGGCTTTCCCGCATTTCGCTTGGCGACTTCAGCCTTGCACTCGGCCCATACATCCCCGGGCATGAGCCTGATCGTCAGCCAAATGCCCATCGGCACCAGAATGAGGTCGTCCAATTGGCCGAGAACGGGGACAAAATCGGGAATCAGGTCGATCGGGGACAGCAGGTAGAGTACGGTCACTATGCCACATGCTTTCGCATACCACGGCGTGCGTGGGTGATTCATGGCCATCATCAGGATTGCGGCCTTGGCCTTGATCCCGATAGCTCGCTCCCGCACAGATGGCACGTCTTATCCTTCCAGTGTGTTCGTTGAGCACTACTTCGTCAGAAAGAGGTCAAGCGCCGGACGGATGAGGAAAGAAGCCAGGAAGACCCCGATCGCCAGGGGATAGGCCACCTTCGGCTTTAGCTCGGTTCTGTAGACAAGGAACACGGCAATGGATGTGGCAAGCCACAGCACCGCAAGATCAACGTACCGATAGGTGTATTTCCAGGCATCCGTTGATGGGTAGTCGAGTTCCGGGTACTTTGCCCGCATTTCGTTGAGGTTAGAGACAAGCCCTGCGTACGCGCAGAGACCAAAGCCAAGAAGCAGTCCAACCGACACAACAATGAATCCAACACAGCCGAGAAGAGCAAGCACCTTGCTTCGCAGACACTTCAGCAATAGCAGAATACCCCCGAGCGCAATGACAGGACCCGACCACAGTATGTATAGTGCCCAAGGGGATTCGACGTCACCCCACCGGGCGGGTATGTCAATGCTGGAAGGCCGAACAATCCACCACGTCAAATAACATGCAGAGGCCAAGAGGAGCACGACGATGAGCACCTTCAGCCGCCACTGCAGCGCACAATACATCGCTACTGGAAGGAGAAGAGTCGTGAGCGAAATATTCGTCCCGCTGAGATACGGCAAGTAGCCCTGCAAAGCCACAAGTACCGCGAACGAAGCAACGACAGCCGCATACACGTAGCTGTTAATCCGGCTTTCCTGGACAGGCCTGTTTTCCATGTGGCGTCCTTAGTTGGCCTTGCGAGGCGTTGCGCACTACTTCGTCAGAAAGAGGTCAAGAGGAGGACGGATGAGGAAAGAAGCCAGGAAGATCCCGATCTGCGCGGGGCGGTCAGCCCCATGCGCAGGCGCAATGATACTCGCCGGAATGGGGGGAGTCAAGGTGGGCGCGGCATCTTGCCGCATATTCCAAATCAAGCGGCTGGAAGGCGACTCCACGCGGTGGCGGCGCAAAGCCACTATAGGCCGCGCAATAGGTGTCTGACGCTTTGGTGCTTCCCGGAGTCAAGTCTACAGAACTCTATTCCGGAGGCTGAACGTTATCAAGCCGCGCAAGACTCCCAGGCAACTCCCATTTCAGGCCTTCGCACTTAATTCGGCTCAGGCCTTCAACGTTCCAGTCGATGGAAGTGGAATCGAGGTTCTGAAGGGCTTTCAGTGTCTTTTCGTCAGAAATGGCAGCTATCCTGGGTAAGTGCTGCTTCTCTGTGTAAGCGATGCAGCACATGCCCGGGAAGTACTCCAGCGGCAGGAGAAGAAGAACATACTTGTCCGAGTACTTGCTGTCTTTTTCCTTCTTGTCAGTGAGCCAGCACGGCTTCAACCCGCAGTACAGGCGGCCCAATCCTTCTGGCAAGGCGGGTGCAGAGGGGATTTTTTCCTTCCCGCGGAATACGAGCGAACCCGCGAGAGACCGCCAGATCGTTTCCCCGGCAAAATAACGCCATTCCTCGGCAGCCGAGAATGGCCAGATGATGGCATTCTCAAGCCGCGGGGTATGCCCGACGCCAACGGAGCAGTCCAGAGAGAGAAATGGGCGATTCGGAAGCTCGGAGATTTTCGCGATGCATTCAGGTGTGAAATACGGGGATCCATAAATGAACAGTTCCTTTATCCTGCCAGGGGCTATGAGTGCACGAATGTCATCGAAGCGGCAGCCTCCGGCATAGTTCAAACAGAGATGTGATAGGCTCGGCATCGCAGCAAGACCTTCGTAGCTGAGGCTGCTGAATAGTCCTGCCGTAAGGACCAAACGTTTGATGCTCTTAGACTTGGCAATCGCGCAAGCGAATGTGTCCGAGAGGAGGACTTCCCATCCGAAGATATCCAGATTCGACAGCCCGGGAAGACTGGCGAGCAATTCCGCAGCCCAATCGCCCTGGCGGCCCCCGGGGGTAGCCTTCAGGTTCTCCAATTTGCCAAGAGCCCGGGCGATCAAGGCAAGGCTGTCTGCGTTCGGAGGATCTTCGTACGGTAGTCGCCCGATCGAGGCAATTTTCACGTGCGGCATGGCGTCGAGGATTTTCATACGGTACAGAAAATCGGAAGTGCCTATGAACGTCACGTCCTCGACGTTTTTCATTCTAGAGCAAGCCGCTACAAGTTCCCCTTTGAGTCTCTCATCGGGGAAGAATCCAATCGCCTTGAGATTCGGGCATTCTGCGAGGTAATCGAAGCACTCAATCGAGTTTGCGAGAAGGAAAACCCTGGCCAGGTTTGGAAGCTTAGCCAGCGCTGCACAAGTACTCGCGCTGATGGGCTTATTGCCGAGGGTAATCTCCCGCAGGGATTTTGCTGCCCCGAGTTCATCAAGGTCCGTTACCACATCGGCATCCACGACGATAGTCAGGCTTTTCAAATGCTCTGCCTTCGACACGTCCTTCAACGACAGTGGTGCCTTCCGTCCGATGTCCCAGATCGCAAGCTGCTCCAGGGAAGGCAAGTTGAAGAGCGGCGCGGGTGAATCACAGCCGCCCTCCAACGCGACAGTCTTGAGCTTCGGCAGAGCGGCGAGAATTGCGAAATCCAAGCCCGCGCCTTCTCCATAGTCCCGTAATTCCAGAAACTCGAGTGCGATCATTTCCGCGACTGAAGCAAGAACCGCCTTCGGCAATGGTTCATAGCCGAACGTGACGGAAAGGTAGCGCAACGCCCGACACTTCGTGCGGATTTCCTGAATGGCCAAGGGCAGCAACTTGCCAGCATCGAGGATGGGGGTGCGGCGAGAGTGAAGCACTAATCCGGGTATTCCCCGCTTCGACACCTCATCGATCTGGATCTGCAGCGTCTCCCAGCCAGCACCAAAGTCCATGGCTACTCCCCAGTATTGGGACGTCGCTTCCTTTTCGGCTAGCAAGTGAGCGTCAGCGATCGAAGAAGATCCGACGAAGCGTAACGGAGGATTCAGATTCCTGACAAGGAATAGGCCTGGTGAGCTACAAGAATCGAACGGGACACTTCCGAGAACCCACACAGGGACGAGGGCCGACGCAGGTGCAGGCGGGGCTGGTTCTTCGCCCAGACAAAGGCCCGATATTGGCAGAATCAGGCAGAGAAGAAGAAGGGCTCGCGGGAGAGTGGTTGTTCTGATGTTCATCGGGCATCCTGATCTGCGCCGGGGCGGTCAGCCTCATGCGCAACCGCAATGATACTCCCGGAATGGGGGGAGTCAAGGCGGGGGCAGGTTGCCGCGGATTCTTTGATCAAACGGCTGGAAGCGGTTCCAGAAAATGCAGCGGAGAAGAAGAACGGCCTGAAAGGCCGAGGCCAGTGAAGCCAGTCTGTCGTCCGTCGTCTGTCGTCTGTCGGGTTGAGCCGACAAACAAAGGCCAGCAGCCTGGGAAAGAACGCGCCGAGACGGCCGCGGCGATCATTGATGAATGCGGATTGCGGAATGATGACCCTACTCCGCCGCGCCTACGAAGGGCAAGATAAGAGGGGAAATGGGCGAGAAACGAAGGCCAGCAGCCCGGGGAAAGAACGCGCCGGGACGGTCGCGTTTACTTTAGCAGCCACTGCCCTCAACTGCACCAACGAAATGGTTGTTTAAGGGCTTGCTCCCGCCATTTCAGGCAAGGGCACGTGGCAACGTGCCCCTACGAAGAGCAGCCTGGAAAGCCGATGCCACGCAGGCGCGTGGCGCTCCCGGGGTAACGGCTTTCCCTTGGCAACGGCTCCCTCCGAACCCATATTGGCCTGTCCTGAGCATCGCTACTCAGATTCCGGTCCCCTTCGCGCACTTGTCATCACGTTCGAAGGATCATCTTCCGCTTCTTCGAAACGGCCGCGCAGAAGAACTTGGCTGCCCTTCGCGACTTCGCGGCTTCGCGTGACACCCTCTTCGCCTTGTCCGCCCTCCGCGCCTCCGCGTCTGCCGCCACTGTTTGCAGTGGTGGATGACCCTGTGGGTGAGACGGCTGCTCTCTTTCCTGGCTCGCCCTCCGGCCTGCCCGGATCCGCCTTCGTCACTTCACTTCAATCACCGGGCCAAGCACGACGCGGAAACCGTTGCGCCAATCGGACGAGACAGGCCAGTCGGCAATGCGGCTGGAGGAGCGACAGGAAGACGCAGGATAGCTCCAGGAACCACCTCGCAACACGCGACACTTCCCTTTGGCGGGGCCGGATGGATCAGTCTGCTCTTCACCCGGATACACATCCGAATACCGGTCGTAGCACCACTCCCAGACATTTCCGTGCATATCGTACAGTCCCCAGGCATTTGGCTTCCTGGTGCCTGCGGGATGCATCTCATACTTTGAGTTGTCCCTGAACCAGGCATACTCGCAAAGAAGTCTGGCGTCGTCCCCAAAGCAGAATTTAGCTGTGCTCCCTGCGCGGCAGCAGTATTCCCACTCAGCCTCCGTGGGCAGCCGGTATTTCATCCCATCGGGCAGGTTGCCCGCCTTGCACATTGCCTTGGTCAGCAGGCGACAAAATTCCATGGCAAGGTTCCAGGATACCCCTTCCACAGGGAGTGCGTCGCCTCGGAACTCGCTGGGGGTGTCGTTCATTACTTCGCGGTATTGCTCCTGTGTGATCTCGGTGGCTCCGATGGAAAACGCCCGGGAGATATTCACCCGGTGGAGGGGCTTCTCATTCTTGTCCCCCTCTTCCGAGCCCATTAAGAAACTGCCCGGCTCAATCGGGACGAACGTGTAGGAACAAAGCACCGCAGGCACAATTTCCGGCGCAAGCACTACTCTGAACCCGCCGTAGTCGTTCCGGTAACGGGGACTGTTCTCGTCGAGATCGGCGGAACGACAGTTGAATGCGGCATCGTCCCATGAACCGCCACGCAACGTGCGCGAATCGCCCTTGGCGGGACCGAAGGGATCTGTCTGCTCGCCCCCGGGATAGCCGTCTGCGTACGAATACCAGTCGAGGCACCATTCCCACACGTTGCCGTGCATATCGTACAAACCCCAGGCATTCGGCCTTTTGGTGCCCACACGATGTGTCTTTCCCTCTGAGTTGTCTTCAAACCAGGCATAGCCGCCAAGCAGGTTCTCGTCGTCCCCAAAGCAGTACTCCGTCGTGCTCCCTGCGCGGCAGCAGTACTCCCACTCCGCGGCAGTGGGAAGCCGATACTCCATTCCATCCGGCAGCTTGCCCCCACGGCGCATAGCTTTCGTCAGTTCAAGGCAATACTCTTTGGCATCGTACCAGGAAATGCGTTCGATGGGCAGGTCGTCTCCCCTGAAGTTGCTCGGATCACTGTCCATTACGGCACGATACTGGGCCTGAGTAACTTCCGTCGCAGCCATAGAGAAGGCGTGCGAGATGTTCACGCGATGCACGGGTTTCTCATCGTCGTCGCCCTTTTCAGAACCCATAAGGAAGGATCCGGGCGGGATGGAGACGAGCCGAATCTGCCGTACCTCCACGGCTTGCGCTTCCTCAATTTCCTCTGCTACAGAGCCGGATGCAAGAACCACTCGAAACCCAAGTGCGAAGATGCTCTCGCTGCCCGGGAAACACCCGCGCCGGGCCGCGGAAGTACAGTCGTCTTCCGCCCAGCAGAAAGAACCGCCTCTCGCGACCCTCTTGTTGTCTCCACCGCATGGGATGATCGGATCTGTTCGTTCGGCGGTACCGGGAGGATATTCACCCCACGCGTCCAAGCACCATTCCTCGACATTCCCGTGCATATCGAACAGGCCCCACGCATTGGGCTTTCTTGTGCCAGCCGGATGCACCCTACCCTCTGAGTTCGCCCCGAACCATGCATATTCTCCGAGAGATTTGCCATCATCGCCGAAGCTGTACTTCGCCGTACTCCCCGCGCGGCAGCAGTACTCCCATTCGGCCTCGGTGGGCAGGCGGTATTCAAATCCGTCAGGCAGTCTTCCCACCTTGCGTTCGGCCGCCGTCAGCAGGCGACAGAACTTCATTGCATCTTTCCAGGATACCCGCTGAACGGGGAACTCGTCGCCCTTGACACGGCTGGGGTTCTCCTTCATCACAACGCGGTATTGACCTTGGGTAACTTCCGTCGCCGCCATTTGAAAGGCGTGCGAGATGTTCACCCGGTGTACCGGCCCTTCACTTTGGCTCCGCTCCGAGCCCATGAAATAACTGCCTGGAGAAATTGCCACAAGAGCAATGGGGCTCGGAACTGTGCCTTTGTCTTCCGCGTTGCCCAAGGTCAGCGCAAAAGAGCTTGCGAGAAGCAGAAGGACTATGGATGGGCGAAGCAAGTGGCCTCCTGTACGAGAGCATCGGCGCAGAAAATGTCTGTTCATTTTCCCACCGGCGCCGGGCCAAGCACGACGCGGAAACCGACGTTGTTGTACTTGCCTCCGGCTTTGTAGCAGGCGCGGGAGGACGAGCGACAGTATACCGCATCGAAATGCCAGCAGCCGCCGCGCAACACCCGGAATTCGCCGGATGCCGGTCCTGATGGATCCGATGCCTCGCCAGCATCATACGTCTCGGAATAAGCGTCGTAGCACCATTCAGCTACATTACCATGCATGTCGTACAAGCACCAGGCATTTGGGTCCTTGCGCGCCACACGATGTGTCGTCTTACCGGAGTTCTCGCTGAACCAACCATTGTCGGAAAGGCGATTCCCGCTGGCCCCGAAGCTGTACTCCGTGGTGCGCCCTGACCGGCAGCAATATTCCCACTCAGCCTCTGTCGGCAGCCGATAGGCCATGCCCGGGGGCAGCCTCCCGGCTTGGTTTTCTGTCTCCGTCAGCTTACGGCAGAACTCAGTCGCATCGAACCAGGAAACGGAATCCACCGGGGAATTGTCGCCCTTGAACCCGCTTGGGCTCGCGTTCATAACCGAACGGTACTGTTCTTGCGTAACTTCTGTTCTGCCGATGTAGAACGCCTTGGTGATGGTCACCCGATGGACAGGCTTTTCGCAGTTATAGCCCTTCTCAGAGCCCATCAGGAAGGTGCCGGGCGCAATGGCAACCAACGGGAACGGCGGATTTCCGATGATCCCGACTTGGCCGCCCGGGGAGCGAGGATCGCAGGCAAACGCCGCGCAGGCGAAGACCAGCACAGGCATTGCGCGAACCAGGAGCCCGACGGATATCCTCAAGCAACCTCCAAAGCGCTGCAGCGCACCCCTAATATTCGCGCAAGTGCCGATTTTGTTCACGGAATTTCGGCGGGTGGGACCCGTCGCCCGGTGGGTGGCCAAGACGGGAGAGCGGAAGCCGCCCTCGTTGGGGCGTCTATTTCTTACTCCCTTTCCGCGAGCCCCAGTATTTTCGCGATTTTCGCCGCCGCCCCGCCGGTGTGCAGGTACTTGGCGGGCTGCCACTTGCCCACGCCAACCGCGTCAAACGCCAGCTTTGTCAGGAACTCGGCCGACGAGTAATCGGCGTACAGCTTCTCCGTGCGGTAGTTCAGATCCCCGGTGTCAATGTTCATCCGGTATCCGTTAGTCGTGCCGTCGAGGTCAA
>JBAZOJ010000091.1:0-12370 GCA_041648755.1 Candidatus Brocadiia bacterium
CACGATCTTGACAATCGGCAGCGGCTCGCCCTTCCCTTCCACGGTGTATTTGGTCCCGTGCGGGGCCTTTTCGGCTTTGGGTTTGGTCGGTTCAGTGCCGGTGATTATCGACGTGCGGGTAGCCCGAAGCAACTCCGCCAACTGGGCGGGCATTGACAGGACATAGTCGGCTCCGTCCGCGCGCGCGAAGTAGTTGCCGTTCTCCGCCTTCCTTCCAAGTTCCAGCTTGTGGCCGATTCCACTGGCCATAGTGAATTCAATCGTCCACTCCGGCGGCACGAGTCCCGCCTCAGCGAGTTTTTCCGGCCCCGTGCCAACGACATCCTTGAAGCTCGCCGCTGACAGATAGTAGGCGTACTGCCCGCACATTCTGTCATTGGGAGTTTCAGGGCCATCGGGGTCAAAACTCCACTTGTTATCTTCTCTCTTCAGGGCAAACTCATCGGTGCCGCGCACTTTGACCTTGGCAATGTCATCGGGCTTGATTTCAAACATTATCGTCTTGACCCAGACAGCCGGGCGGGGATTGTACATCTGCGCTGTGTTGCCATAGACTTCGAGTACGCGGCCATCCCCCACCTTCCGAATGTATCCCAAGGATGGGGTGAACCCGGTCTTGCCAGCGATGAAGTCGGCGATTTTCTTGTCTCCAGCGAATATCCCCACGAGGACTCCGGTCTCTTCGGTAACGCTGAAGTCCTTGTAGATTTCCTTCTTGTCACTGTAGATCGAGGCGTCGTTGTATCTCCGAAGCGCCCCAAGCAGGCTCTCGACCCTCTTGATATCAGCGGGATAACTGGATTGTTCCTTTACCCGCCACTCGCTGCCGACCAACTCAAGAGTCGTGGCCATGTCGCCCTTTTTCATCTCGATGCGCGTGACCTCGTCCGCCACTAAGCCGGGAAAAATCGCGCCGGCCACCTGGGAAGACGACGTGTCCTTCCGTGGTTCCAACAGGTGCGACAGCCCTATGAGAACTACCAGAACAGCCAGAACAGCCAGCAGGCGATAAGTCGTCTTGAAGTTTCCCATGTGGCCCCTACCTTCCCACCTGGCGCTCGTATCTGTTCTTGCGTGAGTAAGATACGAACTTGACACCGACTATGGTCAGAAGCAGCCAGAGCGGGATGAAGGCAACACAGAAAAACCAGAGCATGCCGGAGTAGTTATTGAGCCTGATCTCGTCAACCTTCGCCACCGGTGCATTCTTCATCCGGATATCGATCAGGTCCCTGCCGAGGCCAAGATACTCGATCAGGTTCTGTACAAACAGCAGATTCGCCTCTGCTCCGCTCATAAGCCTGAAACCGGTGTCGGTGAGGAAGAATGCGTCCGAAACCACCACAATATAGGCTTCGTCTGTGCGATTTGCCTGCGGCCGGTCTGCGGCGCCGGAGGGCGTAGAGCCCGGATCACCTGGCGTCGGGCTCGGCACGGGCGGAGGTGGTGGCGCTGGCTTGTCCTTGAAGTAGGAGTCAAAAGTCCCTGCCACGAGAACTCCCATCAATCGCTCCTTGCGTTCCCCGGATGGCTTGCTCAATTGGCCCGGATCGAGGGTGAAGCCTGTGGTTACAACAGTGCTTTCACGTGTTGATACGGCAAGTTTCTCCACCCGGTGGCCCTCCATCTTCGCGGAGTCAACCGTGATGGAACTTGGCCAGTACAAGTACAGATACTCAAGGCCCTTGGTTATCTGGCTCGGGTTGGCTGCAAAGGCCGCCTTAGTCACCGCAACAATCGCCGGACAACGGTTCATGAGCGTCTGTCCGCCGTAGTTGTAAGCCAACATGCCCATGCTCTGATAATCGCAGACCATGTCCTTGTTCACCGTGATGCCATAGCTTTCGATCAGCTTTTCGATTCCTGCGTCGTTGCCCAGCAATTCCGAACGTTCATCGTTCAGGCGCACCCGCTCAAGGAAGAAAGCGGCCCTGCCCCCGCTCATCAGGTACTGGTCAATCTCGTACAACGCGCGGTCAGACAGCTTGCTCTTTTCCTTGGGGGAAATCACCAGCAGAAGGTCAGTCCGATCAGGGATCGGCTCGCCCTTCTCGACATCCACGCGAGTAATGTTGAATGTCGCAATCAAGGCCTTGTACAACTGCGGGCAGTCTTTCTCCAAATCGTAGGTCCCGTTGCTTGCCCAATAGGCGATCCTGGGCGTGCGGTCTGAGACCAGTTTCTTGATCGATCTGGCGGAGGCAAGCTCCAGGCTGCCTTCCTGGAAGAGGTTCGGGATTATCTCCTTCCGGTTGCGGTAGAAAAACGCCGCGGAGAGGAAGATGTTCTTGTACTCGAGGCGTTCCTTCTGCCTGACTTGCGCGCGCAATTCGATAATGCCCATCTGGTTGAGATCGGCCTTCAGTTGTGCGTCTTTGCCCGGGTCCACGTATTGAAGGGCAATCTTGCGGCCGCCGATGTAGGCAAATTCGTCGAACAGGTCGCGGATTTCCTGTTCGGACTGCGCCATCTCCGGCGGGAGATCGTTGCTCAGATAGACCTTCACGTGCAGGACATCCTGCAGCGAACTGATCAGGTCCCTGGTGCCGCCGGATAGCGTGAAAGTATGATGCGATGTGAAGTCCACCCGTGCAAAGTGCCGCTCCGAAAGATGGGTCAGGCCGGCGAGTACCACCAGGAAGAGCGCAATGTTCAAAAGGGCAACGGCTCGGAGAGACCAGTATCTTAAGTTCATGGTTCCTCCTACCATTTCCTGGAGTCAAGGGCCAGAACAGACGTGTAGAGGAAGAAGCCAATCAAGCCGAGGAAGTAGACAAGGTCGCGGGTGTCCACCATTCCTCTCCCCATTGAAGAGAAGTGCACCCCAAGACTGAGCCGCGCAAGGTAGTAGCCAATACCCTCGGGGAAGTATGAGTTGATGAATGCCTCTCCCATAAGCAGGAAGAAGCAGGATATCACGAGCCCGATGATGAAAGCCAGCACCTGGTCCTTGACAATCGCTGAGGCCAGCAGTCCGATCGAGACGAATGCGGAGCCCAATAACAGGCACCCACAGTATCCCGTTATGATCGGGCCGAACTCGGAATTGCCAAGGAACATGAGCGTCACCGGGAGCGGGAAGGTAAGCCCCAACATCACTAAGAGATAAGTTGCGGCGGCAAGGAATTTCCCGAAGATGACTTCCCAGTCGGATACCGGAAGCGTCAGGAGTATCTCAAGCGACCCGAGTTTCCGTTCTTCAGCCACGAGCCTCATGGCAATCGCGGGCCCGAAAAACAGAAAGACAAACGGTATCATCCTGAAGAAAAGGCGCATGTCGGCGCTCTTGCTCTCCAGCACTGCGTTGTAGGTAATGAAGCCCATGAAAATCACGAACGCGGCAAGGATAATGTAACCCATCCAGGAAGAGAAATAGTAGGCAAGCTCCCGCCTGTAGATCGCGCGCATACCTTTCATCAGACGGCCTCCTTCGTTTCTGAAGAACCGCCGGTAAGTGTCCTGAATACGTCCTCCAGCGTTACCCGCACATAGGCGAGTTCCGCCAGCGACCAGCCATTCTCGCGTGCGATCCCGTACAATGCCTCGCCTCCAGCCAGCCCGACTGCCCTCATGTGAACTGCGAATTTGACCATGCTCCCACCGGTCTTCCCCTCAAAGGAACAAGCGGAAACGGCGGCGTGACCTGTCAGTACTTGCTCCACAGCAGCCTTGTCGGCTCGGACAACCATCTGGTAGTGCCCTCCCTTGCCGTGGTCGGCAACAAGTTGCTCCGAAGAACCATCCGCAACAATCTTGCCCTTGTGGATTACGATCAGTCGCCCGCATGTAGCCTCGGCTTCGGGCAGGATATGGGTTGAAAGGATCACGGTCTTGCTGCTGCCAATGCTCTTGATTAAGTCGCGAATCTCGATCCTCTGCAAGGGGTCAAGACCGGTTGTTGGCTCGTCAAGAACAAGAAACGGGGGGTCATGCAGGAGCGCTTGCGCAAGACAAAGCCTCTGCCGAAATCCCTTGGATAACTCGGATACTTCCTTGAGAAGAACCTTCTCGAGACCGGTTACCCCGACCACATAGCTCATTCTCTGTTTCAGGGTCGCCCTGTCGAGTCCCCGAGCCCTTCCGATGAAGGTCAGATAGGATCGCGGCGACATCTCGGGATAGAGCGGCGTGCTCTCAGGAAGGTATCCTATGAGTCGCCTGACCTGCAGAGGCTCGCGGAGAATGTCGTGTCCAGAGACGGACGCGGTCCCGGAGGTAGGCGGAATGAAGCAGGCCAGCATCTTCATGGTTGTGGTCTTTCCGGCACCATTCGGGCCGAGAAAGCCGACGACCTCACCGGTTTCGATGTGGAAACTGGCTTCTTCCACGGCAAAGAGCGAACGGTATTTCTTTGTAAGCCGGGTCACATCAATCATACGGACTCCGCTGTTGGCGACCAGCCGGTCAGGCCGCTCGACAGGCATATTATAGCTGCGATTTTCAGTAGTGAAGAAGAAAGAATCTGCTGTTCAGCGTCCGGCCGCAGTATTGCAGTCCAAGCCGGCCGCCCACTCCGCGGGGACATCATCACCGAATGGTCTTGAGGACTGACGCTGGCGATATGTATCTATCTCATCTGAGTTCTCATCTTTCGGGAGGGGCATAGCACGCCAATCGAATTTCGCAAGCACACCAGTGAGTTGCAGGCGAAACCTGTCGGCATCAAAGGCAAAACCACCACAGTGAAAGACAAGCCAGGGGTGACTTGCCGAAAAGAGAAGCCTGCAGTCCGCGGTGTAAGCGCCGAAATCTCTGGCCAATGAAACCAGTCGCCCATCGAGACAGGAATTCGCCCCCATCTCCCGAGACCACTTCCAGAAAAGCGGATACGCCTTGTCACCAAGCGGAGGGCCCATGAAAGCCACCCAGATGCTCTTCGCGGAGGCCGACAGAACACTCGGTTCAGGGTATTTTTCCAGAGCTGGCACCTTCACACGGATGTCCTTGACTACACTTCGCTCTTCTCCCAACAGCGACAAGAGGACCGCATCGAAGTTGCTCTCCTTCCCGGCAGCACGTATGAACAGCCCGCAATCCGTCAACCGATAGGATATGCTGTTGACGGCCGTCCAGTATTGCGCTTCTTGTTCATCCCGCCCAAAGAGCGCTCTGGCGGCAGCCTCCTGAAAATCTCTTCCCGCTGCGAGTAAACCTATCTGGAATCGCGCCTCCTCAAGGGGCTCGTACGTGATGCGAAGCTTGGCCAATACCAGCCGAAGGGCACTTGGGAGATTTCCTGAGATACCCCAGAAAGACCAGACATACGGGCCGATATCCCATCGCCAGCCGAGCTTCTCCAGCTCAAAGGACGTAAGTGATGATTTGGCCGCTGCGTGAAATCTCACTCTGGACGCGGCAATAGCGTCAAACAAGTTCAGCCCGCCGGGACCTCGGAACGCAACGGAAAAGGCTGACAGACCCAACTCAGGCTCATCCGAGACAAAAACTGAACGGCATCTGTCGAACGCACGTTTCTTATATTCAACGTAGTCCTCTTTTCCCGCTTCATCGCCCTTCCCACGTCCCAGATGGAATCCCCCCGAGGCGACGGGCTCGGGTCCTGCAACATGAACAAGGTCAAATGTTGAGTTGACCAGCGCTACGGCTGCAACGGGATCGACTGTCAGTTCGGAGCCTGCCGCTTTCAGCCATGCAGCACGCCAATCGCAACTTGCTGACATTGCCGCGTTGCGCACGAGCGACCACGGAGCCAATTCCTCTCTCCGCGCGTCTGCTATGGCAAGCTTTGACGCCGCGATCCCACATTCCTTCAGAATGGGATCCTCCGCATGCTTCCTGATGCAGGCAAGGAGCCGTCCCCACATGGTCTCAGCCAGATCGGAGCACGAAAACCTTACAAGGGCATAGCAGTATCCGCCGATGACAGCAGTATCAACAGACAGATCAGAGATTTCCCGCCGTTCTATAATCATCTCGCGAACCACAGGCGAACCGGAAATAGTCAGCAGTGACTCGAGTTGCAGGGCTATTTGACGAGCTTGAGCGGGATCTGCGCTCAACGGAACAACAAGCAATCCTCCGCCATCCGTCACACATAACAGCGGATTGCCGGTCGGTGATGCGACGCTGGGAACCTGGGGGATCGGCTTGCCCGGTAGCGAAGAGAAGACCTTGGCCACAAGCTTCATCATTTCGCCGGTCTCCATGTCGCCAGCAATGTAGATTTCGGCGTTCCCCGGACGATAGTTCCGCTCATGGAACCTTTTCAGGTCGTCAACCGATATGGCCGACAGTGTTGCGGGAGAACCGCCAATCGGGCGGATGTCTCCGCCCAGAATGGCAGAAAATGCCCTCCCTGCAAGGCTATCCACGCCCTCCTTCGATTCAGAGGTCTCCGAAAGAATGACTCTGCGCTCACGTTGAAGGTCATCGTCGGTGAAGACAGGAACAGCCATCCTGGCCTTTTCGAACTCCAATGCGCGGGGAAGCGTTGCCGAACTCAGTTCCCAATGGAAAACCGTGCAATCCCAACTCACTGTTCCACCGACAGTGCCAAAACATGAGGATGCAATCTTATCGGCGCCACAAGGGCCGACTGTTGAAATGCCGTAGAAGGTCAAGTGTTCCAGCAAATGCGCGAGCCCATCCAACCCGGAGGGGTCGCTCCGTGCCCCGGTTCGGTATTTCAAGGCCAAAGCAACGCGGCCATTCGAGGATTCGGTCTTTGCGGCGAAGACCTTGAGACCATTCTCAAGCACTTGCTGCTTCCAGAGCACCTGCTCAGAAATCCCCGGGGAGGAGACAGCGGCTATGACAAAAATGAGGCAAAGGGCGCAGATGCTGGCTCTACGCATCGGCCACGGCACAATCGACTCTCCGGGCGAACTCGGCAATAAGTCTGAAGCTTCCGGTTACCAGCAACGGTGAAGCATTGCGGGTGGCAAGGGTCCGGAAATCGTCAGGGCGAAGGACTGAGCAAGGGCGACCAGAAAGCGCCGAGAACCGGGCTCGGAACTGTCCGCCGGGAACCGCCCTCTTGTCGCTCAAATCAGCGAAGGTTACCTCGGAAATGGCCCTGCAATCGGAAACACGCCTTAGCATTCCCTCAATATCCTTGTCGGAAAGACAAGCGAACAGCAACCTGAATGTTCCCCACTTGTTGGTGCAGTAATCGAGCAATGCGGTCAACGATGGCGATGTGTGCGCTACATCGAGAATCACCGGTCCGGGCAACGACGAAACAAGCTGATACCTGCCAGGCATACGGAAGAAACCCGCGTAGGTCTTGGGGGGGGCCTTGCCGAAGAGGGCAGCGTAGGCGGATACCGCCAAAAGGTTGTCGTCCTTCAGAACGGGCACATCGCTGGCGTAGTCGAACTCGAATCTCCCGGAATCCACTTCCGCGCGCCCCGATCCTGAGCTTTCGGAAGGACCAACGATGGAATAGTCGCAGCCGATCTTCCTGGCGTGCTTTCGCAGAACAGCTTCCGCATCCGGCTGCTGAGGCAAGGAAAATGCTCTCCCGCCACGCCGCATAATTGCTGCCTTCTCCTCGGCAATCAGGGAGAGTGTATCCCCCAGTACGGTTGTGTGCTCCAACTGAATCGGGCCAAAGAGCGCAACCGGGCAGTCCGCTGCATTTGTTGCGTCCAGTCTTCCTCCGAGCCCGACCTCAAGAACGGCATATCGGCACGCGGAGAGCTTGAAAGCCTCGAACGCGGCAGCAGTCATCGCCTCGAACCAGGAGAGACGGTACTTGGTCTTGGAAGCAGCATCGGCAACAGTCTGCAGTGCGCGCTCCATAAGCGTGGAATCCGCATCAGAGATCCCGATGCGTATCCGCTCGCTGACGTCAAAGAAGGATGGCGACGTATAAAGCCCGCATGACTCGCCCCGTGCAATAATCATAGCATGCAGATAAGCGGCCGTGGTCCCCTTCCCTTTTGACCCGCCCACGATCACATATGTCGTATCCGGTGAGGGCAGCTCAAGAGTTACGAGAAACTTGCGATAGGGCTCCAGGGAAGGACGTTCGCGCGCGTAGTCAGCCGCACGATGGGCCTCGTAGTTCACCAAGCCGTCCAAGTATGCGCGCCAGTCAAACGCGCACATCATTTCCTCCCGAGCGCTGCGTTCTCGCTCTTGGCGATGATGTACGACCAGTAGAAATAGTTGCGGGAATCCAAGGCTTCCTCGAAAAACTCCTTCGCCGTCGTCTTCTCACCGGCAAGCTTTGCGCTCAGCCCGCAGACCAGGGCAACTTCCTCCCACGATATGTCGGCAAGACGTACGCCAGGGTCGACTCCAACGACTTCGATTGCCTGTTTGGCCGCATCGGTGGTCGCGAACGAGACATGTCGAAGCTCCAGCATCTTCTTGAGGGCTTCCCACTGGTATCGCCGCTGAAAGACATCCCGATAGAAGAGCAGACGCGGATTGCCAAGATCTTCAGCCTGGATTCCCAAGTCTGTAAGCACCTTGGCATTAGGCGAGCCCGTGGCAATATTGCACATCACAAGCAAGACTGCCGAGAGGATCGGATCCACCTCCCGCGCCTCGATCAGCGACCTTTTCGCCTGTTCACAGTCTCCCGCGCAGAAGTATGTGACTCCGAGCGAGAACACCGCTTCCCGGGATACGCTGTTTCCTTTGGATATCAGACCGAGAAAGAGACGCTGCGCCTCAGCCATCTTGAGGTTTATCATGTTGATCGTGGCCAGGTAGGAGACAAGAACGGTGTCTTCGGGGAACTCCTTCAATGCAGAGGCACAAGCTGTCGTCGCAAGTTCGATCTCTCCCAACATGACGTGGCTTTTAACGACAAGCAGCCACGCTTTCCTGTCCCTGAGACCGGCCTTCATGGCCAATTCGGCATCCGTTTGCGCCCGACGATAGTTCTCTATCGCTGCATCACCCTCGGCACGGGCAAGATAGTAAGTGCCAAGCGCAGGATCTTTGCGTTTCGTCGCTTCGGCAATAGCGCTTGAGAAGCTGGCAAGGGCCGCTTCGGTGTTGCGCTCCTGCATTTCGGTAAGGCCTGTCACATATTGCGCTTGCGGGTTTGCAGGGTCTGCCCTCAAGGCCTCTCTGAGAAGTCGATCTGTTTCCTCAAACTGCCCCAGCATCATGCGCTGGAAGGCACACTGAGCCAACGCGTCCGCGTAAACGGATACTTCAGCAACTCCTCGGTCCGCACGCGCCTTTTCGTACGCAGCAATCTCGATTGTGACGGGAAGCGCCTGATCGTATCTGCCGAGGGAGGCGTACACCGAGGATAGAGAACGTAGCGCCGCAGCACGTTTCGCGGACTTTCCAAAAAACCCGAACACCGCACGGGCGCGATCATAGTCCCTTGCTGCTCCACCGTAATCGCCGGTAAGCTCCGCGCTTGCCCCGCCCTTCATGAAGTACTCGCCAAGTGCGATGTAGGCTGTAAGCAGGACAGCCAGAGCAACGCCGGAAACCACCAGGACGGTTCGCCAGTGGGCTACCCCGAGTGAAGTGCTCTTTCTATCACCTGGCTTCATTGCTCACCCCTCTATGTACTTCCTCAGAGCGACCGCGAGAGCGTTTCTCGCCCGGTGCAGACGAGACTTGACCGTGCCCATGCTGCAGTCAAGCATTATCGCGATCTGATCATAGTTCAGACCATCGATGTCCCGCAATATGATAACCTCCCGGAATTCCGGGCGAAGTCTGGCAAGCGCTTTCTCCGCTGCTGCGGCGAGTTCCTTGCGCTCGAGCCTGTCCAATGGAAGGGGCGCATCATCGGGTATCGAAAACGCCTGAGGCTCATCGTCGTCGCCCGCAGCATCCAACGGCAACATTTTCATCCTGCCGGACCTGCCGTATGTGCGAAGGCGGGAGCGGCAGTAGTTCAGGGCGATCTGGAACAGCCACGTATAGAATGACGACTTGAACTCGAACCGCGCGACTCCGCGATATGCTTTCACAAACACTTCCTGCGTGGCTTCGAGCGCTTCATCAGCATCGCCAAGCATGCGCACGGAAGTATTGTAGATTCGGTCCTGGTACCGGGTCACCAGCCAGTCAAACACTTGTTCCTCACCGTTCTGAACAAGATGAACCAGTTGCGCATCGGTGAGATCACTCGGTGGAAGGCTCCGCAGGTCGCGGAGTTCCTCCGGTGTTATGACCCCGCCGTAGTCTGCAGGGTCGGACGATTGCTCTGGTGACTGGCGTCCCACATTCTCCATCGAGGCCATTATACGCCCTCTCGCCTCAATTGGCCACAGGCAGCCCCGATGTCCGCCCCTTTTTCGCGCCTGACTGTCGCTGTCAGGCCAGCTTCCACCAGGGCATTCTTGAATCGGTCAACCGTTTCCGGCACCGGAGACCGGTACTCGCATCCCGGAATCGGGTTGAGCGGGATGATGTTGATTGCGTATCCTCCGCTCTTCAGCTTACGCGCCAGTTCCCGGGCGCTGATGGGCGAATCGTTTACTCCATCGATTAAACAGTACTCGAATGTCACCTGGCGTCCGGTGGTTTCCTGGTAGAATCGCGCAGCCTCGATAATGTCGTCGAAGAGCCATTTCTTCGCGGAAGGAATGAGTCGGGCGCGCAACTCCTGGTTGGGGGCATGGAGGGAAATGGCGAGCGATACTCCCAGCTCGGACTTCGCAAGCTCACGGATCCCCGGTACAACGCCGATCGTGGAAACGGTGATCCTGCGATGAGAGATTCCAAATCTGTCGGGATCCACCAGCGCCTTAATGGAGGAAATCACGTTGTGCAGATTCAGCAGCGGCTCGCCCATCCCCATGAACACGACATGGGTGATCTTCCGCCCGGAGAGCGATGTACTGGCAACGAATTCTTCAATGATCTCGTAGTCCAGAAGGTCTCTCTGTTTACCGCCGTGCGCTGACGCGCAGAAAGTGCAACCCAAATCGCAGCCGACCTGGGTGGACAGGCACACAGCAGTTCTCCCGGGCGCACCGATCACAACGGCCTCGATAAACGAATTGCCCGGGAACTCAAACAGGAACTTCTCGGTATCCCCATCGCTGGAGGCCAGCCGCTTCTTTTCTACAGCGGTCTTGAGCGGGAAAGCCTCCTCAAACTCGACATGCAGCCCTTTGGGGATCGCTGTAGCACGTTCGAATCCCCACCCGCCTTGCGAATACGCGTGTTTCCACACTTGTGCGGCGCGGTAAGCGGGGAGCTTGTGTTCAGTCACGATGTGCGCGACTTGCTGCTTTGTGAGGCTGTAAAAAGGCTTTGGTTCGGAATCTGTCATGGCTTGTCCTTTTCCATCATCCCGCGAAGTCTCGTCATTGCGTGGCTGATCCGGCTCTTGACTGTCCCGAGTGGAATGTCAAGAATGTCGGCGATTTCCTTGTACTGCAGGCCCATGAAGTAGCTCATCTCCACGATAAGCCTGTGGTCGGAATCCAGTTCCTCCAAGGCCTCGTGAAGCCGCCGAATCTTCTCTGTTCGATCAAGCTCGTCCACCGAGCCGGTGCCTGACTTGATCTTCTGCTCATGTCGCGTGTTCTCTTCCAGCTTCTCGAGCGCTTTGCCTGCCCGGTACTTCCTTCGGAGCGTGTTGAACCAGACCAGTTTCGCATTGCGGAACAAGAGAACCCCGAACGGCATCCCTGAGTTCTCCTTGCGCAAAGAGGAGTATACCCGCACAAAGGTCTCCTGCGCAAGATCCTCGGCTGTGGACCGGTCCCAACTGCAGCGAAAGAAGAAACTCACGAGCCGCGCCTGATACATGAGGATAAGCTGCTCGAAGGCGGATTCGTCGCCCTCAACAAATTGTGTCAGCAGCTTGTTCTCGTCGCCCGACATCAGGTTCTTTCCGCGGCCAGTTCCGCGAAGGCTCGTGGCAGCATGTCAACTATATCCGTGGAAGTAACGCACTCTTCGGTGAGTGCACAACCCGCCATTGCTCCCGCTCGTGCGTGCAGATAAGTACCGAGCAAAGCGGCCGTCCATCCGTCTTTCAGCCGTGCGCACAACGAAGCTACCAGGCCCGTAAGTACGTCACCTGAACCACCGTGAGCGAGCGCCGGAGTCCCGACTTCGATGACCGAGTACCGGTTTCCATCGCAGACAACGGGACAGGAACCCTTGTAGATTACCGTGCCCCGGCATGTGACAGCCAGAGCGGACGCAAGTTCCACTTCAGTTCCCTCGGCTTTTGGCATGAGCCGCCGGTATTCTCCGGGGTGTGGTGTGAGAATGCGCGCGCCATCGTGTCGGCTGAGGTCAGACTCGCCCCATGCCAAGGCGTTCAGGGCGTCCGCATCGAAAACCGCAAGGCACTTGGTTCGCTCGTAGAGCCCCAACGCAAACTTACAGGTCGCCGTATCCTGAGACAGCCCCGGTCCCACGGCAATCGAGTCCATTCGCTCGCATTCGGCAAGCACTGCATCCA
>JBAZOJ010000092.1:0-12247 GCA_041648755.1 Candidatus Brocadiia bacterium
GCCAATTGCCCACTTTCGTCCTCGGCCCGTTTGCGGGAGTGGTGGCGGACAGGATCAGCCGACACAAGATACTCGTGGTGACGCAGATCCTCTCGATGATCCAGGCGTTCGCACTCGCCTATCTGTTCATGTCAGGGCAAATCCAGATCTGGCACATCTTCTGCCTCAGCATTTTCCTCGGCCTTGTCAACGCATTCGATGCCCCAACCCGCCAGTCATTCGTTGTGGACATGGTCGAGCGCAAAGAAGACATCGGCAACGTGATTGCCGTCAACTCCGCCATATTCAACGGCGCTCGACTGATCGGCCCTTCCGTCGCCGGGCTGATCATCGCCGCATTTGGGGAAGGCTGGTGCTTCCTCCTGAACGCCGTGAGCTATTCTGCTGTCATCGCTGCTCTTCTGGCAATGCACATCGCGAAGAAAATCCGTGCAAAAAAACGCGCGATCTTCCAGGAATTGAAGGAGGGATTCGATTACGCCTACAACTTCATCCCGATTCGTGCTGTCCTTCTGATAATCGGACTCACGAGCCTCATGGGAATGCCGTACGCAACCCTTATGCCTGCATATGCCCGCGACGTGCTCCATGGCGACTCGCGAACCCAGGGATTTCTTCTGGCCTGCGCAGGAATAGGTGCACTTTCCGGAGCGCTTCTTCTGGCATCTCGCACCAAGGTGATAAACATCCGGTTCATACCGTTCGCGACGACCATCTTCGGCTGCGGCCTGATCCTGCTCTCTTCATCCAGAATTCAGTCCTTGTCGATGATATTCATGGTCATCACGGGATTTGGGATGATGTTCCAGATGGCTTCGTGCAATACGTTCATCCAGACAATCGTGGATGACGACAAGCGGGGCCGCGTGATGAGCTTCTACGCGATGGCCTTCCTGGGGACGATGCCGTTTGGCAGCCTGATGGCCGGATTCACCGCGTCGTGGATCACAACGCCTTGGACGATTCTGCTCAGCGGGCTGTTCTGCATACTTGGCGCTCTTTTCTTCATGCGGGCGCTGGGCGGACTCGAGACAATCATAAAAGAAACCTACGCCAGAAAGGGCATCGGAGTAGGGACTTAGCTGGAGCCCCGCAACTGTCTTTCGTTGACACGCTTCTTCCCCCTAACTGACCAATCACCGACGGGCGGCTTGTCATTTTGACCTCCCCTCCGCACGGCCGTCGGGTACAATCCAGTTACAGTAGCCGCGCCGGATGGCCAATTCCGGCGGAATTCGGCAAAACACACGGAATGGGCACGAGTTTTGCTTGAACGTGCTCTATTCTCGCATTGTCTTTCTAACGCCCCCGCTGGCAATTGGAGGATGAAAGATGGCCAAGAAGCTCACGTTCGGTGATGACGCGCGCAAATCCCTCAAGGAGGGAGTCGAAAAGCTAAGCCGCGCCGTCAAGACAACCCTCGGTCCGAGAGGGAGAAATGTCATTATCCACAAATCATGGGGCTCGCCCCAGATCACAAAGGATGGAGTGACCGTAGCGGAGGAGATCGACCTCGCCGATAAGCTCGAGAATCTGGGCGCGAGGATGGTCCGCGAATCCGCATCGAAGACCGGCGAAGCTGCCGGCGACGGCACCACCACCGCCACGATTCTGTGCGAGGCGATATTCCTCGAAGGGCTGCGCAATGTGGCCGCAGGCGCCGACCCGATGAAGCTCAAGCGCGGCATCGACAAGGCCGTTGAGCTCATCTGCGCCGAATTGACCGCAGCCTCGATCCCCATCAATGCTAACGAGCAGCTCGAGAAGGTCGCTTATATCGCATCGAACAGCGACGCCGAGATCGGCAAGATGGTCGCCAATGCGATGGAGAAAGTCAACCGCAAGGACGGCGTTATCACGGTGGAAGAAGGCCGTGGCGCCAACACCGTGGTTGACGTGGTCACCGGTATGCAGTTCGACCGCGGCTATATGTCGCCGAACTTCGTGACCAACCTTGAGCACCTGAAGGTCGAGCTTGAGGATCCTCTTATCCTCGTAACCGAGAAGAAGATTTCGAACGCGCGCGACATCATCCCGTTGCTCGAACGCGTTATGCAGCACAAAGCCCCCCTGCTTATCATCGCCGAGGACATCGAGGGCGAGGCCCTCGCAACGCTCGTGGTGAACAAGCTGCGCGGCGTGCTGCAGGTCTGCGCCGTCAAGGCGCCGGGCTACGGCGACCGCCGCAAGGCAATGCTGCAGGATATCGCTTTGGTCACCGGTGCGCGATTCGTTTCCTCGGATCTTGGCATCGAGCTCAAGAGCCTTGGACTGAGCGATCTCGGCACCGCCCGCAAGGTGGTCGTTGACAGCGAAAACACCACTATCGTCGAGGGCTCAGGTCGCCCGGCCGACGTGAAGGAGCGCATCGCGCAGATCCGCCACGAGATCGAATTGTCCACAAGCGACTACGACCGCGAAAAACTCCAGGAGCGCCTTGCAAAGCTGGCTGGCGGCGTTGCCGTTATCAAGGTCGGCGCCTCCACGGAAGCCGAGATGAAGGAAAAGAAGATGCGCATCGACGACGCGCTTCACGCAACGCGCGCAGCCGTTGAAGAAGGCATCCTGCCCGGTGGTGGAGTTGCGCTTATCCGCGCCCGCAAGGTTCTGAAGAACGCCAAGGGCGAAGGCGATTTCAAGACCGGTATCGAAATCGTACACCGCGCGGTTGAAGTGCCTTTGCGCGCAATCGCCGACAACGCCGGATTCGATGGCGCCGTTGTTCTGCGGCACGTCGAAAAGAAGTCCGGCAACTACGGATTCAATGCTGACAGCTACGAGTACGGCGATATGGTCAAGACCGGCGTCATCGACCCCACCAAGGTCGTCAAGAGCGCCCTCATCTACGCCGCCTCAGCCGCTGGCATGCTGCTCACAACCGACTGCCTTATCACCGATATCCCTGAGAAGAAGTCCGCAGCCCCCTCGCCCCGCGGCGGTATGCCCGGTATGCCCGGGATGGGTGGCATGGGCGGCTTCGGCGGAATGTAAGAGAGATTGGAGGAAGTTATGCTTAAGATACGTCCACTCGAAGACAGGGTTCTGGTTAAGCCGATCGAGTCTGAAGACAAGACCCCCGGCGGGATTATCCTTCCGGACACCGCCAAGGAGAAGAGCACGAAGGGCGAAATCATCGCCGTCGGGCCCGGCCGCACCCGTGAGGATGGCACACGCAATCCCCTCGAGGTAAAGGTCGGCGACAAGGTCTTCTACAGCAAGTACTCCGGCACCGAAATCAAGAGGGGCGACGAGAAATACCTGCTTCTGCGCGAGGATGATGTTCTCGCGGTAATAGAGGGCTAAGGAGGAACCATGGCCAAGCAGTTGACCTATTCTGATAGTGCCCGCGCAAAGCTGTACTCAGGCGTACGCAAGACCGCCGATGCGGTCCGCGTTACACTGGGTCCCGCCGGACGCAACGTAATTCTTCAGCGTGGAGCTGACAAGCCGCAAGCCACCGCTGACGGCGTTTCGGTTATCAAGGACATCGAGCTCGAGGACAAGTTCGAGAATCTCGCCTGCCAACTGATCAGGGAAGTATCGAGCCATACCAACGATACCTGCGGCGACGGCACCACCACTTCCGCTATCCTCACCGAAGCCATCTTCGCCGAGGGTATGCGCTACGTGACCGCCGGATCCAATCCCATGGCAATCAAGCGCGGGATCGAGAAGGCCGTTGTCATCGTGCGCGACCACCTCAAGGACATCTCCAAGCCCTGCGACACCCTTGCCAAGCTGACCCAGGTCGCCACCATTTCGGCCAATAACGATGTCGAAATCGGTGAACTCGTGGCCAAGGCCGTCCAGAAGGTCGGGGCCAAGGGCGCCATCTCGACGAAAGAGGGCAAGAGCATCAACACCACCCTCGAGTTCGTAGATGGTATGAACTTCGACAAGGGCTATCTTTCGCCATATTTCATCACCAATCGTGAGAAGCAGAAAGCCGTCATCGACGAGCCCCTTATTCTCTTCTACGACAAGAAGATCTCCACGGTGCAGGAACTGCTGCCCATCCTCGAGAAGACCGCCGGCTCGTCTCCCCTGCTGATTATCGCAGAGGATATCGAGAACGAGGTACTCTCCCTGCTGGTCATCAACGCCCTGCGCGGAGTGCTTCGGCTGTGCGCGGTGAAGGCCCCCGCTTTCGGTGACCGCCGCAAGGCGATGCTGGAAGACATGGCCGTGCTCACCGGCGGCACCGTGATCACCGAAGAAAAGGGAATGAAGCTCGAAAACGCGACACTTGAAATGCTCGGCCGGGCCACCAAGGTCGAGGTCGAGAAAGAAAACACCGTCATCATCGGCGGAAAGGGCTCGCGCGAGGCCATCGAGGCCCGCATAGCCCAGATTCGCTCCGCCATCGAGCAGACGAAGTCCAACTATGACCGCGAGAAACTCGAAGAGCGGCTTGCCAAGTTGACCGGCGGCGTGGCCGAGATCTCCGTTGGCGCCGCGACCGAGATGGAACTCAAGCACCGCAAGGACATCGTCGAAGACGCTGTCAACGCCGCCAAGGCTGCCGCTGAAGAGGGCAGCGTAATCGGCGGAGGACTCGCGCTGTACAGGGCCACCCCCAAGCTGGCCGCATTGAAGCTCGAAGGCGATGAGCAATGGGGCGTGAAGGCCGTAATGAACGCGCTTTCAGTCCCGGTCAGCATCATCGCAAGCAATGCAGGCGAAGATGGTTCCGCCATCGTCTCCGAACTCAGCGAGATGGGCCCCGAAATGGGGTTTGACGCTCGTGCGCATGAGTTCGTGAACCTGCGCGAGCGCGGCATCCTGGATCCCACCAAGGTATCCCGCACCGTGCTCGAGTACTCGGCCTCGATGGCCGCCATGATGATCACCGCCGAATGCCTCATTGCCCCCCTCGATGTCGAGGAAGGCAAAGAGCCCAAGTCTGCAGGCGAGAACATCGTCATATAGCAGATCACTCGACCATTAGCCAAGAGGGCGTCCCGAAGGACGCCCTCTTTTTTGTTTTGGGAGGGGAAGTCGGCGGGAAGTTAGGGCATGGTTACAAGAGTGGGAGTGTTCCGGCTTGTGTAGTCGCCCAAGCCGAGTTGACCATACTCATTAAGTCCCCACGCGTAAATCGGGCCGTCCAGGCAGAACGCGAAGCAGTAATCCCAAGCTGCGGCGATATCGATGACTCCCTCTCCGGACAGGCTGGATACTGGCTGGGGAGTGTTCCTGTCGGTATTGTCACCCAACCCGAGTTCTCCGTTGCCATTGTACCCACAAGCAAGAACCGAACCGTCCGAGCACAAGGCAAATGACTGGTAACGGCCTGCGGTGAGCTTGACGGCGCCCACGCCTGAAAGCCCGGATACGAGTTGCGGCGTGTTTTTGCTCGTGCTGTGCCCGAGCCCAAGCCCGCCCTTAGTATTGCGTCCCCATGCATAGACTGACCCGTCCGAGCACCGTGCAAGGGAATGCGCTTGCCCTGCGGCAACCTCGACAACGCCCTTTCCGGAGAGCCCGGTCACGAGCAGGGGAGTGTACTTGTGGGAGTTGTCCCCTAATCCGAGTTGGCCCTCGGTGTTTCCGCCCATTGCATAGACCGCTCCGTCTGAGCACAGGACGAGAGCAAAACTGTCGCCCGGAACAAGAGCAATGGCGCCCTTGTCTGACACCGCGGATATCAGCCGCGGCGAATATTCGTTTGACCTGTAGCCAAGGCCGAGCTGCCCACTGTCATTGGACCCCCACCCATACACCGCGCCATCCGAACACAGGGCAAGCGAGAAGTAGCAGCCTGCGGCAACTGCGATAACGGTCTTGCTGGAAAGCGCTGTAACGAGTTGCGGTGTGTTCTTGTTCGAGCTATTTCCAAGTCCGAGCGTGCCGTACTGGTTGTATCCCCATATGTAAACCTTGCCGTCCGAGCAGAGGGCGATGGAGTGCCAATAGCCCGCAGCGATCGCGACAACTCCCTTGCCCGAAAGTGCCGAAACAAGCTGTGGGGTGTTTTTGTCGGTGTTGTTTCCAAGACCGAGTTGGCCCATATTGTTCGATCCCCACGAATAAACCGAACCGTCGGAATACAGGACGAGGGTGTGCGCGGAACCTGCGGCCACTTGAACGACGCTCGTAACTGAGAACGGGTTCGCTTCGGTAGCGCTTGACTCGCTTACGTCATTGCAGGCCGAGACGCTGTAGGTGTACGATGTGCCCGCGGCGAATGCGTAGCTATCCGTGTAGCTGGTGGTATTGCTGGAGACGAAGGCGACTTCTGCGCCATTGAGGTAAATGATGTATCCTGTCTCGCCCGCCACATCGTCCCATTCCAGCAGCACTGACGTAGAGCTTAACAGCGTTGCCGTCAAGGCACTTGGAGCGCCCACAAGTGGCATCACTGCACCCGCCGCAGCAGCCTCGGATTCACCGACTGAATTGTACGCAGACACGCTGTATGCGTACGAGGTGCCTGCGGCGAACGAATAGTCGTCAGTGTAGGAGTTGCCCGTCGTACGCGCGATTTCGACCCCGTCGCGATATACGATGTAGCCGGTCTCTCCTTCAACTTCGCTCCAAGTTATCGTCACAGAGGTCTGGCTGTTCAGCGTGGCTTCGACGCTTGCAGGCGCAGCAACATGCGGAAGAACTGCGTTCGCGAAGGTCGGGTCTGATTCACCGACGCTGTTGTACGCCGACACGCTGTAGGTGTACCATGCGCCCGCCACAAATGAGAAGGTGTCCGTGTACGATGTAACGTCATCTGCTACGCGGTCGATTTCTTCGCCGTCGCGGTAGATCACAAAGCCGTCTTCGCCGAGGACGTCAAGCCAGGAGAGCGAAACCGAGGTCTCGCTTTCAAGGCTTGCCGCAAGGCTCGCAGGTGCTTCGGGCTCGGAGCCGACCAAAGCAAAATAGTAGGCTAACGTGTATGCGCCGATGGCCTTCCCCTGCTCGATCACGCCAAGATATGCTGTGCCAGAGAAGTCAGCCGTCCACGTGATGCTGAAGTTCTGGCCTTCCCCTGAATTGTTGTCTTTTTCAAGAATGTCGCCGCTTGCGTCGTAGATAGCGCCCTTGGTCTTGCGGTCACCGGTGGTGCAGAAGTAGTAGGTCATCCCGTCGTACGCCGTGAATGCGAAGCGGTCCTCCTGCTTCTTCGCGGTGAATGAACCGCTGTAGTACTGCACCGAGGTGCGTACATCGAGTGTGGCGATCAGCGTTCCGGGGAATGTCCCCTTTGCCTTGTCGGCGTGGGCTGTTCGCATGCCGGTTGCGGAGACCACGATCATGAGAGCTAACAGAGCGTACAATACGGTTACTCGCCTCATTATTTCCTCCTTGTTGGTTCAATGAGGGCACAGCGGACAGAAAAACTGCCATCTGCTTATCGCACCGCGCCGTGCACAACACAAAAAAATCGGACACTCATGAGGCGTCACTATTTGCATGATTGAACAACGGCGTCACAATACCGCTGGAGAGTGCATATGGTTGATGACTTGCTGAAACTGCTGATGTCTACCCCTGATCGTGATTCCGCTGAAAGTATCCTTGGCCGGATTCACGGTCTCACAAGGCAGTCCCTTGTGCGACTGGCCCTTGCAAGGTGCGGCGACGCCGAGGATGCCGAGGAAGCCGTCAACACGGCGTTTCTGGCGCTGTGGAAGGAATGGGCCAAACGCGCCACCGGGGCAACATCGCAGATTGCGCACGGGTGGCTCGTGACGGTTACTGCCCGCCGAGCCCTGGATTTGGCCCGGTCGCGCAAGTCGCGCAGATCGTGCATAATGAATGCCGACCCGGAGGTGCTTGACGCGGCCTGCAAGGGGGATTCCCCCGCCGACAGGCACAAAGCCCTGAACCTGCTGTATGAGTCAGTCGAAGAACTCCCGGAAGAGCAGCGCGAAGCAGTGGTTCTATTCCTTGCTGACATACCTACAGCAGCGGCGGCAGTTCTGCTTGATGTCTCCCCGGGAACCGTCCGAAACAGGCTTGAAGATGCGCGCAATGCCCTTGCCAAGATCCTCGAAAGTAAAGGGCTCACACTTGTGGCCGCGATTGCCACGCTCGTCGCGCTTTCTGAAGAGCTTGCGGCAGAACCTCCGCAGGTGCCTGAAAGACAGGATGCTCATCCCGAGGAAAAGAGAACCTGTGACCGGCGAACGCGTGTCCCCCTTCTATTGGTGCTCTTGCTCCTGGTTGCCGTGGGTGCCCTTCTCCTGTATCCTGGCATCCTCTTCAATCCTGCCGCGCGACCAGCTTCCCCAGTGGTTAACTCGACCACTTCGCCGCTACGAATTCCATTTGGAGGCTGGCATCGAACCTTTGGGGGGCCGGGGATAGACAACTTCAACGTTATCGCGCCTACAATCGACGGAGGGATCATCGCAGGGGGTTCGACAACATCCGTCTCCGGCCAACCCCCGTGGATAAACGATGACAGTAGACCCACTCCCAACATAGGACAGGATTGGCTTCTCGCCAAATATGACTCAAGAGGA
Organism: Candidatus Brocadiia bacterium; assembly: GCA_041648755.1. GTDB lineage: Bacteria > Planctomycetota > B143-G9 > B143-G9 > B143-G9 > JBAZOJ01. Next base: position 8,466 of record JBAZOJ010000092.1, read on the forward strand.
AACCTGATGTTGGCGCGAGCTTGGGTAGGACCGGAGGATGAATTCATTACCGCTGTTACCCCTATGCCTGATGGGTCATTCCTCGTCGCCGGATGCTCCAACTCATTCGGCGCCCGCAGGCGCAACAACACTGTGCTGGCGGAGATAGGTGCGGATGGTCACTTGACACGGCAAATTGCGCTTTCCAGCCCTGAGGAACTTCGCCCTGCCAAGGTCATCCCTCTTGGAGACAAGGGCTTAATGCTCCTTGCGACAGCCTCCGGTTTCAGCACGCAAGATCACGAATTCGAAGTTGCCTTGATAAGGCTGGACAAAGACTGGAAAGTCATGTCCGCTCGTGCCTTCGGCGGCCCCGATCGCGACTATGCCATGAACATTCTGCCCTGCACTGACGGCGATTGGGTCATCGGGGGCTGGACCAAATCTTTCGGACAGGGCGACTTCGACTTCTGCGCGATGCGACTCTCCGCCGACCTCAATGTCAAGTGGTGCAGCACTTGGGGAACTGAGCGTCCGGAGGAGGCCGGACAGATTATTCCTACATCTGACGGCAACTACCTTATGACAGGTTACAGTGCAATCGCCCAGGACGATCTTGATCTCATCGCGCTGAAGTTCGCTCCGGATGGCTCACTTCTCTGGCAATACAAGTACTCCGCTCCTGACAATCAGAGCCCGGGTCGTGCCCTTGCCGAACGAGAAGGGCTGTACATCTTCGGAGGACAGGTTGAAGACAACAGCGTTGATCCTGCGACCTCCGACGCCCTGCTTGTCGCTCTGAGATCGGACGGGAGTATTGCATTCGACAGACTGTTCGGCGGTCCTGACAATGACCAAGTCATTGCGAGTATGAACACTCCGGAAGGGCTCCTGCTGTGCGGGACCACGCGGTCTTTCGGCAGCGGAATGAACGATGCCTGGCTTGTGAAGCTTGGCCCAGGGTTCGCGTTCCCGGCAGATCTGAAAGCGCGTCCTGCAGGACTGAAGCGCGTTAGTGGTGACCTGAAGCCAGGATTTGGGGAAATCTCCGAACGGGATGTGACAATCACCAGCCATGAGGCGAAGATGGTGGAACACGAATGGAAGCAGCCTTGAATCAAGAGGGCGTCCCGAAGGACGCCCTCTGTTTGATCTGCCCAGGTGATTTCCGCTAATACAGGAAGGTGACCGTAAGGCTCACACTCACCGGAGTTGCAGTGTAGGACAACAGCGGAATGGCCCATGGTTTCGCTATGCAACTCGTCTGGTAAACAGGATAGGAGATGGACTGCACGGTGTATGCCGAGTCCTTGCAGAACGAGGGCCTTGTGCCGTCAAACAGGCCATTTCCATCGGCAACCGCGATGAAGACATCCGCGGACGACCCCGTTGAGTCCCCGGAGAACACGAGCTTCCCATCGGGCAACTCTTTCACCTGCATAAGGTAGTCATCGCCGGTTCTTCCATATGTTCTCTGCCAGATAATGTTGCAGTTGGCGTCGATCTTCAGCAATATCATGTCGAATCCGCCGTTCCCGTATGAGTTTGTGCATCCGCCGATCAGGAAGTTGCCGTCCGAAAGACGGGTGATGCGATAGGCACCTTCGGACCCGCTGGAAGAAATAACCTTCTGCCACAGGAAAGTGCCCGATGGTGTCATCTTCGCGATGAGCATTTCGTTGTTGGAGCCGCCAAACAGGTTGCTCGTGGTTCCGACAAGGATGAAGTTGCCATCATCCGTTGGCGCCATATCGTTGAAAAAGTCCGGATGGGATCCGTCCAACTTGCTCTGCCAGATGAGATTACCTGAGAAGTCAATCTGGAGCGCCCATGCGTCCCAATCCACAGAGGAGTACGAACCTTCCGTGGCGCCCAGCAAGATGAACCCGTCGTTGGTCTCAACGATCCTGGTGAACGTGTCCCAGGAAGATCCGCCATATGTCTTGCACCAAAGCACACTTCCGCTGCGGCTCATCTTGATTACCACTCCGTCTATCCCGCCTGCCCCGCTGGCCAGAGTCTGCGCGGTAATCATCAGGCTCCCGTCAGATGCTTCTATCACATCTGTTGCGTAGTTATCACCCGAGCCACCCATGACCTGTTGCCACACGACATTCCCGTTGACGTCGAATTCGGCAGCAAGAATCTTCGCGTTGTTGCCTCCCTGGGGGGGATCCAACGCGAAACCAACTGCAGCGAAATTGCCGTCCGCGAGCATTCTTGCCTTGAAGAACGTGTCGTTCCCGCCGTAATCAAGCCTCTTCGACCACAGTAGATTCCCACTGCCGTCAGTACGCATTACCAGAGCATCGTGATTCGGGCCGTTACAGAACCCGAAGGCAATGAATCCGCCGTCGGCAAGCGGAATTGTGCTGTAGATGACATCATCCCTGCTGGCCCCGTAGGTCGCCGTAAAGCAGACAGTCGGCGGCAGCGGATTGGGGATCACACCGGCACTGTTGGTGGTCGCCGACTCGCCCACAGCATTGTACGAGGAAACCCCGAACACATAGGTCGTGCCCAAGGCATAGGAGTAGGAATAGGTGTATGAAACAACGTCCGCGCCGACGACCCCGACAATGGCTCCGTCCATGTAGACGACGTATCCGCTTTCACCTTCGACGTCGGGCCATTCGAGCAAGACTGAGGTGGTGCTCAGGACTGTTGCCGTCAAGGCACTTGGGGCAGCCACGAGCGGAATCACCGCATCCGCCGCTACAGCCTCGGATTCACCGACTTCGTTGTACGCCGACACGCTGTAGGTGTACGATGTGCCTGCAGCGAAAGAGAAATCGTCGGTATGCGAATTGTCTGCTGTACGAGCGATCTCGGTTCCATCGCGATAGAGTACGTAGCCGCTCGCGCCTTCGACATCGCTCCACGCAATGGTAACGGAGGTCTGGCTGTTCAGCGTCACTTCGACGTCTACAGGCGCATCAACGTGCGGAAGCACAGCATCAGCCGCAACGGCCTCTGATTCGCCGACCGAATTGTACGCAGACACGCTGTATGCATACCACGAGCCCGCGGTGAACGAGAAGCTGTCCGCGTACGAAGCAACGTCGTCGCCAACGCGGTCGATTTCTTCGCCGTCGCGGTAGATGATATAGCCGTCCTCGCCGAGGACGTCAGGCCAAGAGAGCGAAACCGAGGTCTCGCTTTCAAGGCTTGCCGCAAGATTCGCCGGAGCATCCGGCGCGGAATCGACAAGGGCAAAGCAGTAGGCCAACGTGTACGCGCCGATGGATTTGCCCTGCTCGATCACGCCAAGATATGCAGTGCCCGTGAAGTCTGCCGTCCACGTCATGCTGAAGTTCTGGCCTTCCCCTGAATTGTTGTCTTTTTCCAGTATGTCTCCACTGGAGTCGTAGATGGCGCCCTTGGTCTTGCGGTCACCGGTAGTATAGAAGTAGTATGTCATGCCGTTGTGCGCCGCAAAGGCGAAGCGGTCCTCCTGCTTCTTCGCGGTGAACGAACCGCTGTAGTACTGCACTGAGGTGCGTACATCGAGTGTCGCAATCAGCGTCCCGGGAAATGTGCCTTTCGCCTTGTCGGCGTAGGCTGGTCGTGTGAGGGTAGCAGAAGTCACCATCAGAATCGCCACAAAGACAGCCAGAACGGTTACTCGCCTCATTATTTCCTCCTTGTTGATTGATGAGGGCAAAGGGAAAAGGCTCATGGCTATCCGTAGATCGCATCGCACAGTACGCACGGAAAAAAATATGACCCTTTTGTTGCCAAGCTGTTTGCATAATTGATGAACGGCGTCACAATGTCGGCGGAGAGTGCTTATGGTTGATGAC
>JBAZOJ010000093.1:0-12168 GCA_041648755.1 Candidatus Brocadiia bacterium
CATCAGTTTCTGGAGATCGAGAATCACCGAGGGGAAGCCACTCGCTGCAGCCTTCTGCATGAGATCGTCGAGCTTTGCTTGGGCGCGCTTCTCGACGGCTTCCGAACTCTCGTCTGTTTTCAGAGCTTCCTCTACGGCAGTGAGCGTGATTTTGAGGCGGGCGACCTGTGCTTTCCGGCTGCTCAGAGGGAACTCTTCCAGAAAGGCACTTACGTTCCGCAAAGCCTCGGAAATCCTTGGCATATCCGACTTGGTCAGCGTCGCCCTGATTTCAGCGGGTTTCTTTCCCTCACAATCCTTAACATAGGGCTCGATCTTGCTCCATAGTCCTTCGGTCAGGCTGTCATACTTGCTTCTTATCGCTTTGATCTTTCCACGGGCCTGCTCTGAGGCGGCGCCGGACGGATATTTCTCTATGAACCCGTTGAGTTTGTTCTCCGCGTCCTGCAGGGCCGTTGGGCTTGCATTGCGTATGTAGACCTCAACCTGAGACATCAGCAGATCCAATTCCTTCTGGTCGGAATTCGAATTGACGTAGAAGTACAGCACAATGCCAGCCGCGGCTATAAGGAGGACCGCTACAGCTCCGAGTGCGATGAACCGCTTTGCCACCTGCTTTGCGTATGATGGTGCCGGGGTATCCTGCTGCTTGGGCCGGTCCTTCTCATGCTCTGCCGCAAGCTTCTGGATGGCTTCCATCTCAGTCTTCAGCGCTTCGTTATACGGCTGAAGTTTCTGGGCTTCCTTGATACTTGCAACTGCCTGCGTGAAACGCTTGTCGGAGGCCGCTTGACGGGCCTTCGCAATTGCGTCGAACAGTTTGAACCTGACGAAGCCCGAGCTGCCCTCGGCGCGCTTGAGCTTCATCGTATAGCCCTTCTGTCCCTTCGATGGCAGGCCGTATGGATCCTTGCCGCACTTGGGGCAGATGAATGTGCCAATCTTCAAATCCGTGCCGCAGGTCATGCAGGAGTGGAATAGCTGGGCGCTACAGGCGTGGCATTCGCGCTCTTCAGGTCCGACGTTTGTCTTGCAGGAAGGGCATTTGCCCTCGAGCGTGGCAAAGGACGGATCAACCTTTATGCTGAGGTCCATCAGTTGTGCGCGCAATTCCTCATCGTTCGGCGACAGTTCGAGCAACTCGTCGATGATCTTCCGTGACTGGTCAATCAGGCCGCACAAGATCAACTTGGCGATTGCCTGGCCGAACTCAGTCAGCGCCTGCTCCCGGTACTCCTCGCCACGAACAAGGTATATCGCCGCCAGGATTGTGTTGACTTCGTAGCTTTCCGGTGACAACTCGGCCACACGGCCCAATGCAATTATCGCTTGATCGAAATCCTGGGTCTGCCTGGCGATTTCGGCGATCTTCTTGTAGAACACCGCGGCGTAACGGCGGTTCCCTTGCGCGGCTGTAACGATCGCTATGTCCTGAATCAACTCGGTGTCTTTGTTGTCCAGCACGAATGCCCATCGCAACATCGAAAATGCTTTGTCCAGGTTCCCTGTGACCTGAAGATCGGATGCAGAGGCCTTAAGCTCGCTAACCGTGGCCGGGCGAATCAGGCCATCGCGAAGCCATTTGCCAAGTACCCTGCACAGATCAAGCTCTTGCGTTCCGGACATGTCCGCGATGCTCTTGACGTTATGCTGTCCATCCGCGTACAACAGGATCGCCCCGCTCGGGTCTTCCCTTTGGAAAGATGTTTTGGCCTCTTCGGGGATGTCCTCAACCTTGACAAACACATTGTTCAGGCTGCCAACTGAGCTTTCGATGGTCTCACGACGCTCGACATGCTCTGCGCAGTCTTCCAGGTGCCAATCCTGAGCAGCCGAACCGGTCGGATTCGTTGCGCTTGCCGCCCTGATCTCTTTGGACGAAAGCAGGCGCAGCAGATTGTAGTACTTCAGCGTGTCGTAGCAGAGATATGTCCGGAACAGCGAAAGCCCTGTCCGCGACGCTAATCCGGAAATAGGCGTAACGCCATCGATCTCTCGCAGCATCCGCCGCGAAAAATCGTCAATTTCCGCGATGTCGTCCGGACTGGTTTTGCTTACCCGGGCCGGTACTTCGAATTCACCGGGGATCTCGCTGCGGATCTGTTCCCAATGCTCAAGGGATCTCCCGATCTCAACCGACAGCAAATTGGGGTTGATTTCGATCTTCGTCATCCTGAGCGTGGGATCGTTGTATGAGGATGGCATCTCGGCGTCTTCGAACCTGTAAGTGGCGTTTTCCCACGTGATCAGGTCGAATATCTCCTCGTAGAGCTGATCCACCACGACGGCTCGTATCTCGTCGGTCGTGATGAAAGCCCTTGCGGTCAGGATGTTGCCGAGGTATTCCTTGGTCTTGCGCTGGTCATCAAGGCATTCCTTGAGTTGTTCGGAGGTTATCCGGCGGGACTTGACCAGGATATCGCCCAGTAGCGCTTGTTTCCGCGGGCCCAGGGAGAGCAGGGTGACCGATGTGGACTCGAAGGAAATCAGTTTCTCGCTGGTCCTGTCCGACACGCTGAGAACCAGCGGGGTCTTGCCTGCCTTGCCGAACACTTCGCCCATTATCGCGGACAGGGCAACACTATCGAATTTTCCTTCGCTGATCATTGCGCGCTCGATTCCGGAACGACGACTCTGATGGAGTTGGAAACAAGTTGCGCCGTGGATCCGTCTGACAACCTCAGGCTGACCTTGAGCCGCACGACAAAGCTCCCTTTGCCGAGGCCTGCCAGGGCCTCTCGTGCATCAAAGGAAATTAGCGCCTGTGGAGCAGACAAACGCTTGTCGCGCGCTGGAAGTTCTGTCGGGAACAATCGGGGGTTTGTGCCGGAAAGTCCTGGCAGCGCCACTTCGGCTTCCGGGTTGCCACCCTTGGATACAAGCAGGGAAAATGAGCTTGCCTTCAGGTCAAACTCCACAGCCACTTGGTTATCGTTGGTCAGTCTTGCGGAAATCGCAAAAAACGCGCCTCGCACAATCGACTCGAGGCTGCTTATCTTGATCTGCAGGCCGCGGTCCGCAACAGGCCCTTTCACCAACTCATCCTGAAACGCGACAGGGGTCGGCAGGCTTGCATGGGACAGAACCGACATGCTGAAGTAATAGATCACCAGGCAGAGCGCCACGGCGACCAAGGATGCCATAACAAGCCGAGTGCTGCTGTGAGCCAATCAGACCTCTATCTGAAGCCCTTCATAGGCTCCAATTGTGTCGGGGAAGCTCTTCCGTGCATGATCAAAAAGCTCATCGAGAAAGTCATCCGAATGAGTGGGCTCGTGATGTGTGCAAACGAGTTGCTTCACTCTTGCCTTCTGGGAGAGTTCAATCGCGGACTCGATTGTGGCGTGTCCCCATCCCCTCCGTGGGGCTCGAGGATTGGAGTACTCCGCGTCAGTGTACATGGTGTCATGGATAAATATGTCGGCGCCCTCAATGAATGGTGCAAGCTGGTCGTTTCGGCCATCGTAGTGCTCGCAATCGGTCGCGATGACGATCTTGCGGTTGCCTTCTCTGAAGGAGTACACTATGACACCTTCCGTAGGATGGACAAGTCGCATGGCATCAACGGTTCCATCGAAGAGCCCGCACACCGTGTCTCCGTAGTTGGGCATTGACAGGTCGTTGAAGCAGATCTTGGAGCCGATCTTGTTGAGCGGTACCGGGAAATAGGGGTCGGCCATTGTGTCGGTGAGAACTTCCTGCACTCGCTTCTTGAAGAAGTTGCCAGCGTAGATGTCCAAGTTGACCGCCGGGGAAAAAGCCGGGCGGAAAAATGGGAAGCCCTGTGTGTGATCGTGATGAAGATGCGAGAAGAGCAGGGTGATTGTGCCCTTCAGCGATTCGATGGCCCGGCCGAGTTCGATGATTCCGGTGCCGGAATCCACAACGAAGTTCCGGCCCCCTGCCAGCACTTGGTAGCAGGTGGTATTCCCGCCGTAGCGGAGAACATTCTTTCGCGGCGTGGGTACGCTGCCTCGGACACCCCAAAAGATGACTTTCACTCAAGCCTCCGTGAGATTAGGGAATGATACTCTAAAGGAGGGCGAAAGTCAAGAACAGGGCGGCCGGAAGGCCCCCCCCTCGTCAAAGACCCTCGCGTTCCCGCTCTTTCTTCTTTTTTATGTCCTCGGGCGACATGCTGTTGGATGGCGGGGGAGCGGAAGGTCGAGGGGTGGTAGTACTGACTGGTGTCGGGCGAGATGACGCCTGTGTTGCGGCCGTCCCTTCGCGGATGTACTTTTCCATTTCGTCTATGCGTTGCTGCATTTCCTTGATGGTCTTCTCGTATCCTGTCAGCTTGTCTGCGGCTTCCTGCTTGACCGCTTCGAGTTGCGCGGCCAGAGCGTCAGCCCGTGCGGCTCTCTTCTCCAAGCTCAGGCATTTGTCAGAAATCTCACTGAACTTCCTCTTCAACTCCGCGTTTTCCTGTTCGCCGCCGGACCTGGCCCCCTCAAGCTCCAAACGCATTTCGAGAAGCTGAGCCTTGGCATCAGCGAGTTTCCTGCTCAGATCCTCTCTGGCGTTCTTGACCTGCTCGAGTTCGAAGACTGCGTCAGAGTACTTCTTCGTGATGTCCGCGGAGTTCTTCTTGAGCTCGTCGAGAATGAGATCCGCCGAGCCCTTCACATCCGATGTCCGATTGAGGGACATGATAACAAAGGCGAGCGAGGCGAGCATGACAAGAATCGCGATCACGAGGAGGGTGGTCTGGATAGCAAGGTGGGAGACCGTCTTCTCGCCGCGTGTTGAGACGGAGTCCCTGATATCAAGGACGTCCCGCCTCAAGGAGTTGATGTCTTCCTTGACGTAAGTAATCAGCTTGTTCTCTTGGGAATTGCCGTCTGTCATCGCAGCCTCCTTGAACCAAGCGGGATTCTATGTCGAGGGCGGTTTGTGGTCAAGTGAAAAGCGTATGCAGTATCGGTCTCAGGCAGCGCGCGGTCTCTGTCTCTCCCCGGTCGGCAAGGTCCTCAGGTGAGCCCGTAGCGACGATTTCGCCGCCGCCCGCACCACCCTCCGGTCCCAGATCGATCACCCAATCCGCGCACTTGATGACATCGAGGTTGTGTTCGATTACGACTACAGTGTTCCCGCGGGAAACAAACTCCCGGAGTACTTCCACCAGCATTCTGATGTTGTCGAAGTGAAGGCCGGTGGTGGGCTCGTCGAGTACGTAGAGGGTTCTCCCCGAGCCCGGACGCGCGAGTTCCCGTGCCAGCTTGATTCTTTGAGCTTCACCGCCGGAAAGCGTGGTTGATGGTTGGCCCAACTGAATGTACCCAAGTCCCACGCGCTGCAAGGTCTTGAGAACCCGCGAAATGGCCCGGAAGCTGGAGAAAACTTCGACGGCATCGTCTACAGTCATTTCGAGAACCTCTGCGATGCTCAGGCCTTTGAATCGAACCTTGAGGGTCTCCTTGTTGAACCGGTTTCCCCGGCATACTTCGCACGGAACGTAGACGTCTGGCAGGAAGTGCATCTCGACCCTGATGTATCCGTTTCCGTCACATGCCTCGCAACGTCCTCCCTTCACGTTGAAGGAGAACCTCCCCGGCGAGTAGCCGCGAAGCTGAGATTCCTTCGATTGCGCATAGAGAGTCCTTATAGGATCGAACAGCTTCGTATAGGTTGCCGGGTTCGATCGCGGGGTCCGCCCGATGGGCTCTTGGTCGATTGCGATAATCTTGTCGAGATTCTCCGCGCCTTCGATCGAATCGAGGAACCGCCCGTCGAATCGCTCACCCCGCAGTTGGGCTTCCAGCGAAGGCAACAGGGTCTCGTTGACCAGCGATGACTTGCCAGCCCCACTGACACCTGTGACCGCGATGAAGAGCCCGAGCGGGAATTCCGCGTCAATGCTCTTGAGGTTGTTCTTCCGGCATCCCTTCAGCGATAGCGACAGGGAATTTGGCAGCAGGCGCTTCGCCGGGGCTTGTATTTCCAGTCGGTCTGTCAGGTACTTGGCGGTCAACGTGTCCGAATTCAGCAGCTCGGCAGGCGTGCCGTAAAAGACCACCTCGCCCCCATGCCGTCCTGCTCCCGGCCCGAATTCCGCCACCCAATCCGATTGCTCGATGGTCGCCCTGTCATGCTCAACAACAATGACCGTGTTGCCAAGGTCGCGAAGGCGCTTCAGCGTCTCCAGAAGTCGCTGTATGTCCCGGGGGTGCATCCCGACGCTGGGTTCGTCAAGAACATAGATGACGCCTGATAACTCGGCGCCAAGTTGGCTCGCAAGCCGGATTCGTTGGGATTCGCCTCCCGACAATGTCGGGCCGGAACGGTCGAGCGAGAGGTAGTTCAGCCCGACGTTCAACAGGAAATGCAGGCGGTTGCGAATCTCCTTGACAGGCTCGGTGGCGACCATCGCGCGTCCGCCTTCGAATTTCATTCCGGCAAAGAACTCATCGGATGCCGCGACGGTGAGTGCGGATACTTCGTCAATGGACTTTCCCGCCAGCTTGAAGGCGCGTGCCTCCGGCCGCAAGCGCGTTCCGCCGCATCCCGGGCAGGGACGCTCACTCATATACTTCAGGTAGCCAAAGCGCATTTCCTCGCTGGCGGTATCTCTGTAGAGGCGGGCCACCCGCTTCAGCACTCCCTCGATGCTCATCCGGGTGTTCCAGCTTCCCCGGTCCGTTACGATGCGCATGGAAATCCGCTCTCGCGAGCCGTAGAGGATGACGCGCCGCGCCGGTTCCGGCAACTCACGCCAGGGAGTCTTAATGGAGATCTTCAGCGAATCGACCAGTGCCATAATGTACTGGCCGGTGAAACTGTCATGCTCCAACAGGGAACGCCAGGGAACGACGGCGCCATCTTCGATCGAGAGCGTGGTATCCGGAACGACCTTTTCCTCGGCCGCCTCCAGTTTGACCCCGAGCCCTTCACATTCCTTGCACATTCCCAAAGGACTGTTGAAACTGAACAGTGGCGGAGACGGTTCCGGAAGACCTATTCCGCAGGACGCGCAGGAGCGATCGGTGCTGAAGACTTCCTCGGAGTCCTTTCCCTCGACAATCTTGATCCAGCCCTCGCCGACCTGCAGGCCCATCTCGATGGACTCGGACAACCGTGAGCGCTCTTCCTGTTTCACCGTTATCCGGTCGATCACGACCTCGATGGTGTGTTTGCGCTTGGCGTCGAGCTTTAAGTCATCGATCTGTGTGATAACCCCGTTGTGTCTCACCCTGGTAAAACCGGAGTGCTTCAGTTCCCCGAGGACATCCTTATGCTCGCCTTTGCGGGACGAAATTAGCGGAGCGAGGATTGTCAACTGCTTCCCCATGTGCCGGGAAAGTATTCCCTCGATGATCTCCTCGGTCGATATCTTGCCTGCGGGCTTGCCGCATTGATGGCAATACTGATCGGCAGCACGGGCGTACAGCACTCTCAGGTAATCAGAAATTTCCGTGATTGTGCCGACTGTGGAGCGTGGGTTTGATGAAGCTTTTTTCTGCTCGATGGCGATGGTTGGGGCAAGGCCGCGAATCGTTTCGTATCGCGGTTTCTCCACCTGCCCAAGAAACTGCCGCGCATAGGATGAAAGCGACTCGACGTACCTCCGCCTGCCTTCAGCATATATCGTGTCGAACGCCAGGGACGACTTTCCTGAACCTGACACTCCGCTGAAAACAACCAGCTTCTTCTTCGGGATTGCGACGTTTACGTGCTTCAGATTGTGCTCGGAGGCGCCGGTAATCTCGATGCTCTCTTCAGGGAGCGGGTCTTTGCCTGTTGATTTCACTGGGGCATCTCTGGCGTGTCCTGCACTGATACTCCCTGCGTCAGTTCTGGATGAACACGCTGTGAGGGATAAGGTAAACCACGAGGCTCAAAATCATCAACCCGATGTTGAGCCACGGTAGCAGAACCGGAGATGGTGCTCCCAGGGCCTCAGCTTTTCGAACCGGCTTGTAGTAACAGATGAGCGCGGAGATCCAGAGAATGGCCATTACCAGGGATTTCGTGTCGGTGATATCGGTGCCGATGGGCCAAGGTCCGAAGGGTGCGCCAAAGGCATACTCCGAGGCAATCGGCCCGATGATGAAGGCAGAAATGCAAAATACCGCGGTGCCGAAGGAAGAATAGACGAACATCTTGCCGGGGATGGACTTGTTGACGAGTGTGTCCACGGAATAGTGAAAAACGTGGAAGAACAAGATCAACGCCGCGATCATCAGTGATACGTGCAGGAGCATCAGGAACGGCGGAACCCGGCCCTCAAAAGTGACATAGAAGTCGTTCGTTGCGTCCAGTCGGAAAGTCGTATTCTGTATCTGCAGTTTTCGTGGATCGTCTTTCGATGGAGTCAGCAGGGATAGCACAAATCTGTAGAACCAGCGCTCCCCTTTTTTCAGCGTTGGCAGTTCCGCCGCGACGATCCCTGTGTCGGCGGCGCGCGACATGGGCTTCCGGTCCCAGGTCTTTCTGTCACGGGAGTACTCGAGTTCGACTGACAGCGGAAGCGGGCCCTCATCGCCCTTTATCGTCGCCACCACGGTGTGGCTCTCGCCAGCAAAACAGTCTCGGGCATCCCGGTCAAACAGGTGTACGAGGCTCAGGGAGGGCGAGCCGATCGACACTTTCTTGTACGGTCTGGCGGTCAGCACCAGGGATGCAGGTATCAGCACGAGCGCTGTGGCGATGATTGTGAGATAGAGTGGAAGGCGCGATTTTTTCAGGGGTTACCTCTTGCGGACCGGGGTCGGATAGAATCGATCGGCCGGAGGAGTCAGCTTGATGCTGTCCAGCGCCCGGGTAAGCTCAGCCCAGAGCTGCGATGCGTCAAGAAGCGATTTCCATGTGATCTTTTCCGCAGTGTCTCCGGCGGAATTCATCTCTGCATATCTGCCGGTTGTCAGAAGTATTGCGGGGATGCCGCGCAGGTGGAATAACCACTGGTCCGAGCCCATGATCGCATGGTTCATCGCCTGTTCGACGTCAAGTTTTAGCTTGGCAGCCGCTGCTGCAACAGCAACGCCCAGATCGGGGTTCTGTCCGGCTCCAATCACGTAGTACTTTTCCTTCTCGACCCGGCCGACCATGTCGAGATTCAGGAATGCCACGGTGCGGGAAAGCGGGATTGCAGGATTCGCGCAGTATGCCCCGGCCCCGCGAAGCCCCCATTCCTCGGCTCCGGCAAACAGTATGATGACGCTGTTTTTGGGGCGTGATTTTGCCAAGTCGCAGGCCGCTCCCAATAGAGCGACTACTCCGCTGATGTTGTCGTTTGCGGATGGCAGCAGCGATCCGTTCTTCGTAAGTCCCATTCCGTCGTAGTGCGCGCAGAGAATGACTGCGGACATAGCCTGGGTGGGATCGCTTCCCTCTATCCTCCCCACAATATTCTGAGTATCGATCATCTGATCGGCGTACTCAACCCTCAGCGAAACCTGAAAGTCCTTCCCGAGCGCAACTGGCTGCGTGCCGAAATCGAATGCTCCCGGTACGAGGATCACCGGGATAGTCAACTGGTCTCCGAATTCGCGATACCGTGCCTGGAGATTGGCGGCCATGAGCCTGTCATCGGCAGGGGTCTTGCCTGGGTCGCCGGAGAAATAGCGCGCCTGAAATGCCGGACTGATAAGGTTTGTGAACGTGTAATCAGGGAGTTCCCGTTCCATTGAAGCGCCGATGTTCACGAACACAACCGCGCTCGCTCCCTTGTCCGCCGCGTTCTTCGCGCGCCGGTAGAGAGAGTACTCAGCCCGTAGCTCGTACTTCTGCGCATCGTCCAGGGCAGCGACGTCGGGAGGGAGATCGGCCGAAATGATGGCGATCTTTCCACGCAGTTCATCCTTTGCCAATGCTGCGAAGTCGTTCCTTCCGAGCTTGGCTGAGTCAATGCCAAATCCCGCGAATACTGCCGGACGCGTACATTGGCCGTCCGCGCCGTAGACGGCTGGTATGCAGATTTCCGCCCCCTCGTTCCACTTCCCCGAGTAGGCTGGGATTGCCAATGCGCCGGCCTTGGCCTCAGGCCACGAAACCGAGCATTCGCGAATTCCGCGAACAGGGAAGGAGAACTTCTGCAGATAGCCGCCTGCCAGGGCAGGCTTTACCCCTGCTTTCTCCAGTAAACCGGCAAGGAACTCGGCAGCCTTCTGACCTCCCTCGGTGCCGGCTGCACGGCCTGCCAGCTCCGGCGAAGTCAGAAAATCGAGTATCGCGCGCGCGGCGCTCTCGGTCATGCCTTCCGTAAGATTCACCTTGCCGGGCGCCTGAACTCCCTTGAAAGAGAAAATGAATGTCAAGGGTCCGCCTCTGGCCGGTATGGAGCCTTCATCTATCTTGCGCCCGGACTTGAAGACTGCGTATCCCTGTTGGCCGTAGAAGAACATTATCCGGTCGAGCATGTCAGGAGGCGCCTGCCCGAACCAGCAGTAGAAGGTGGTCGTCCCTTTGCCGACGGAATCAAGGCTGATCAGAAACGCGATGTCATCGAAGGAACCGTCGAATCCCTTGACCGCGGCCAGTTTCCTTTTCACCATCTCGAATGGTGATATCTGGAATGTGTCGGCGCCGATAAGCGGCTCGACGTCAGAAACCTTGCCGATGACCATAGCGCTCTTGTCTTTCAGGGTCGTCTGGGTAAGTGCATCCGGTTTCATTATCTCACCGGAGCAACTCTTGGCGATGCGGTCGGCTAACGTGTTGAATCTCTCTTGCGTGTCGCCGCCTGCCGCAGGAACCACTATCGGCTTGTCGAAATAAAGAGTCTTGTTCAGGCAGGGCTTTACTTCGCCATCGTACAGGTCACGGAGTAGATTGAAGTCCGGGTCGACTTCCAGCATCTGGGGCTCTTCGGGAAGAATCATCGAGTACTCGGCTTTGGCACTGTCGAAACGCACCATCTGCCTGTGTTGCTCGCTCTTCAGCGTGACAACCACTTCAACCATTACATCCGAGAGAGGCTCGGGTTGCGTCAGCGTCCAGACCACTTTTCCCTTGCCTTCGCGGCTTTCGTATTTCACGCCCTCGAGACCGAGCTTGGGCAGCCCCGGCCTTGAAAGCCACATCGCAAAGAACTGTGTAAGTTGCTGGCCAGACTCGGCCTCAAAAGCCGCTCTCAGGGTGTTCCAGCCAGCGCGCTTGCCGAGGTTCTCCTTGTAGAAGCGCCGCAGTGCGTTGAAAAATTCGTCGGTTCCGATCTTCAGGCGGAGTTGGTGGAAGAACATAGAGACCTTGGTGTATCCGATCTCATTGTCTGCCTCGACAGTCTTTCCTCTGAACTCGATGGGCGGGTAGTCGTCTTCAGGCTTGACCGTGATTTTATAGCGCTGGGATGTCTTTCTGCGAAGCTCCTTGGCTGCGTCGCTCATCGGTCCGCCAACCATCTCCAGCCAATAGTAGTTTGAGCAATAAGTGGTCAGGCCTTCGCACCAGTTCCCGCTCTCGTAGTCGACATAGACTCCGTTTCCCCACCAGTTGTGGACTACCTCGTGGCCAAGAGCATACTCCTGTATGTGCCTGCGCTTGATCACGTCTGCGCCCAGAAGCGTGAATGCTGGCATCCCGTAGCCAGTGGGAAAGAAGTTGGACACTATGGAGAACCGGTTGTAGGGGTACTTGCCCAGAAGCTTGCTGTACTTCTCGATGTACTCCGCCGCAGAATCGAGGTATATCCCCGACAAGCCCGCGTCTTCGGCCGAAAAGCATGTCTCGATTGTGATGCCGTCAACCGTCTTCGTCGTGATGACGTACTTGCCGCCAGCTATGTCCAGACCGTCCGAAGGGGTGTCGCTGACATAGGCCGACAGGCTTGCCTTCTCGTCCTTGGTCCGCTTGATCAGGTTGCCAGGGGCAACAACATCATATGACGGTGGTGTTGTCAGGTCGCACGAGTAGATTGCCATCGAGCCGTATGTGTCCGGATACCATCCAGATCCTCCGTTCAGGTAGATGCCTGACGGACAGATGATTCCCCTTGTGTAATCGCCGACGATGAACCGAAGGGCCCCACTGCCCTTGATCGGGTCATTGATCGTCCCGACGTACGAAATTGCTGCGGTCGGCTTCGCGGGGCTGGACGATGGGAAGTAAAACGTGATGCACTTCAGGAAGTCATCGCCGGGGCAATCAATTTCCGAAAAGGCAATGGGCGCCTTCTTCTCGCTGTCGATAATGCTCAGCACCTTGACCGTGCGCGCCCGAAAAACGATGATC
>JBAZOJ010000094.1:0-12110 GCA_041648755.1 Candidatus Brocadiia bacterium
CGCCCTTCTTCTCTCCGATTGCTGAAGCCCGGAAGATCAGCTTCTCTTCCACGCAATCGATCGTCACCACCGCCGGGTCGGGGAAGTCGCCCGAGATGATCTTCCGGGCCAGAGGCGTTTCGATGCTGCGCGATATGTACCGCTTCAGCGGGCGCGCACCGTACACCGGGTCGTAGCCGTTTGCCGCTACGTGCTCCTTGGCGGCATCGGTAAGCACCACGGAGAGCGAACGCTCCGCGAGCCTCACATTCAGCAATGCAACCTGGATATCCACAATCTTCTTCAGATCCGCCATCGAAAGGGGCTTGAAGAGGACGGTCTCGTCTATCCGGTTGAAGAATTCCGGCCTGAACGCCGCACGCAGCTGGCGCATCACGGAGCCGCGCACATCGTCGCGGATCAATCCGTCGCGCGCGATGCCTTCGAGCAGGTCCTCCGAGCCGATATTGCTGGTCATAATTACCACGGCGTTCTTGAAATCAACGGTGCGCCCGTGGCTGTCGGTCAGCCTGCCCTCGTCGAGGATCTGGAGGAGGATATTGAACACATCGGGATGGGCCTTCTCGATCTCGTCAAAGAGGATGACGCAGTACGGCCTTCGGCGGACGGCCTCGGTAAGCTGACCGCCCTCGTCGTAGCCCACGTACCCGGGAGGCGAGCCCACTAACCGCGAAACCGCGTGCTTTTCCATATACTCGCTCATATCGATGCGGATGAGCGCTTCCTCGGAATCGAACAGAGCTTCAGCCAGGGCTCGCGCCAGTTCGGTCTTGCCGACACCGGTCGGGCCAAGGAATATGAAGGTGCCGATGGGCCGCCGCGGATCCTTGATCCCGGCCCGCGCGCGCAGCACAGCCTCGGACACGGTGACCACGGCCTCGGTCTGCCCGACAACGCGTTGCTCCAATATCTGCGGCATCCGCAGCAATTTCTCGCGCTCGCCTTCCATCAGCCGCGTAACAGGGACTCCGGTCCAGCGCGACACCACTTCAGCGATCTCCTCTTCCGTTACCTCCTCGCGCACAAGCCTTCTCGAACCGCGCGAATCGTGCAGCCGTTCCTCGCCTTCCTTCAGTTGCTTTTCCAGTGTGGGGATTATGCCGTGCGTGAGCTCTGCGGCCTTGTTCAGGTCGTACTCGCGCTTTGCCTTTTCAAGGTCAACCTTGCGCGCGTCAATCTGCGAACGAAGGTCCTTCAGCGCGCCGATTTCCTTCTTCTCCGCCTGCCATTGGGCCTTCAGTCCGTCCACGGTGCCGCGCAGATCCGTGGTCTCCTTTTTGAGTTCGGCCAGCCTTCTTCTTGATGCGCTGTCTTTCTCCTTTGCAAGGGCCGTCTCCTCGATTTCCAGGCGCATCAACCTGCGCGTCACCTCATCCAGTTCGACCGGCATCGAGTCGATCTCCGTGCGCACCCGCGCGCACGCCTCGTCCATCAGGTCAATGGCCTTGTCAGGCAGGAAGCGGTCGGAGATGTACCGGTTGGACAGCACCGCCGCGCTTACAAGCGCAGCGTCGTGGATGTGCACCCCGTGGTGGACCTCGTAGCGCTCCTTCAATCCGCGAAGAATGCTGACGGTGTCCTCCACCGATGGCTGGTCAACCATCACCGGCTGGAAACGCCGTTCCAATGCCGCGTCGGTCTCGATGTTCTTGCGGTACTCGTCAAACGTGGTCGCGCCTATGCAGTGAAGCTCGCCGCGAGCCAGCATAGGCTTGAGCATATTGCCCGCGTCCATCGCGCCTTCGGCCTTCCCTGCTCCGACGATGGTATGCAATTCGTCTATGAACAGGATTATCCGGCCCTCGGACGATTTGATCTCGTTCAGCACGGCCTTCAGCCGCTCCTCAAACTCGCCCCTATACTTCGCACCCGCGATCATTGCGCCAAGGTCGAGTGAGAATATCGTATGGTCCTTGAGGCTTTCAGGCACATCGCCGCTTACGATGCGCTGCGCGAGCCCCTCCACAATCGCGGTCTTTCCAACACCGGGCTCGCCGGTAAGAACGGGGTTGTTCTTGGTCTTGCGGGAGAGGATCTGCACCACGCGGCGGATCTCCTCGTTACGGCCTATGACGGGGTCAAGCTTGCCGTTGCGGGCTTCCTTTACCAGGTCACGGCCGTATTTCTCCAGCGCCTCGTAGGTCTGTTCGGGGGTCGCACTGGTCACGCGCTGGTTGCCGCGCACCTCCTTGAGGGCAGCGAGGAACCGGGCGGCGTCAACCTTGAACTCGGTCAGCAGGCGGGATGCGGGCGAATCCTCGGCAAGGATGGCCAGCAGGATATGCTCGACCGAAACGTACTCATCGCGCATCCCCTTGGCGATATCCTCTGCCACGGCAAGCGCCTTGCCCAGCTTCTGCGTCACTCCGATCGAGCCGGGGGCCGCACCGGAACCGGACATCCGCGGCCGTGCCGAGAGCGCATTTTCCAACCTGCGCGTTACGGCCTCGGGGTCAACGTCCATTTTGGCGAACAGCCGGGGGACGAGGCCGCCTTCGGCGCTGAGGAGGGCGTGTAGCATATGCTCGACATCGACCTCCATCTGGCCGAACTTGACAGCGGTGTTCTGCGCCGCCATCAGCGCTTCCTGCGAGTTTTTGGTAAGCTTATTTGCGTCCATAGCTGCCTCCTAAAGCCTCGCTACCACTTCCGCACAGGCCTGGAAACGGCGGCAAGCTTATCGTAGAGTTCCTTTTCCTGCGGTTCCGGTGTGGCTGGAACAGCTATCTTCACAACCGCATACATGTCACCCGGCGCGCCGTTTGGATTGGGCAGACCCTTGCCCCGAAGGCGCAGCCTGGCGCCGCTCGACGTGCCGGGGGCGATCTTAAGCGAGACACGCCCGTCCAAAGTTGGCACGTCAACCGATGCGCCGAGGACGGCCTCGGCCGGGGTGACGGGCACTTCGATAGTGATGTCGCGGCCTTCCAGGGAGTACAGCGGATGCGGCTTGATCTCGATCTTCAGGTACAAATCCCCGGCAGGTCCGCCGTTGCGCCCCGGCACTCCCTGCCCTGCAAGCCGGATGCTGCGGCCATGGGTCACTCCAGTGGGGATTTTGAGTTCAATCGTGCGGTCCTTGGTGCCGCCTGCTCCGTCGGGCAACCCAAGCCGGATATCGCGCGTGCCGCCGCGGAATGCCTCTTCAAGGGTGACCTGCATAACGGACTCGATGTCTTCACCCCGGCTGCGCCCTCTTCCGCCGCGGCCGAAGCCGCCGAAGATATCCTTGAAGAAGTCGCTGTGCGAGATGAAGGAATCGCCGAACATCTCCTCGAAGTCGGCTGTCCCGCCCCCCTGCCATTCGGGGGGAGGGTTGAAGTCCTGGTTGTGCCGGAAGTCCGAGCCAAGGGCATCGTAGCGGCGACGTTTTTCGACATCGCGGAGGACTTCATAGGCCTCACTGATGTCCTTGAACTTGTCCTCGGCCCCGGGCGTCTTATTTACGTCGGGGTGGAATTGCCGGGCCAGCTTGCGAAAAGCTGTCTGAACATCCTCCTGGGATGCATCGCGCGCGATTCCGAGGATTGTGTAATAGTCCCTGAATTTCATTGAACCTCCGGGCAGGCCGGTCCGCAACTTCCGATTAGACGAAAAATCCGGCTCTTGCGAACCGGATCAGCGCAAGGCAATGTGACGCGCACCGGGGGAGCCGGGATAACCGACTCCCCGATGCGCACATATATTACTTCTCGTGGAACTCCGCGTCAATGGCGTCGTCTTTGCCAGCGGGCTTCGGCTCGGGACCGGGCGTAGGCTGCGGGGCCTGCTCAGGCTGTCCGGCCGGAGGGGGAGCGCTTGCGCTGTTCGCGTACATCACGGATGCAAGCGAGTTGAGCAATTGCTGTATGTCGCTGGTGATCCTGTTGACCTTATCAAGTGGCTCGGCGTCCTTTACGGCCTTCTTTGCATCGGCGATAAGAAGCTCGGCGCGAGCCTTGTCGTTGGCGGGAATCTTCTCGGCATGGTCGCGGAGTGCGCGCTCGAGCTGATAGCAGGCGGCATCGCACTTGTTGCGGGTCTCGGCCTCATCGCGCCGGGCCTTGTCGTCTGCGACATGCTTCTGCGCGTCATCCACCATGCGGGTGACCTCTTCCTTGGGAAGATTGGTGCTGCCGCTGATGGACACCTTCTGTTCGCGGTTGGTGTCGAGGTCCTTGGCCGTCACGTTGAGGATTCCGTTCGCGTCTATGTCGAAAGCCACCTCGATGCGGGGGGTGCCGCGCATTGCGGTCCGGATGCCCTCGAGGCGGAACTTGCCAAGAAGCCTGTTGTCGCGTGCCATTTCTCGTTCTCCCTGCAGTACGACCACGTCAACCGCGGGTTGATTGTCATCGGCCGTCGAGAAGATCTCGGACCTTCTGCACGGCACGGTTGTGTTGCGCTCGATCAGCTTGGTCATAACGCCGCCCTGCGTCTCGACGCCCAGCGACAGCGGGGTTACGTCCAGAAGGACAATGTCCTTCATCTCGCCCTTGATAATCGCGGCCTGGATGGCTGCGCCGACCGCAACGACTTCGTCGGGATTGACCGACATGTTGGGCTCTTTGCCCGTGAGCCTGCGAACAAGCTCCTGCACCGACGGGGTACGGGTGGATCCGCCCACGAGGATTACCTCCTGGAGGTCCTTCGCCGTGAGCTTTGCATCGGCCAGAGCATTGTTGACCGGCACGCGGCAGCGCTCGACAAGGTCGGCGGTCAACTGGTCGAACTTGGCCCTGTTCATCATCATGTTGAGGTGCTTGGGCACCCCGTTGACAGCGGTGATGAAGGGCAGATTGATATTGGTCTGCATCAGCGAGGACAGCTCGCACTTGGCCTTCTCGGCGGCCTCGAACAGCCGCTGGAGCGCCTGCTTGTCGGTGCGCAGTTCGACGCCCTGCTCTCTCTTGAATTCGTCGGCGATCCAGTCCATCACGCGCTTGTCGAAGTCGTCGCCGCCGAGGTGCGTATCGCCGTTGGTCGCCAGAACTTCGCAGATGCCTTCGCCAATCTCGAGCACGGATACATCGAAGGTCCCGCCGCCCAGGTCGAACACCATGATTTTCTGGCGGTCCTTGCGGTCAACGCCGTATGCAAGCGCGGCCGCGGTGGGCTCGTTGATAATGCGTAAAACGTTGAGCCCTGCGATCTTGCCAGCATCGCGGGTCGCCTGGCGCTGGGCGTCGTTGAAGTACGCGGGCACCGTAACGACCGCCTCGGTGATCTTCTCGCCGAGGAAGCGCGATGCGTCCTCGACCAGCTTGCGCAGGACCTGCGCGGAGATCTCTTCGGGGGCGACCTGGTTGCCGTTTATGTCAAACCGGATCGCGTCATTCGGACCGCGAACCACCTTGTAGGTGACCATCTTCATCTCGGTGTCCACTTCGCCCCATTTGCGGCCGATGAACCGCTTGGCCGAGTAAATGGTGGCGTCCGAGTTCAAAATCGCCTGGCGCTTTGCCACCGTGCCCACGAGCCTCTGGCCGTCCTGGGTGTAGGCGACAACCGACGGGGTCGTGCGGGCGCCTTCGGAGTTCGCGATGACGTCCGGCTTGCCGGATTCCACGAACGCGATGACCGAGTTTGTGGTGCCGAGGTCTATACCAACTGCTTTTGCCATAATACCTTTCCTCCTTGTTGCCTAACGAAAAGGCAGCATAGAAACAGCAAACTCCGTGCCACTGCGGCCCGGCCCCTAACATTGTGCGCTACTTGCAGTTACATTCCACGGTAAATCCGCGGATTGTCAGAATGACAGGAGGGGGAGGGAAGAAAGCGTAGCGACAAGTTTATTGCCCCAGCGAAACAAAAGCGCCGGGCTCGGGCCCGGCGCTGGATATACAGAAAGGGGGTAAAACGGACTTAGCGCTTGGAGAACTGCGTGCTGCGGCGGGACTTGTGGTGGCCGTACATCTTGCGCTCGACGACGCGCGGATCGCGCATCAGGAAGCCGCCCTTGCGCAGGGTCTTCACAAGACCCGGGTCAAGACGGCTGAGAGCGCGGGCAACGCCGTGAGAGAACGCGCCGGAATGGCCGGTGAGCCCGCCGCCGGAGATGCTGGCATACACATTGAGCTTGCCCAGCATATCAACGGAAAGCAACGGAGCGATAGCCGACATGCGCTGGCGTTCCGTGGTGAAGTACTCCTTCAGAGAGCGGCCGTTCACCTGGATTTCGCCGTTGCCCTCGCGGATGCGAACGCGCGCGGTGGCTGTTTTGCGGCGGCCGGTTCCCCAGAAATAGACTTGGGCGATATTATCTGTCACTTGAACCTCCGTTACGGCAAGTCAATGGGCTTGGGCTGCTGGGCGGAATGGGGATGATCCGGTCCGACATAGATTTTCAGCTTGCCCAGCATGTGGTCGCCGAGCTTGGTCTTCGGCAGCATCCTCTTGACGGCGTCGCGCAGGACTCTGTCTGGGTGCTTGATCATGCGTTCTTTGAGCCCGAGGTAGTATCCGCCGCCGGGGTAACCGGTGTAGAAGCGGTACTGCTTGGTGAGCAGCTTATTGCCCGTGGTCCTGATTTTTTCGACGTTCACGACGACTATGAAGTCACCGCAATCAACGGTTGGGGTGTAGATTGGCTTGTGCTTGCCCATGAGGCGCATGGCGATAGCGCTGGCGAGGCGACCGAGCACCTTGCCGTCGGCATTCGCGATGTACCAGTCGTTGACCGCGTCTTCTTTTCTCAGAAGAGTGGTTTTCATCTAATCCTCGCAGTAAGTGGGCGGGATCTCTCCCGCGTACCGATGGAAACACGCTCGAACGGGCACTCAGAACGGGTTTCGAGCGCCTCACTTCGACAAACGAGCGCTAAATTATACGGTCTTTGCGCTCCGGTCAAGGAGGTTTGCGGGATTCGGAGCGGAGAAGACTCAACACGAAAACCACGAGCAAGAGCTTTTTACCACGGAATACACCAGATACACGAAAGGAAAGCCTTTGCGAGGCCAAAGAGGAAGACAGAAGGAGTGCAGAGCATTTTACCACTGAGGACACAGAGGTTCACAGAGGAAGAGAGGCCCTTTTCGAGGCCCGGAAGCATGAGAAGACGAGAGGAAGAGGTCTTACCGCAGAGGGCGCAGAGGTTCGCAGAGGAAGAGAGGCCTTCTGCGAGGCCAAAGAGGAAGAGATTAACCACGAAACACACGAACGACACGACCGCTTCGGCGGCGAGGCCCGTAGCACGAGCCAAATACACGAAAGGAAAGCCTTTGTGAGGCCAAAGAATAGGAGAAGACGAGAAGAGAAGAGTCTTACCGCAGAGGGCGCAGAGGTTCGCAGAGGAAGAGAGGCCTTTTGCGAGGCCCGGAAGCATGAGAAGACGAGCGGAAGAGGTTTTACCACAGAGGTTCGTGCCCAGCATCCCCTTGAAGGGTGACAGAGGGTAGGAAATACCTGGATTTGCGAGGCCCGATGCTGAAAGCAGAATGCTCAATGCAGAATGATGAATAAGACCTCAATAGGCCGGATGGAGGCCACGGGTGGAGGTCATGCCCATCAACTCAGGTCAGTCGCTGTAATCCGGGCAATGGCCGCCATCTGCTCCGATCATCTTCATCCTGAATATCGATGTTAGAGTCCAGCCTTCCAGCCTTCATCACAACCTTCCCGGCGCCCTGTCTTTGATCAGCGCAAAGACGCAGACGACGATGAGCGGAGCGACCAGGCATGCAAGAAGCCCTGAAAGGCTGGGCGCCGAAATCACCTGCATTCCCGGATCACCCCATGGGTCCTCAATCCAATTGGTTATTGATCTCGGACCAAGCACCTTCGAAACGATGCCCGAAATCGGCAGGAGCTCGCACCACGTCGCCATGATGCCCGCCAGAATAGACGCGATCATTTTCCTCGATAAGTCCTGTCTTCGCACAAGTAAGAACAACAGCACCCCGATGCTCGCGGCGACCGGGGCGAACTGCCAATGCGCATAGGCAACGCGTTGCACGAATGTTTGGATCCACAGCGATGTCCCGAAGGCAAAGCCCAGGAAAAAAAGTATAGCGGCGGAATTGCCCGCAATTCCACGAGCCACGGCCTTTGCATCAGAAGACGCATGGGAGAAGAAACCGCGAATTCCAGCGCTTGCATCAGTCTCCGATCGGTTCGGGCAGGTCGCCACGAAGAGCGTGGCAAAGACGAGAAGCATACAACCAATAGCCGTAAGAATAAGGAAGAGGATCGACCCGTCGCCCAACCTCATCGCGAGAAAAAGCCCTGCCCACAAAATCGCTGGCAGCCCGCCAATGCACAGGACTGGCAGCAGGAGACCGCGGAAAATGCTCTGTTTCCTGCTTTCATGTCGATAATATCTCCGTATCAGAGCGAACGCAGTGAATAGTACAGCCGCGATAAGGAGAGCCACGAGGCAACCCAGGAGAAGAAGAACCCAATCGCCGGTATCGTGTTGCTCCCATCCTCCCGCGCGGTACGCCAGTTCGAACCAGAGGAAGACCAGGAAAGGAAATGCGGCAAATAGCACAGGCGCAATGAATAGCACCCGTGATTTGGCAGAAACAGCCAGTCCGGAAAATGCTCCAACCACTATTATTGACGGTGTGCACAGCACAAGAACGACCGGTATCGACCCCCAACCGGTTGCACGTAGAAGGGCCACGGCAAGCGGCAGAACCAGAGCGCAAGATATCGGCAATATCACCGCGCTGTACCATTCCATCCTGTCGACTGCCGGGACTTTCGAATCCTCCACCGCAGCACCCTCCTTCAGTTCATGAGGCAGCTATGTGTAATACTACCGAAAGAACGCCCCAAGTCAATTACCTCATCGGATGCAAAATCGCGGATGACTCTCTTCAAATGCTGCAACCTTCGGCTCTCAGCCCAGTCTTGGCGTTTTTGTGAAACTGCCTGCCCCGAAAACTATTGAACCATCTGTCACACTCAGTCTAATCAAGAAGCAAACCTTTGGAGGGTATATGCAGAGGAATCTTGGCTGGATGCGCGTGGCTCTGCTGCTTGTCGTAAGCGGTGCTCTGCTGATCACCTGTGGCTGCATGAGCTACGGGTCTCACAGCACATCGCGCCCTGCCCCGGACGGATCGGAGCAATACGCCCGCACCTACGAAAACAAATTCACGCCGGCTCAGGCTGGCATACCCTCGACGTTCTCCATTGACGTTGACACTGCCTCGTACACCATGGTTCGCCGCTATGTCGCCAACGGCAAGCTGCCTCCGCCGCAGGCGGTCCGCATCGAGGAGATGCTGAACTACTTCACGTATTCCTATCCCGAGCCCCAGGGCGATGAAGAGTTTTCGGTGAAGACTGAGTACTCGACCTGCCCCTGGAGCCCCACGCACGGACTGCTCCTTATCGGAATCAAGGCTAAGGGCGCCCGTGAGGCCAACCTGAGCGCATCCAACCTGGTCTTCCTGATGGATACATCCGGCTCGATGAACGCCGACAACAAGATGCCCCTAATGAAGCACTCGATTAAGAGGCTCGTGGAGAAACTCGGGACAAAGGACCGGATCAGCCTGATATCGTTCGCGTCGAGACCCAAGGTGAGGCTCGACGGGTCAACGACCGAGACCAAGGACGCGATCCTGAAGGCGATTGACGTTCTCAAGACTGGCGGTGGCACCGGCGGAATAAGGGCCTTGGAGAAGGCGTACGAGGTCGCGCTGAAGAACTTCATCCCGAACGGCAACAACCGCATAATCCTGTGCACCGACGGCGGGTTCAACTCGGACAAGGACCGCTTCAACAGCCTCAAGGCGTTTGTAAGCGAAAAGAAAGGCACCGGAGTCGCCCTGACGGTTCTCGGCTGCGGAAGCGGCGACTACCGCGACGACAACCTTGAGATGCTGGCCGACAGCGGTGATGGCAACTACTTCTACATAGACTCGCACGACGAGGCATACCGGGTATTCGACACCGCCCTTGCAGGCGCGCTCGAGACCGTGGCGATGGACGTCAAGGTGCTGGTTGACTTCAATGCAGGCAATGTGCGCTCTTTCAGGCTGATCGGGTACGAGGACAGGATGATCGACACGCGCAAGTTCATCGAGGAAGACGCCGACGCGGGCGAGCTTGGCGCGGGACATTGCGTGACCGCGCTGTACGAGATCATAGCCCCGGAGTCGGAGTACATCGAGGATGAGGTAAAGTCGAAGTACACCAAGGAGAGCACGGACCGGCCGAAGACCTCTTCCGGCGGGGATCTGTGCACGCTCAGGATCCGCTACAAATCCGCTGCGACCGGCGAGAACAAGAAAGTCGAGCGGGTGATCCCCTCGACCACCGAAGCGTTCAGCGCTGCGTCCGAGGATTTCCGCTTCGCCTCCGCCGTCGCCGAGGCGGGACTTGTCCTGCGCGACAGCAAGCTTAAGGACCGCGCGAACATCGCGCACGCCCTTTCAGTGGCCAAGGTCGCGCAAAGCGCCGATCCCGAAGGCCTCAGGGCCGACTTCATCTCGCTGCTGTACCAGATCATCCGCCGCGGAAAGTAGATTTGCCATTCGACAAAGCACCGGGGCGGCAGAAGCCGCCCCCTCTTTGCTATGGCTTCGCCGACCTACGACAGCCTGCTCTGAGCGAGGGTCGCGAGTCGAAAGGGCCGCCGGACTCCTGCGGCCTCCCCCCTGTTTGCGCCCGCCCCAAAGGCGGGTAACCTAAGGCCCTACGCGTCAGGGCGCGAACCACCGGTCACAGGCAGCCGTGTCATTGAAAACGACTTCTTCCGGCAGGCCAGTTGCACTGCGCATCAAATTCCTGGAGAGCACCGTTCGATTTCGCCAGCATTTTCGGAGAGTGAGGAGGACGCGATGCCACGAGCAGTCCTGATAGCCGTCATTCTTCTTCTTGCCATTTGTTCTGTCGGACACTCCGAGTTGCCCCCTCTGATCCTCAACGACTGGATGGACGTGCCCCGATACATCACCGATGGGAAGTACCGCCAGATGCTGGACAAGGCGAACAGGGCCTACTGTCTTCCTTGGCAGGAGTTGCAGGCGCCCGTGCTTCCGAACTCGTATAAAGGGTTCTTCGGTATCGAGTACCCGGATATGTGGCGCGAAATGAAGCCCAATCCACTGCTTCAGGCTTACTCGGAAGGTTACCGCCATTGGACCTTGTGCTATTTCTACTATGAGGTCAAGTATCCTTTCTTCGGCACGATCGAGAAGAAGGCAGTTGACTTCACGGAAGCCCTCGTCGCGCTCGATGCCGCGAACTTCGCCGGTCCTAAGGCTGCCATCGGCGAGGCCTTCGATCCCGCCGTCTGTGCCACTTGGGAGGAGCATCCCATACATGCCGCGCTCGACCAGGCTGTCTCGATCCGTGACGGTCTCCCGCCCGATCTCGCTGAGGATCAGGAACGGGAGGCACGCTTGTGCTTCGACATCACCGCATTTGCGATGCTGCTGTGCGACAAGCGGCTCTCAGACTCGATGAAGTTCGTGACGGGCCACCACTTGATGCGCTCCATTCTCTCGACCAAGCTCATCCCGCCGGACAAGGCTGAAAGGCTGAGGATACACGAGTCGCTGTGCCGCGACCTGTGGGAGTACGCAAAACCGTGGACCGAAGCGCTCGCAGCCGCCGAAGCACCACGGATTGTTGTGACCTATCACAGAATCTGGGGTCCGGCCGGCAGGGACTATCTCGGCATTTTGCGCGAAACCGGCAACAAGGAGCCCCACGGAATCATCACATTCAATATGTCCAGATCGCGAGCCGGTCGTTTCGATTACGAAGAAGACAAGCAGTTTGCCTATGCCCTCACTCTCCCTTGGCAGCGGCGCGCAACGCCGGATTGCTACGTCTGGTGCATCCCCGACGAAAAGAAGCCGCTTCTCATTAAGTACGCGGAGAACGAGATGCAGCGTAAGGCTCCGACGCTTGATGTTACAGTGAAGCGTTTTGTCGGCAGGGAAACCTATATGAAGGCAGAGCCCTTCTTCGTTGGCGAAGTGAAGGGAAAGAAAATGGTGCCATGGTTCGAGGCTGACCGCAAGGGCAATTCAGTCACCGTGGTATTGACACATCCCTTTTTCACCGGTCCCCGATTCTTCGCCTCCTTGGCGAGCAGAACCTTGGACACCTACCCCTGGTACGACGTTAAGACCGAGGTGAACGAGAGCGCCAGACGCGTGAGCATCGCC
>JBAZOJ010000095.1:0-12092 GCA_041648755.1 Candidatus Brocadiia bacterium
TCGGAAAAATGGTCTGCTCCCGGCAACGGGGCAAGATCGAATAGCAGAATGCGCGGATCTACGAGCTTGACCACATCCCTGTTTCGAGGCATACTTGACAAACGACTACATAGCAGGGCTGAGAGATGATGAACAAGAGGAAGCCTGGCTGGAGACCGTCGGCTGGAGGTAAGCCGAAGGCCCGCCTCAGGAGGAACGCCAAGGATTTCGTAGGGGCAATTCATGAATTGCCCGAGCTGCGGAGCAGCGAATTTCTACCACGGAACGCCTCGCCGACCTCATCTTCCCGAATCTCTGCGAACCTCTGTCACCCTTCAAGGGAGTACTTCGCCTTCAAGCGAAAGCTGGGCTTGAGTACGACCTCTGCGGTTAACCTCTTATCCGTATCTCATCGGCCACATTTTCCGGTCTCCGGCCGACTCCAGCTACGAATTCCGGTATTCGTTCCAACTGCGGACGCGCAGATCTTCGAATTTCAGGCGTGACACGGCCTCAGCCAGCCGCTGCGCAATCTGAAGGTTGGTGACAAGCGGCACGCCCAGATCGACCGCTGTGCGGCGGATGTAGTAATCGTTGGTCAGTTCCTCTTCCTGGAAGTGCTTGGGGATGTTCACCACGAGGTCGAGCCCCCCGCTGCGGATTACGTCCAGCGCGTTGGGGTGGCCACCTTCGAGCGGCCAGAACACTTCCTCGACGTCGAGGCCCTGTTCACGCAGGAAAACCGCGGTGCCGTGTGTGGCATGGAACTTCACGCCCAGTTGCGCCAGCGCTTTGGCGCCCTTCACGAATCCGATCTTGCTCTCGAGCGGGCCGGTGGAAAGCAGAGCGCTGCGGATGGGGAAACGGAAGCCCACGGAGGTCAGTGCTTTCAGGAACGCCTCGTCGAAATCCCAACCGAGGCAAGCGACCTCGCCGGTTGAGGCCATTTCGACTCCGAGCGTCGGGTCCGCGCCGTCGAGGCGGGTGAAGGAGAATTGCGGCGCTTTGACACCGACGTAATCGAGGTCGAAGAAGGACCGCGTGGGCGGCGCGATGCGTCTGCCCATTATCACTCGCGCGGCGGCGTCGATGAAATTCGTCATCATCACCTTGGACACAAACGGAAAACTCCGGGACGCCCGGAGGTTGCACTCTATCACCATCACCTGATTGTCCTTGGCCAGGAACTGAATATTGAACGGCCCCACTATGTTCAGGGCCTGTGCGACCTGGCCGGTTATCCTGCGGATCTGGCGCATAGTCTCGATGTACGTCCTCTGCGGCGGAAGCACAAGCGTGGCGTCGCCCGAATGGACGCCTGCATTTTCCACGTGCTCCGACACAGCCCACAAAACAAGCTCGCCGTCGCGCGCAACCCCGTCCAGATCGAGTTCCTTGGCGTTCTCGATGAACTTGCTGATAACCACGGGATGCACGCTGGAAATCTCCCGTGCGGCGCGAAGCAGCGCGTCCAGTTCTGCCGCTGTACCCGCAACTCCCATCGCGGCCCCGGACAGCACGTAGGACGGCCGCACTATCACTGGGTAGCCGACGCCCTCGGCGAATGAAAGCGCTTCCTCGTAAGAGGTCAACTCGCGCCACTGGGGTTGGGGAATGCCCAGGCTCTCAAGCAGGCTCGAAAACTTGTTGCGGTCTTCCGCGCGGTCAATGTCGGCCGGAGAAGTGCCCAGCACCCGCATATGTCGGGCCGCGCAGGGCAGGGCGAGGTTGTTGGGCACCTGTCCGCCCATCGAGATGATCACTCCGATCGGGCGTTCGGTCTCGTATATTTCGCTCAGCGTTTCGAGCGATATCTCCTCGAAATACAGTCGGTCGCATTCGTCGTAATCCGTGCTGACCGTCTCCGGATTGTGGTTCACCATAATCGTGCCGTAGCCGATTCCGCGAAGAGTCCGCACCGTGTTCACGCAGCACCAGTCGAACTCGACCGAACTGCCGATGCGATACGCGCCCGAGCCCAATACGATGGCTGCGCCCTCCTGCCCGAACTCGACGTCGTTCTCCGTGCCGTTATAGGTCAGGTACAGGTAATTCGTGACGGCCGGGTACTCCGCGGCCATTGTGTCAACCTGCTTGACGACCGGGCGGACACCGAGCGACTTGCGCAGTGCAAAGACCTCGTCCTCGGTGGATTTCACAGCGCGCGCGATCTGCCGGTCGGAGAACCCGAAGCGCTTCGCCTCGAGCATATTAACGGCGTCGAGACCAGTAATTCCGCCTTCCGTCAGACGGTCGGCAGTGCGCACAAGATTGCCGATTTTGTCAACGAACCACTTGTCTATGCGCGTGATATCGGCAACTTCTTCCGACGTCATCCCGCTCTGCAGTGCGGCGGCAAGAGCGAAAAGCCTCTTTTCGGTGGGCTCGGCGAGCGCTTTCCTCACGTCGTCAAAGCGCATATTGCGGTTCAGCGTCGCTCCGTCGGCCCCGACATCGAGCATTCGGATGGCCTTCTGCAGGGCTTCCTCGAATTTGCGCCCGAACGCCATCACCTCGCCGACCGACTTCATTGACGAGCCCAGCCGCGAGGAAACGTGTTTGAATTTCTTAAAGTCCCAGCGGGGGATCTTCACAACGATGTAGTCGAGGGCGGGCTCGAAACAGGCCTTGGATGCGCGGGTCACCGAATTCTCGATCTCGCTCAGGGCATAGCCCAGCGCGAGCTTGGTGGAAACGAACGCAAGCGGGTAGCCGGTTGCCTTGGAAGCAAGTGCGGAACTGCGCGACAGCCGCGCGTTGATCTCGATCACCCGGAACTCTGAGGTCTGGGGAGAAAGCGCGAACTGCACGTTGCACTCGCCCACGATTCCAAGGTATGACGCGATGCGTATGGAAGCCTCGCGCAGGGAGTGATATTCCTCGTTGGTCAGCGTCTGGCTCGGGGTGACGACGATGCTCTCGCCGGTGTGGATCCCCATCGGATCCAGGTTCTCCATATTGCAGATGGTCAGAGCGGTGCCGTTGGAATCGCGCACCACTTCGTACTCGATCTCCTTCCAGCCCCAAAGGTATTCCTCGACCAGCAACTGCTTTGTATGGGCAAACGCCTTGCCCGCAAGCTGTTCGAGTTCAGCCTCGTTGTTGCATCTACCCGAACCAAGTCCGCCCAGCGCGAACGCGACGCGCGCCATGCAGGGGAAGCCCAGTTCGCGGGCCGCAGCGATGGCTTCACCTACGTTTGCCGTGGGCTTGCTGCGCGGCGTGGGCACGCGGATCTCGTCGAGGCGCTTTACAAAGCGCTCGCGGTCCTCGGTATCAATGATCGCCTCGACCGGCGTTCCGAGCACCCGGACACCGTGCCTGGAAAGCACTCCCTCGCGGTACAGGCGTACACCGCAGTTGAGGGCGGTCTGGCCTCCGACGCTCAACAGTATTGCATCGGGCTTTTCGTGTTCGATGATCTGCTCGATATACTCAGGGGTGATCGGGACAAAGTACACTTCGTCCGCGAGCCCTTCCGAAGTCTGGATGGTTGCGACGTTGGGGTTGGCGAGAACCGTTGCGATTCCCTCCTCGCGCAGGGCCTTGATGGCCTGGCTGCCCGAGTAATCGAACTCACCGGCCTCGCCGATCTTCAGCGCAGAACTGCCGAGGACAAGGACCTTGGAAGGCTTCATTTTCCGCCCTTCACAAGTCGGGCGAACCTGTCGAACACCCAGCCGGTGTCAAGGGGGCCCGGCGAAGCCTCGGGGTGAAACTGCACCGCGAAATACGGCCGCGAAACATGTGCGATGCCCTCGACCGTGCCGTCGTTTGCGTTCGTGAACCAGACACGCCAATCGCTGGGGAGCGTGTCCGCGCGGACGGAGTATCCGTGATTCTGCGATGTCAGCACACACAGGCCCCGGCGCGGTCCGCCAACGCGGGGGTCGGGCACCTCAATGCAGGGCTGGTTCTGGCCGCGATGGCCATATTTCAGCTTGTACGTGTCCGCACCGGCGGCGAGCGCCATAATCTGGTTGCCGAGGCAGATGCCCAGCATCGGCCTGCCGGTAGCAAGAGCACGTGCCACATTGCGCACGGTGGCCGTACACATCTTGGGGTCGCCCGGGCCGTTGGATACAACGACTCCGTCGAATTCATCGTTGAGGAAGTAGTGGTCATGGGGGACGACGCGGACGTCCATGCCCCTCTTGAGCAGGCAGCGGATGATGTTGGCCTTTACGCCGCAATCGACAAGCACCACAAGCGGATGACGCCCCGGCCCTGCGCCCGTGTATTGGGCCACCTCACGCACCGAGACTGTCGCGGCAAGGTTCATTGCGTTGGGGTCGGAGATGCCGGTGTTGGTGCCCGGAGGCTCAAGCTTGCCCAGCATTGTCCCGCGCGCGCGCAGGCGCTTGGTCAGTGCCCGCGTGTCAATACCCGATATGCCTGGAATTCCCTCTGCCCGCAGCCACTCGTCGAGCGACATTACGGCTGTCCGGTGGCTGTAATCGAGGCAGTGCTCGGATACAATTACGCCAGAAACGTGGATCCGGGCTGCTTCGAAACCGACAGGCAGGCCGAACTCGTCGCGGCGCATCGCAGGGATGCCGTAGTTGCCTATGAGGGGGTAGGTAAATGCCAGGATCTGGCCTCTGAAGGAGGGGTCGGTCAGCATCTCGGGGTAGCCGACCATTCCCGTGCTGAAGACCACCTCGCCCGACGTTGGAACGGCCGCTCCGAACGACTCGCCATTGTATGTTGCGCCGTCTTCGAGGGTCAGTGTTGCGCCGTTGATCTTTGGCCTGGGTTGTCTATCCACGTCGGGATTACTATGCTACTTCCTAACGCGAAAATGTCAAGCGAGGAGGAGAGGGGAAGGTATTGATGAATGATGAATGATGAATGATGAATAAGAGCGGAAAGGGCCATTAACCGCCAAGGCGCCAAGTCGAGTTAAGCGAGACCCGCCTCAGGAGGGTTCGCCAAGCCGAAAGGAAACGGATTGCGCGGCCGAAGTCGGATTGGGTTTGTAGGGGCACGTTGCCACGTGCCCTTGCCTGGAACAGCGATGAAACGCCCTAATATGGCCCCTTCACGTCGAATCCGCCAAGGTCGCCAAGTCGAGTTAAGCGAGACCCGTCCGCTTCGGATGAGGGCCGAAAGGAAACGGATTGCGCGGCCGAAGTCGGATTGGGTTTGTGTAGGGGCAATTTCCCAATGGGACGACCGTGTCAATGGGTTGCTTCGGTGCGCCCGCTCGAATTGCCCGAGCTGCGAAGCAGCGGATTCTCACCACAAAATGCATCCTCTTGCGCATAGCCTGCGGAGGACCTTGCTCCACACACGCACGTGACCATTGCCAGAGCCGTTCAGCCGGGCAGCAGGTCCTGCCTAATCGCCAAACGTCACATGCTGCGGCGTGTTGTGATTTACGTAGTCTCCGATGCCCAGTTGGCCGCTGCTGTTCTGGCCGCATGTGTACACCGAGCCGTTCTCGCACAGGACAATCGAGAATTCCTCGCCGCCCGCGATGGCAACCGGATGCTTGTCGTCGTAGAAAGTCGGGTGGACAGGGGAGTGCTGGTCGCCGTCGGTGCCGGTTCCCACCTGACCGTAGCTGCTCAGGCCCCAACCATAGACAACCGGGCCCGCGCAGATGGCGAATCCTGACCACCGCGTGCCAAAGAGCGCAGTCGTGGACTTGCCGTCAAAGAAAAGGCTGTGAGTCGGAGAATGCCGGTCGGCGGAGTCGCCAAGACCGAGTTCGCCGTAGCTGTTCGAGCCGCATACATACACGGTGTGGTCGCCGCACAGCGCGAAAAGGGCTGCGAATTCCGTCGAAATCGACGTGACATTCTTGTCGTCCAGCGCGGTGACGCGCGTCGGAGTGTGCCGTTCCGTGGTATCGCCGAAGCCAAGCTGGCCGCTGCCGTTCTCACCCCAGGCATAGACGGCACCGTCCGAACACAGAGCGTATGAACACCGTCCGCCGGCAGTGATGGAAATCACGTTCTTGCCGTCCAAAGCCGTAACCCTCTGCGGGGTATGATAGTCGAGGATGTCGCCGAGGCCGAGTTGCCCCTTGCTGTTCAGTCCCCACGCATAGACCGCGCCGTCCGAGCACAGGGCCAGGGAGTGGTCCTCTCCCGCCGACACGGCCGTTACACCCTTGCCGTCAAGGGCTGTGAGGTGCTGCGGGGTATTCCGGAACACCACATCTCCGAGCCCCAGTTTGCCGAAGTCGCCGTTGCCCCAAACGTACACCTTGTTCTCGCCGCAGAGCGCCAGCATATGCGAGTTCTTCGCGCTGATCGCTATCGGCCGGGTGCCGTCGAGGTCGAGAACATGGACAGGGCTCGTACGGTTGACATTGACGCCGATCCCCAGCCGCCCGTCGCCGTTTTCTCCCCACGCGTAGAGGTAGCCGTCGAGCAGGGCAAAGGACGAGTTGACCATCGCCGCGACAGCGTTGTACTTGTTCGGGATCACGACGCTGCTGTACGTCGTGGTGGAGAAGTCCGCTCCGGAATACGCCTGGATGCCGTAGTAATAGTGGCCGTTAGCGAGGAAAGCGAAATCGTCGTCGAAGGATGTGGAGTCAGTGAGCATTCCGGTCGGCGCGCCGGTCTCCGCGTAGTACCGCGTGACCATGTAGTTATCGGCGTCATCCGAGGCCGTCCATGAGATGTGGACGTGCGTTCTGTCAGTTACCGACGCCACCACATTAGTTGGCGGCGCGACATCCACGAACAGGCTTCCGCCGCAGGCAACGGTTGCGAAAAGGAGAAAAAGTGCGGGGGCGAGGGCGAACAGGCTTCTTCTCATTGTATCTCCCTAAGGAAACTTGGCTCATTGAGCATTACGAATACGGATCGGAAATCACGGATTACTTGTGGATTTTGCTGCCTTAGCGTTGCACCGCAATCAATAAATCCGCAATGTGATCAGCCCGGCTTCTTCTCCCCGCCCAGCAATTCCTTCAGGTTATCCTCAGCCCACGTCAGCATGCGCTTCAGGTCAGCGCGGCCCGTGCGCGCAATCTCCGCGCGCAATTCCGCCCCGGCGGCCTTTGCATCGGCGGCGGCCCTTTCCCGATCACCAAGAGCCAGAATCACCTTTGCCCGCGCCATCCGGGCCCAGGCAAGGTCGCCCCGCAATTCAGCGCGACCGTTGTCGCGGACAAGCCGCTCCCGGATCTCTATCGCGCGCCCCAGCACTTCTTCTGCCAGCGTGTGTAAGCCCTTCTCGCTCAGGATGTTTGCCTTGTTGACGTAAACCAGCGAAAGCGCGTCTTCCAGTTCCGTGCGGCCTTCCTCGATCACCAATTGCTCAAACATCCTCGCTGCCCGGTCGTAAAGTTCCAGCGCCATGTCAACATCCGCGGCATTCGCCAGCGCGTTTGCCTTGTTCAGATAGGCGCGGCCGAGGTCCTTGCCCAACTCGAACCGGCCTTCCTGTGAGACAAGCCGCTCGTAAATCCCGATGGCGCGGTCGCAGGATTCGAGGGCCGCGTGCTTTTCCCCGGCGTTGCGGTGGGCAATTGCCGTGCCCACGTACGCCGCGGCCAAGTCACCCGAGAGTTCCTGATGGTCGCGCTGCCCAACGAGCATCTCGTAGGTGTCTGTTGCACGCTTGTAGAACACGAGGGCGTTGGCGTAATCGCCAAGGCGCGTCAGAGTGTTCCCTTTGCTCAGGCAGATTCTGGCAAGTTCGGTATGGGCGTCGTTCTTATCGGCGCGCCGGGTTATCTCCTCGAAGATGCCGATTGCCTTGTCGAAGAAGGAAGACGCAGCGCTGAAATCTCCGAGCAGCCAGTAGATGGTTCCCTCCGAGGCGAACAACCGGCCAAGGTCCTGCGCCAAGGCCCAGTTGTCCTCGGCGAAGACAAGACGACTAAGCAATTGCTTGGCATTATCGTATTCCGCCAACGCCATTCTATACTCGCGCAACTGTTCGTGCGAATTGCCAAGGCTGATTTCGGCCCTTGCAAGGTCCACCGAGTCCTTTACGTCGCCCGTGGCTCTTGTCAACTGTCCGAAGGTTTCAATGGCCTTGCCAAGCAGCGGGATTGCTTCTCTGTGCCGGTCGTGGTCCTGCAACGCACTGGCCTTTTTCAGCAATGCGTCGCCAAGCTCACGCGGCAGGTCATGTGATTCCCCCTGATGCGCAAGGCGGCCAAGTATCTCGATGGCCATGTCGTACTGTTCAAGGGCGCCCGATATGTCTTCCAGGCTGCGAAGTAGAAGGGCCTTGTCCAGGCAGAGCAGGGAGATGCGATGCTCCAGTTCGCCCCGACCGCTCGCGACAAGGTCCTCCATCAATCGATATGCTTCCTCGTAAGCGGCCATATCGGCTACTGCACGGGCGCGCCTGTACCCGAAGCGCGGAGGCCGTATCTTGGCTGCTTCCGAAGGATCTCTGCCGCTTTCCTTCAGCGCTTCTTCAAGCCAGCGGGTGGGGTCGGGCCAGGGGTACGGCCCGCGGCTTAGTGCAAGCGCTGCGACTTCCTGCGACTGGGTATCGGGGAACGGGGGGCGCGCTCGGGGATAGTCTTCTCCGAGAGTGTCCCGGTAACTCACAATCAGCGCGCGGGCGATCTCGTCCATGCTGTGCCAGCGTTCCATCGGGTTGATGCGCAGGCACTTTCTCAGTATCGCCGCAAGCCCTTCCGGCATCGGGCACTTGATTGTCTTTTCCCCGCCCCTCAGCATTTCCTCGAGGAAGCGCGGCGCTTCGAGCCCGCTCTTCCATCCGAGGTCTATCGTGAACATCTCCATCGTGGTTATTCCCCACGACCAGATGTCGGTTTTCCTAGTCAGGCGGTCCGCTTTTACCTGCTCCGGCGAGCAATAGGCCTCGGTCTGGCCGCGGCAGCTTACCGTGCTTGCCGGGACGACTTCGCTGGATACCCTGTCTCTGAGCAGGCGACGCGCGCGCGACAGGCCGAAATCAGTGATCTTGGCGTCGCCCTGCTTCGTAAGAAGTACGTTGGGCGGCTTGAAATCCTGATGAACAAGGCCCAGCCGGTGCAGCGTGGAGAGTCCCCAGGCGGTTTGGATGGCAATGTCGTGGATGCGCACAAGCGCATTGCGAGATCCGTCCTTGAAGAGGTCACCGCGGTCCACCCAGTCTGCCAGCGAGCCGCCATCGACATACTCGGAGAAAATGAGCAATTGTCCCCTGTACGTGCGGAAAAATCGGCAGGCGGTCAGGTTGGGGTGCTCCGGCAGGTCTATCCATACCTGAAGTTCCGCAAGGAAATCATGCCGAATGCTCTCGTCGGATTCATCCTCGGCCAATCGCAGCGTCTTGACGGCGAACTTGACGCCGGTGGTGCGGCTGGAGAACAGCGACACATCGCCCATTCCGCCTTCGCCCAGCTTGCCAAGATAGACGTAGTCTTCAAGGACTACATCGCCCTTTTTCCACTTGAGGGAAGGGTGCGTCAGCCTGTCCGTGTGGCCGGACTTCGCTTTGGGCTTGCCGATGATTCCCGCGAGCCACTTCAGCACGAAAACCTCCACTGATATTATATCCGGTAGGGCAAATCGCGCATCAAAGCAGGGAAGAGAAGCACGAGCCAAGTAACACGAAGAAAGCCTTTTGCGAGGCCCGAGAAGAGTAAGCAACATGGGTTCGGAGGAAGCCGATACGAAGGAAGAGCCATTACCCCGGGAGCGCCAAGCTCTAGCTTGGCATCGGCCTGGAAGGCCGTTCTTCGTAGGGGCATCCGCCTCAGGCGGACCACGTGCCCTTGCCTGAAACGGCGGTCGGAAACCACTACAAAGTCATCACGTCGGTGCGGTGAGGGCTGTAGGTCGGGTCGTCACAGGTAGTCTCGCTCAACGCGCCCGCCTAAGGCGATCCTCCTAAGGCGGACCCAAAGCGGCCTCGTTCGAGTCGATCTCGTTTAACTCGGCTTGGCGGTCAATCTTCTTGCCGCTTCTTCTTCGTCACTGGCTGTTCTGCCCAGGCAAAGGTCCTGTTCGTGCATTTCGTGTGTTTCGTGGTAAATCTCTTCCTCTTTGGCCACGCAATTCGAATCGTTTTCTTGGCGAACCCTCCTGAGGCGGGTCTTCGGCTTGGCGGTTAATCTCCTTACCGCTTCTTCTTCGTCATTGGCTGTTTTGCCCGGGCAAGGTTTACTTGGCGGACTTGGCGGCTTGGCGGTTAATCCTCTTGCCGCTTTTTCCTTGCGGCGTTTGACTTGCGCGCAGCAATTCAATATCATTCCGCCGAGGAGGACGCGTTCTGGACGAGGTTATTCGCTGTTGCTCTTTATGCGGCGCGCCCCTGACAAACGGGCAGGGGGATGATCCCGGCGGGCAGGCTCGGCTTTGCCCCGCGTGTGCAAGTGTCCCCGCTCAGACTGCCCCGAGCCCCACAGACAGTGTGGCGGGCGAAGCCAGTTCCGAAGTACCCGTGGCTCTGGAAGCGGACCCGGAAACCCCGGTCGCTCAACCTGACGGCAGTCTGCCCGGCCAGAGGATTACGGCGGTCGAGCGACTCAGGCAACGGCGCGCCAACCGGAGAAAATCGGCACCCGCAATGATTTTCTCGCCGTCGTTTATTGTGTCGGTACTTGTCATCGCGTTCGTCGTGGCGGCGTATTTCTCGCTTCGTGCCGAGGTGGACAAGCCAATTCACAAGAACGGGCTAAAGGCCAGATACCCGCGTGCGCAGCAACCGGTGACCGAATCGGAGAAGGACGATGCCGCGGACTATGCGATAAGGCAACTCGAGACCTATCTTGCCACAAATGGCCTGTCTTGGGTCAAGCGCCCTCAGAAGGCCGGGATCCTCGTGCGCAATATGTTCGAATACGAGGGCGAGACAGTTTCGCAGTGCCTTGCCGTTGCGGGCAGGTTCATGGAGACAGCGGATACCGAGCGCGGGTTCTTCATGGTGATCTATCTTTACGGTGAGGAGTACTGCCTGTGGGGCGACAACGCATTCCTGTGCGACTGGACTGAGCAGGACTTGCAGAATCCGCTTAAGCTGTGGCTCGTGGAGTCGGCGAAGCGCATCATAGCCAAAGAGCCCCAGGCGCCCAAGAACCTGGTATTCGAAGATAACTCGAAATGGGGAGTACAGTTTGACAACGCCAATCCAAGGGTAACGTATTACGTTATGGGAATCGTCTCCACGTATGATGCCGCCGGTCTCAAGGTCAACACGCCGCGCACCCTGCGCCTTTGTTTCAACCCGACCGAGTGCAACTGGGAGGTTCGCGAACCCGACCCCGAGGTGCCTCTTGAGGACGGGCCGGATATCGAGCCGGACAACTCGTTAATGATAGGGATTGTGGATTAGCCCGCCGCTAACCGTACTTGATCTTCATCCCCAGAACCGCCGCCACAAGCACCAATGTCAGAGCATTTGCCGCGATAACGGGCAGGTCGCTCCGCAGTATCCCGTACACGAGCCACAGTGAGATCCCCACCAGCATAACGATGTACATCGCCAGGGAGATGTCCTTGGTCTCTTTGAGCCGCGCGGTGCGGATCACCTGGGGCAGAAAAGCCCCCGTCGTACCGGCGGCGGCGCAAAGTCCCAGCACAGTGATCAAATCGATTTCCATAATGCCTTCCGGTGAGTCTCTCGCGCCCTGACGCGTCGGGCCATAGGTTACCCGCCTTTGGGGCGGGCGCAAACAGGGGGGAAGGGGGCAGGAGTTCGTCGGGTGTCGTCCCCTTCGACCTCTTCGACAGGCTCCCGTTCGACAAGCTCAGGGCAAGCTCGCGATGCTCGCTCAGAGCAGGCTGTCGGCTGTCGGTGAAGCCAAAACAAAGGGGGCGGCAAACGCCGCCCCTTCAGATCAGCCAAAGCGAGTCTTATGACCGTTCGCTCTGGTGGAGTCTCTCCTATTGTTTCGGCACACAGGTGCGTTTGTTGTCCTTATCGATGCGGATGAGGAACTTGGCGACGCCAACGGACACCCCGAACTCCTTGGGCTCGGACCAGAGATCCATATGGGTGAAGCGCAGGTCGGCGCCCTTGCCGAGGGAATCCACGGCATCTTTCGGCAGGACTCCGGGCAGGAAGACGCAGCCGGGCGGAAGAGCATCATTCGGGACCGGGCCGTCGGGATTGTAGCACAGGTCATCGAGGCAGAAGAATGCGTCTTTGCCGATGAGTACGTTGTCCTTACCATAATACGAGTA
>JBAZOJ010000096.1:0-12066 GCA_041648755.1 Candidatus Brocadiia bacterium
CGGCACTCTTTTTCCGATATCAGGTAGCCGAGAGCCGTCGGTTTGAGCGAAACATAGGCGGTCGGCAAGTCGCCTATCTTCCCCTGGATCGACATGTACATGTCAACCCAGGCGCGGCAACGGTCAGGATCTTTTGAGGACTCGCCAAGAACATCAAGTGTGCACCAGAGCTTGCGTTTCGACCAGAGCTTCCGCGCTGCAGCGATTGCATGATCTTCCGTTGCTCCGGCAACGTACGGCCGGGCAAACGTCATGACAAGCCACGTCGGGGAAACGTCGGCAAACCAGTCTCTGGTCGAGGTGTAAACGCCCATTCTGCCTCCAAAAGAAGCGAACTGCGAGGATTATCTTCGGTGTTTGGAACCGGTTCGTCAGGCGGAAACTACTTCGCCGACTTCTCTTCCTCGCCGACAGTCGCGTCCCACAACTCCGCGAAATCGCCACGAACAGGCGCTATGGAGATGATGTGTTCGCGCTTGAGGTACAAGGTGGAGCCGGTGCCGTATTGAAGGTCATCTTCCTGCCGGACGACGATTTCCTCGAAGTCGTCTTCTTCGTCGCCTTCTTCGTCATCCTCGACATCGTCAACGAGTTCCGCAAGGAGCTTCTTGTCTTCTTCGGTCAATTCCTCCTCGCACTCCTCGTCTTCGCAGTCGCAGTCGCAATCGCAGGCTTCGTCATCGTAATCGAGTTCGCCTTCTTCTTCGGGAAGGTACTCAATCCAGCGAACGTCCGCCAGTTTCACGAAGTCCGATTCGTTCTTCTTGAGGACGTCCTTTTCGATGTCCTCGACCCATGCGACCAGTTCGCTTTCGCCATCCGGTGTCCAGTAACTGACTCGAAGCCACTGCTTCTGCATTGTTGAGTCCTTCCTGCGTGCAATACGCTAACTTGCTTTGTGGTAAGTAGTTGCGAACGATGCTTGGGGCTCATTGCCCAGACGATCCATTGTCCTTCTTTTTGGCCCGGAGGCAAGCTCGCGGGCTTCCCTTCAAGCGAGGGCACACTCGGCGGATAGCGCAGGCCTATCTGACGGCCCGCTCAAAAAGCGGCCAGAGAACAAGCACCGGAACGCCCAGAATATCCGAAGCGGCAACGCAGCCCCAACTGCGGCTGTCTGTGATTTCCTGCCCCTGGTCGTTCAGCACAAAATAAGAATCCACAGGTACCTTGACCACGGAACGCGAGCCCATCGAGTAGAGACCGCGCGAGGATGTATAGTACTGATCCCGGAAGATCGAGACATCATCCACCACAAAAGGCCCGCCCTCGGCCCCGAAGGCCAGCTCGAACGGGGGGTTGGAGAAGAAGCTGATATCAACGCTGAACGAAGCCGAATAGTCGCCCGCGATGACCTCCACGTAGCCATCGTAGCACTGAAAGGAGAATTTCTCCGGGACATTCAGCGAGACCTTCTTTGGGATGACTACTTCGTCCTTGCTGTCCGGTTTTTCCAGCTTTACGACGCCTGACGCGGCGTCAATCCGGAGAATCAGGGGAACATTGTGGTAGGCATAGCGCAGAAGGAAGCTGCCGGTTGCGCTCTGCATGGTCAAAGTGAAATCGACGCGAACATCATAGACCGGATTCTCTCCACCGCTCAGCGTGAAGAC
The DNA here is from genome assembly GCA_041648755.1 of Candidatus Brocadiia bacterium. Taxonomy (GTDB): domain Bacteria; phylum Planctomycetota; class B143-G9; order B143-G9; family B143-G9; genus JBAZOJ01. Next base: position 1,614 of record JBAZOJ010000096.1, read on the forward strand.
CGGCATGGTCGCTTCTTCGCCCTTTGTCACTGTCTGGCCACATTGCCTGCAAGCGTTCACCGGGACCTTCAGGGGGGGCTCGCCCGCGAAGGGCTTGCCGCAGCGCGGGCAGAAGCGCGTGGCCTTGGTCCCTGAAATTCCCCAGTAGACAGGCCTCCCACTTCGAGACCTTTCCATGACGAAATTCGAGGGCAGGGGCTCGAACGGAGTGTCGGTTCCCTGCACGGTGAAGTCGTCCGGGCCCGCCGATACAAGCAGGTCAGTAATGCCGGAAAAATGGGAGTAGGCGGATTTGTCCGCTGGCGGTGCAAATGCAAGAAAAGTCGGCACACGGCTCGACACTCGCAATGTGCCTTCGCGCGTAACCCAATCGTTGCTGGTTGCCTGCCAACCCCGACTGGTCGAAGGCCCCTCGAAATCTTCTCTCGCGACAGGGATCCATATTTTCTCTTGAACGTCAGCAGGCTTGGTGAAGATCTCTCCGCTCTCAAAGAAGAACAAGTCGCCGCCGACTATCTCCAACCTTTCGCCTGGCAGCCCCCAGATTCTCCCGCACCACGCTTCCGCGCCTTGCCCGCGATTTACGTACTTGACCGGATAGAACCTCTCGACGCCGCCAATTCGGCTGAGTATGCTGTCGTAGAGAACATACGAGCCTGCTTGGAGGGAGACTGTCGAGCCGGTTGCCTTGTCGGCGCGTCCGACGGAGAACATCGTGGGCGACCAGAAGAAGCGAGTGAAAATCAGATAGGGAGGCGCGAAGACGGCGCTGAAAACAGCAAACGCGAAGAAGCCCCAGACAAGCCCTTTTTTCTGAATTGCACCGAAGTATGATGCCACAAGGAAGGCCAACACCAGGACGAACAACACGGTGAAGAAAGTCGGCAAGCTGGTGCCGTTAGAAATCAGATTTGGCCATACTATTGAGACAACGCCTGCTATGATGAGGAAAAGAACTGATGTGCGCACCAATAGAGAGAGCGCCATGAAGCTCTCCCGGAGGGTGCAATCGGTTCCGATCACCCTGGCAAAAATGTACCTGTAGAAAAATGCCGTGAGTGTGATGATAAAAGCTGCGGAAAGAGGTAGAATTACCAGGTACAGATACAGGTAGAAGTGGGGTCTTCCTCCGACGGAGATCCCAAGGAGAGGAACGCAGGTCGCGGCAAAGAGCAGAAGCAGAAGCACGACGGTGCCTGAAACCAGTGGCCCGTGCGAGAAGCTTTCCTGCAGCGTTGCTGGAATTGACGTCAGCAACGCTCTTGCTCCTGCGGCCAAATCACGTGGTTTCATGGCGGACATTATCCCGACTGTGAAGCCGGGAGGCAAATCAAAGCCTTCCTTCCTTGACATGTAGCGGGTATCTGTGGTAAAATCAGGCTCTATCGGAGGCTCAGAATGTACACGCTCGAAGATCTTCTGAAGGCGATGGTTGACAAGAACGGATCCGACCTGCACATCAGCGCGGGGTCGCCTCCGAGAATTCGCGTGGACGGAGAACTGAAGCCCGCAGGAGAGGAAGTACTCACTCCGGACGACACCCAGCGCCTTGTCTACGGTATTCTCGACAGCGAGCAGATCGCCAAATTCGAACAGGAATGGGAGCTTGACCTTTCGTTCGGAGTCAGCGGACTTGGAAGGTTCAGAACCAATGTCTTCTATCAGCGTGGCGCCGTCGGCTCGGTCCTGCGCTCGATCCCCTACAAGATCCGCACTTTTGATGACCTTGCACTGCCGAAGCCTATCTGCGAGAAGCTCTGCAAGTTGCCGAGAGGGCTCGTGCTGGTGACCGGTGCCACAGGCAGCGGAAAGTCCACCACTCTCGCGGCGATGATCAACTACATCAACGAGGAGCGCGGGGGCCACATCATTACGGTCGAGGATCCGATCGAGTTCGTCCACAAGAACAAGAAATGCCTCGTCAATCAGCGTGAGGTCGGGGCCGACACCAAGAGCTTCCATAACTCGCTGAGGCACATTCTCCGGCAGGACCCTGACGTGGTGCTGATCGGCGAAATGCGCGACATGGAGACAATCGAAGCCGGTCTGAGAATCGCCGAAACCGGCCACTTGACGTTTGCCACCTTGCACACCAATGACGCGACACAGACCATTAACCGCGTTATCGACGTTTTCCCGGCTACCCAGCAGACGCAGATAAGAACGCAACTTTCGTTTGTTCTTGAGGCTGTGTTCTGCCAGGCCCTTCTTGAGAAGAGGGGAGGCAAGGGCCGAGTGCTTTCCATGGAGATCATGATCGCCATCCCGGCAATCCGGAGCCTTATCCGAGACAACAAGCTGCACCAGATATACTCCAGCATTCAGACCGGCAGCAAGATCGGCATGATCACGATGAACCAGTCCCTTTACGACTTGTTCAAGAGGGGATTGATCACGTTCGAAGATGCTTTGAGCGCATCGAGCGATCCCGAAGACCTGAAGAGAGTCGCAGCGGTTTCAGGTAACCGCTGAGATAAGAAAGGCAGTCTGATGGTTCGTCTGGTTCGAGCATCGAAGAAGAAACTCGGCGAGATCCTCATGGAGGAAGGGCTTCTGACACAGGATCAGGTTGAGAAGATCCTGAAGGAGCAACGCGAGACTGGCGAGAGATTCGGAGACCTGCTGATTGACCATGCGATAGTCGACCAGTACGACATCGCAAAGGCCGTTGTCACGCAATTCCACCTGCCGTTCATTCACCTCCACAACGTTGAGGTGAACCCCAATGTGAAGGGAATCTTCACAGAGGCGATACTGAACAGGAACCAGTTTGTCCCGTTTGACCTCGTGGGAGATATCCTTCTGATCGCAATTTTCGGTCCGATGGATGCCGAGATCCTGGAGCAATTGGAGCAGGCGTCCGGCAAACAGATCAGGGTGTTTGTCTCGACTATCACGGAAATCAGAAAGGTGATTACCGAGCAGTTCACGGAGAAGTCCGAAGTATCGTCTCTTGGCCAGATGCTGGGAATAGGGGGCTGATATGGCAACCGCCTGGGATCGAAGGCTGAGAGATACCCTTCTGAAGCGCGGGCTCCTCGGAACGCTCGAAGACGCCAACGAGCATCTCACAAAGGCAGACTCCACAAAGAGAAGCCTGTCCGAACACCTGATAGCTTCGGGAATACTCAAGGAAGAAGAGATTGTCGGGTCCATATGCATCGAGTCCGGCCTTACCCCCATACTTCTGGACCACGTTAAATTTGAAAAGGACCTTGTAAACCTGCTGCCTCAACCGATGGCGGAGAGCTACAATGTCCTGGTTCTCTCCAAGATAGGCGACTTTCTTACGCTGGTGGTGTCGGATCCGTACAACCTCGTGGCGCTGGACGACCTGAAGAAATTCACCGGGAGTGAGATAATTCAGGTGGTGACGACAGACTTCTCCATCAAGAAGAACATCATCCGCGCGTATCGGGCGGAAGAGCAGAAAATGGAGGAGTTCTACCGCGAGTTGGAGGGCGACGATGCGACAAACAGGCTCGAAACCATCGAGGAAGCCGAGGAAGAGGAATTCGATATCTCGCAGGTGACAGACGAAGAGTCGCCGGTTGTGAAACTCGTGAATCTCATCGTTGTCAATGCCTTGAAGCGCGGCGCGAGCGATATTCACATCGAACCCTTCGAGAAGTACGTTCGGCTCCGCTACCGTGTTGACGGCGCCTGCGCTGAGGTGGAGCCGGCTCCTCCGAAGAAGATGCAGAACGCCGTTCTGTCCAGAATCAAGGTCATGTCCGAGTTGGATATCGCCGAAAAGCGGAAGCCGCAGGACGGCAAATTCAGAATCAAGTACGAAGGAAGAGAAATCGACTTCCGCGTTTCGATCCTTCCCGTCGTGCATGGCGAGAAGGCCGTGCTCCGAATTCTGGACTCTTCGTCATTGACTCTGAACCTCGACAGTCTCGGATTCGAACCCAAGGCTCTCACCGATTTCAGGAACGCCTGTAACTCAGCCTACGGCATGGTTCTTGTCACGGGACCCACGGGATCCGGTAAATCAACCACGCTCTATTCCGCCATTCGCGAGGTCATGAACATTGAGGACAACATCGTCACGGTTGAAGACCCCGTCGAGTACCAATTGGAGGGTGTCAACCAGGTACCTGTTAACCCGAAGAGGGGCCTGACCTTTGCGGGTGCACTGCGTTCGATATTGCGCCAGGACCCTGATACGGTCATGATAGGCGAAATCCGCGACCAGGAAACGGCCGAAATCGCCGTCAAAGCGGCACTCACCGGCCACCTGGTATTCTCCACCCTGCACACCAACGATGCTCCTTCTTCCATTACGCGTCTCATCGACATGGGAATTGACTCCTTCATGGTCGGTTCCTCCGTTCTGCTGATTTGCGCTCAGCGCCTTGGACGCAAAGTGTGCAAGCACTGCCGGGAGAAGATCGTGGTACCCCCCGAGAAACTCCGCAGCCTCGGTTGCTTCCAGGTTGATTTGGACCAGTTCGGAGTTGACAATGTCTTCCGGCCGAATCCGAGCGGCTGCGCGAGGTGCACGAAGGGATATAAGGGCCGGTTCGCGTTATTGGAGACTCTGCCAATGACGGAGGCCGTCAGAAGGATCGTGGTCTCGGGAGGATCCGCCATGGATATCAAGCAGGCTGCGCTGAACGAGGGAATGATCACTCTGCGCCGCGTCGGCATGCTAAATGTCCTGAAGGGCATTGCGTCGATAGAGAACATCACCGCCAACACTCTCGGAGACGAGGAGAAGGCAAATGTCTAAGCTATATCGCTACAGCGCACGCGACTCCGGCGGCAAGTCGGTAAACGGTACGATGAAGGCGAACACGGATGCCGAAGTCGGCAATGCGCTGAGGCAGAAGGGCCTCTCCCCGATGACCATCCAGGTCGAGCGGGGCGAGGGCGGCGGTTTCTTTGGACCGGGGAAGGTCAAAGCTTCCGAACTGATGATCTTCACCCGGCAGTTCGCGACTATGATCAGTGCCGGTATCCCTGTCTTCGAGTGCATCTCCATTCTCCAAGTGCAAAGCACCGACAAGAACTTCCGGAAAATCCTCACGAAAGTATCTGAGAAGGTGAGAAGCGGCGGAGATCTGTCGGACGCGATGAGGGATTACCCCAACGCCTTCCCCAGGATTTACGTCAACATGATCGCTGCGGGCGAGGCCTCCGGTCAGCTCGAGGAGATCTTGCTGCGGCTTTCCGAGTTCATTGAGAAGTCGGAAAAGATCAAGAGAGAAGTCAAGGGCGCTCTGGTTTACCCCGTGGTCAGCCTGACCCTGGTTTTCGGCATCACGATCTTCCTGCTGATCGGTATCGTGCCGAAGTTCAAGGAGATATTCGACACAATTGACATTCCGTTGCCGTTCATAACGAAGTTTGTTCTTGGAATCTCGACGCTGCTGACCGCTTACTGGATGTACTGTATCGGCTCTCTCGTCGTCTGCATCGTTGCCCTGATGATGTACAGGAAAACTGAACAGGGAGCGTATAACTGGGACTGGGCAATGATGAAGATGCCGGTTTTCGGCACCCTGTTCCACAAAGTCGCCCTGTCGCGCTTCGCCAGGACTTTTGCCACCCTGCTGCGGTCAGGCGTTCCGATTCTTGGTGCGCTTGAAATAGTCAGCGGAACTGTTGGAAACAAGGTCATCGAGGAAGTCGTCATGTCGGCTCGGCAGGCGGTCAGCGAAGGTGAACCCCTTGCCAAGACCCTTGAGAAATCCCCTGTGTTCCCCCACATGCTTGTACGCATGGTTGAAATCGGCGAGCGGTCGGGCGCTCTTGAGGCATTGCTTCTGAAGTTGTCCGATTTCTATGACGAACAGGTCTCGGCGACGGTCGAGGGATTGACTGCCTTGATCGAACCCTTGATGATCGCAGTAATGGGCTTTGTGGTCGGGGGCATTGTCCTCGCGATTTTCATGCCCATCATGAAACTGCAGTCAGCTTTGTCGCAGGGGTAGGCTCGCACCCATATGGGAGCGAGGGCCTTATCTCCCTTCGAGACCACGAACGCATTGGCCATCGGCCATCTTAAGCGGCTGGGCTACTACGTTTCGTTCTCGCGTCTCGCTTCGCTGATTTTCCTGGTCATCATCCTGTCCATCCTTACCCCGCTCGTACAAGGGTATCCTGCGTGGTTGCCCCTCCTGCCGGCGTTCTGGATCGGGCTCTCCGTTCTCATTTTTGCGCTCAATTACTTCTGGGGCAACCGGAGGGCGTTCTTTGTCTTCCAACACGTCTCGGACATCATCTTCGTCTCCATTCTCATCTATTACACCGGGGGCGTCGACAGCGAGTTCATCTTCCTGTATTTTGCGGTAATCCTGAGTGTGGCTTTCACTCTGGCTGACTGGACGAGCATGATTTTCGCTTCCAGCGCGACGCTGCTCATCTCGACGAAGACTCTTTTCACGCTCCTGAATCCTGGTGGCGAACCCAATCTGAACAAAATGTTCGCGTTGCTTCTGGCGCAAAGCGTGGCCATGCACGTGGTCGCCTGGCTTTCTTCACTCCTTGCCATAAACCTGAGTCGGCAACGAGTTCTCAATGACCAGGTCCTTGAGAACATCTCCGACGCCCTTTTTGTCGTCAGTCCGCTTCACAGGCTGTCATATTTCAATCCCATGGCTCAGGAACTTCTGCGGCTGGACAGTCGCTCGAACGGCAGGCTTGTTGACAGTGTTCTTCAGGAGAAAGGGCTGACCAATCTCCTCGACTTCATCAACCTGGCTACGCGCGACAATGTGGAAATGGAGATCGAAGTTGCCCCCGGGAAGATCAAGCCGGTGCATGTGAGGGTTTCGCAGATGGGGGCCAGTGCAGGACAGGATGTCTGGAAAGTCGTCCTGATTGAGGATCTCACGGATTCCCGGAAGTTGCAGGAAGTGGAATCCAGTTCCCGGAGGCTTGAGGAATACAGCGAAATAGCAGCCGGTGTGGCGCACGAAATCCGCAACCCGCTTTCCTCGATCAAGGGCGCTGCCGGGGAAATTCAGCGTGATATCTCCGATCCCGAATTGTCCAGAATGGCTTCGATAGTCTGCAAGGAAAGTGACAGGCTGAACAGGATCCTGTCTGACTTTCTGCAGTTTTCCCGCATACGCAGTCCTGTGTACCAGGATACGAAAGTTGACGAGATGCTGTTCGACGCGCGCGACACCTTCATGTCCCAAACGGGCCATTCCATAAGCTACGTTGTCGATGCTCCTCCCGAGCTCAGGATTCCTGTGGATCCCGAGCAGATCAAGCAGGTGCTGCTAAACCTGTCGCTGAATTCATTGCAGGCAGCGGGAGAGAACGTGAAAATCAAAGTGTCGGCGCGGAAGCAGAACCTCAGAGATTTCCTTCTGGAGAGCCGTACCCGCGCGAGAGGGGTGGAGACATTCCATAGGGATGGCGTTGTCATACTCCATGAAGATGACGGCCCGGGCATCCAGCAGGATGCTCGCGAGAAACTCTTCTGGCCGTTCTTCACCACCAAGGAAAAGGGCACAGGCCTGGGACTCGCAGTGGCAAAACGAATCATCGACTCGCACAATGGCAAAATGGTTGCGGATCTGAGCACCGATCACGGCGCCGCTTTCCGGCTCTGGATTCCAGCCACCCAGTATACAGGGGTCTAATGAAAGGGAACACCGTTCCAAGAGTGCTCGTGGTGGACGATGAAAACAGCATCTGCATGATCCTGCAGAGGCTGATCACCAAGCATATCAACTATGCCTGCGACATCTTCAGCGACCCCATCGAGGCTCTGGAGTCTTTCAAGCCTGCATTCTACTCAGCGGCCATTATTGATGTCAGGATGCCCAAAATGGACGGCCTGACGCTGCTGACGAAGATCAGAGAGCAGGACCCCGAATTGCCCGTTGTGGTTCTTACGGCATCCGATCAATGGGAAACGGCGGTGAACGCACTCAGGCTGGGCGCCTTCAACTTCATCACCAAGCCCTTCGAGCATGAAGATGTTTCGGGAGTCCTGCAGCACGCCGTCGAATCCTATCAACTGGCCGCGGAATTGCGCCAGGCCGGGGCGGATTCGGACGCGATTGTACATATCATCGGCAGTTCCGCACCGATTCGGCGCGTGCTCGAGATCATCAAAAGGGTCTCACCAACGGATAGCACGGTTATGGTGAGCGGAGAGTCAGGAACGGGCAAAGAACTGGTTGCGCGGGCAATACACCTGGGTTCTCCGCGCATGCATCATCCCTTTGTAGCAGTAAACTGCGGTGCGTTCCCGGATAGCCTGCTCGAAAGCGAGTTATTCGGCCATCTGCGGGGCTCTTTCACATCGGCAGTCAGTGACAAAATCGGCATGTTCGAGATTGCGGACAAAGGGACGTTCTTCCTGGACGAAGTTGGCGATACATCCCAGATTATCCAGGTGAAACTGCTCCGCGTCCTGGAAACCAGAGAGATCAGGCCGGTGGGAGGGACGACCAGCAAGAAAGTCGACGCGAGGATTATTGCTGCAACCAATCGCAACATGGAAGATGAAGTGGCCAAAGGCAACTTCCGCTTCGATTTGTACTACAGGCTGAATGTCATCCCCATACACATTCCTCCGTTGCGCGAGCGAAAAAGCGACATACCCCTGCTCGTAGGTTTCTTTGTCTCCAAATTCGCAGCAAGAACCCGGAGAAAGCTCACCGCGGCCAACATCTCCCAGGCAGCTTGGCGGGTTCTCGAAGATTATCCGTGGCCTGGGAACGTGCGCGAACTCGAAAATGTGATCAGTCGCGCATTTACGCTGATGCGCGGGACTACGATAGAGCCTGATGACCTTGGCCTGCAGTATGTGAGCGGTTTGTCCGCTCCTGTCTCAGCCATGGATTCAATGAAGACTCTTCCTCAGATCGACAAAGGATTCGATTTGGATAAAGTCCTTTCCGAGGTCGAGGTCGTCTACATCCAGCGGGCGCTTGAGGCTACAGGTGGCAGTCTTACGGAGGCTGCCAAGGTGCTCGGTGTATCGTTCAGAACTCTGAGGTATAAGGTGTCGAAGTACTGTCTCAGAAAGTAATGGAGGCGCTATGGAAGGCTTCAGTTCTGAACATGTTGTCCTGGCCGGAGACGGCGGTTTCTTCCTCAGCGAGGAGTACATCCTCAAGCCGGGAATCACATACTCGATAGGCAGAAGCTCCAGCGCGGACATCTCGATCAAGAAAACACATCGATACGCTCATCTCGAGGAGGATGGCATCCTCCTCGATGACGGCTTCCGTTCCGTTTCGCGGATTCACTTTACGATGCGCGTGCAAGACGATTGCGAATTCGCTGACACATCCTCGCAACTTCGGGTTCGGGTCAGGGGCTCGGTGAAAGTCGAAATCCACAGCCTGTCCAGAAACGGCATCACCGTTGACGGCGCAAAGGCTACCGATGTGATTATTCCCGAGTTGTCCGCCGGTCCGCACATCATCGAATTCGGTGCTGGAGAGCGGTTCAAGCTCTTTCTCCGTCGCATTCCTTAACGCGGTGCCGGATGAGAAACTCCCGCACAGAACCTCCTGATGTTTCTGTGATTGATGCGGTTTTATGAAGCTCGCAAAGCAACCTTGATGGAAAGGGAACGCCCTATGACCGATGATCACGAACAATGCTCGTCATGTGGCTCTGGAGAGCCTTGCGCCGCCGGAAATGAGCATCAGGCTGATTTCGAGTCCAACATGAGGATATTCGACCGCCTTAGGAAGATCGACAAGATTATCGTAGTCCTCAGCGGCAAAGGCGGCGTAGGCAAGTCCACCGTCGCAGTGAACATTGCAGCAGCTCTGGCCAAAATGGGGCGGAAGGTCGGTCTTCTTGACGTCGATATCCACGGACCCACCGTGCCTCGAATGTTCGGCATCGCCGACAGCCCTGTTGTGCCCTCTGGCGACTCGATATCGCCGGTCGAAACAGAATCCGGGGTGAAGGTTATGTCGATAGCCTTTTTCCTGAAGTCTCTGGATGCCGTAATCTGGCGCGGTCCTCTGAAAATGGGCATCATCAGGCAGTTTCTCGCGGATGTCGAATGGGGAGAACTCGACTACCTGATTGTCGATTGCCCGCCCGGAACCGGCGATGAGCCACTTTCCGTGGTGCAACTTCTTGCTGTCCCCGCTAATGCCATTATCGTAACTACCCCTCAGGATGTCGCGGTAGACGCTGTGCGACGCTCCGTGACCTTCTGCAAACAGGTTGGGCTCTCCCTGGCAGGGATCGTGGAAAATATGAGCGGCTTCGTCTGCCCGCATTGCTGGAGAAAGTACGAGATCTTCGGCAAGCAGGGGGGCGAAAAGCTTGCAGGCGAATCCGGAACAGAGCTTCTGGGCTCGATCCCGATAAGCCCTGATGTACATGCTTCCGGTGACTGCGGGAAACCTCCCGCTTTGGATGAAGCGAGTCCGATCGGGAAAATCTACAGGGAAATCGCAAAGAATCTGGATGCCAAGTTGCACAAATGATGATGCCGGGCGGGAGCTCAAGG
>JBAZOJ010000097.1:0-12060 GCA_041648755.1 Candidatus Brocadiia bacterium
CTCGTGCAGACAGGCGACTTCGTGAAGGCCGGAGATCCGCTGACGGAAGGCCCGCTCGACCCGAAGGATCTTCTGCGCGTGTCCGGTCCTGAACGCTTGCAGCGTTACATGCTGGACGAAGTCCAGAACGTCTATCGCAGCCAGAACGTGAGAAACGACGACAAGCACATCGAGATCATCATCCGGTCTATGTTCAACAAGGTCGTCGTCACCGATCCGGGCGATACCGAACTGCTTCCAAACCAGGAAGTTCCTCGCTCCAGAATCGCTCAGATCAACGCCAAGGCTGCCTCGGAGAGCCGCCATACCGCTTCATTCCAGCCTACTTTGAAGGGCATTATGAAGCAGGGCGTTCAAGCCGAGTCGTTCATAAGCGCGGCATCGTTCCAGGAAACCAGCAAAGTCCTTACTGACGCGGCCGTTGCGGCCAAGTTCGACAACCTGCGCGGCCTCAAGGAAAACGTCATCGTCGGTCATATCATCCCTGCTGGCACGGGTTTCGAGAAGTTCTACAACGCGAAAGTCTTGTACGCCGGAGAGCCCGTAGACAGCTTGCCTGCAGAAGGCGGCGATGACCTTTTTGACGGCCCCGCACTGTGAGTTTTTCCTTGCAACCAGGGAAAAGACACTATAATTCTTCGCTCGCTTTGTGCTATTCGGAGGAAGCATGCCCACAATGAACCAGTTGATCCGCAAGCCGAGGAGGCACCAGAAGTCCCGGACAAAGGCTCCGGTACTCGATCAGTGCCCCCAAAAGCGCGGAGTTTGCCTCGCTGTGAAGACAATGACGCCCAAGAAGCCCAACTCGGCCCTCCGCAAGATCGCCAGAGTCAGGCTTTCGAACAACAAGGAAGTCACAGTCTATATCCCAGGCGAAGGTCACAACTTGCAGGAGCACTCGATCGTCCTCATCAGAGGCGGCCGTGTTCGCGATCTGCCAGGCGTTAAGTACCACATCATCCGCGGTACTTTGGACACTCAGGGCGTTGAAGCCCGTCGTCAGAGCCGGTCCAAGTACGGCGCCAAGAGACCGAAATAGCGGAGTAAACGATGAACAAGGTAAAACAACTTCGCTTTTCCATAAAGCCTGATCCCAAGTACGGAAACGCTCTTGCGGCCAAGTTTATCAACTCGATCATGTGGCAGGGCAAGAAGTCGATCGCCGAGACCATTCTCTACGACGCAATTGACATCATCGGCAAGCAGGTGAAGGACGAGGATCCCCTGAAGGTCTTCGAGGAAGCCATCAAGAACATCATGCCGGTCGTCGAAGTCAAGAGCAAGCGTATCGGCGGCGCTACCTATCAAGTTCCCGTGCAGGTAAATCCACGCCGTCGTCAGTCTCTGGCTTTCCGTTGGATTCTCCTGGCTGCCCGCTCGAAAAAGGGCAAGCCCATGGCTCAGAGACTCGCCCACGAGTTGATGGATGCCTACCACAAGGAAGGCGCTGCTTGGACCACGCGCGAAAACACCCACAAGATGGCTGAGGCCAATAAGGCTTTCGCGCACTTCGGCTAGGCATCGGGGCTTTCATGGAGCCTGAGTCCGGCGTCGAGATCTCCGACATACGCAACATCGGGATTGTAGCGCATATAGATGCCGGAAAGACCACTACTACCGAGCGCATCCTTTTCTACACGGGCGTTGAGCACAGGATGGGTTCGGTTGACGAAGGTACGACGGTAACCGACTACCTTGAGGAAGAAAGAAAACGCGGCATAACGATCACTTCCGCCGCGATTTCCACCTTCTGGCGGGGCAAGATGATAAACATCATCGACACCCCGGGACATGTGGATTTTACCGCTGAGGTCGAGAGATCTCTCAGGGTTCTCGACGGGGCGGTTGTTATCTTTGACTCGGTTGAGGGCGTTGAAGCGCAGTCCGAGACCGTTTGGCGCCAGGCTGACAAGTACAAGGTGCCCCGGATTGCGTACGCCTCGGTGTGGTTCCTCTGCCGATCCAGATGCCAATGGGCATCGAATCGTCCTTCGTGGGAATGATTGATGTGATTGGCCGCCGCGCCTTCTTCTTCGATGAAGATGAACTGGGCGCGAAAGTTTCCTCCCGGGAAGTGCCTGAGGAATTCCGGGACGAAGTCGAAATTAGACGGGCCGAACTTGTCGAGAAAGTCGCCGAGTTCGACGAAGTGATCCTTGAAAAGTACATAGACGGAACGGAACCGTCCGAAGAGGAACTGATTCAGGCAACAAGGCGCGTCACCCTTGCGTTTCAAGCGGTCCCCGTGCTATGCGGGAGTTCGCTCAGAAACAAGGGTGTGCAGCCCCTGCTCGACAAGATTGTCGAGTTGCTGCCATCGCCACTTGACGTCCCTCCGGTCAAGGGAGTTGATCCCAAGACAGGCAGGGAGGAGACCCGCGAAACCGATCCCTCGGAACCAACGGCCGCTCTTGCCTTCAAGATTATCGCCCTTCCAACCGGCGACTTGACATTCCTGAGGGTTTACAGCGGTTCGGTGAAGCCAGGCGCAAGGCTCTTCAACCCGAGACTCACCAAATTCGAGCGAATCTCCCAAGTCTACAGAATGGCCGCTGATCAGCGCAAGGCAATGGCCGAGTGCAGATCGGGCGACATCTGCGCGGTGACAGGCCTGAAATTGACCTCCACGGGCGATACACTGTGCAACGAAGCCAGAAAAATCCTGCTTGAGAAGATGGCTTTCCCGGAAACTCTCGTCTCCGTGGCGATTGAGCCCGAGACGAACGCTGAAAGGGAACGCCTTGAGGTGTCTCTTGGCACCATCTCTCGCGAGGATCCGACCTTCAAGTACGGCTACGACAACGAGACGGGCCAACTGCTGATCTCCGGAATGGGCGAACTCCACTTGGAAATTATCACCCATCGGCTGATTGGCGAATATAAGGTCCGACTTCGTTCCGGCGAGCCCCGCGTTTCATACCGTGAGACGGTGACGGAGGCTGCCCAGAACGAAGGCGTTTTCGAGAGCATTGTCGGCGGAAAGCCGATGTACGGAAAGGTTCTGCTGATGGTCGAGCCAAATCCCGGAGTGCTTGCTCCGACCTTCGATTTCCGCTTCTCTGATCCCCGGCTGACTGAGGATTTGAGGAAAGCGATCACCGAAGGCGCTTTGGGCGCGGCCGCTTCAGGAGTTCTGGCCTCCTATCCGAGCATCTACTTGAAGGTGCATTTGGTGGGAGCTGAGTTCCGGGAAACCGAGACTACGCCAGCGGCGTTTGCTGCTGCTGCTTCGGCGGCCTACAAGAACACGTTCGAGGCGGCTCATCCCGCCCTTCTGGAGCCGCTGATGTCCTTCGAGGTCTCGACGCCTGAGGATTACCTCGGGGCAGTGATCAACGACTTTGGCCGCAGGCGTGCAACGATAAGCCATGTCGGCTCTCGGGGCACAAATACGCAGGTCGTCAAGGGAACCGTTCCGCTGTCTGAAATGTTTGGTTACGCGACCGCTGTCAGGTCTCTGTCCCAGGGCAGGGCGGTCTATACGCTTGAGCCCTCAACGTACCAGCGAGTACCTGAGGAAGTCGCGAAGAAGATATTGCTGGTCTGACCAGCTCTCCCGGCCGCCGGACAAGGCGCACCTATCGGCGGCCAAAAGCATCTCCCGGATGAGCGCGCATCTCGCCGGGAAAAAGCTCGAAAGAGCTTGACCGTTTCCAAACGGTGACTACAATTCGCGCCCTTGTTTTGCCGCTTTGAGAGAAGCGGGTGTTGTCTTTGTGTCCTTCTCGTCTGGAGTGACTATGTCATCCAATATTCGGATTCGTCTGGAGTCCTTTGACCACGAGGCCCTTGACCGGGCCGCGCGCGATATCGTTGAAAACGCCAAGCGCACCGGTGCCCGCGTCGCCGGCCCTGTGCCGCTGCCAACTAAGCTTGAGCGTTTTACGGTGCTTCGCAGCCCGCACGTGGACAAGAAGTCTCGCGAGACGTTCGAGATCCGCACCCACAAGAGGTTGATTGTGATCTCCGAACATACTCCGAATACCGTTCCCTCGATCGATAAAGTGGAGATCCCCGCTGGCGTCAACATCTCCATAAAGATGTAGCCGTTCGAAATCCGTGTGAGGTTGCTATGGTTGACATGATGTTGGGCAAAAAAATCGGGATGACTTCGCTGTTCAGCGAAGACGGCAAGTTCGTACCCATCACGGTTATTGAGTTGGGTCCTTGCGTGGTCACCCAGATCAAGACCAAGTCCAAGGACGGCTACGACGCCGTGCAAATGGGATACGGCGATAAGCGCGAGAAGCGCACCAAGAAGCCGGTCCTCGGACACTTCAATAAGGCAGGCGTGACCCCCAAGCGTTGGCTTCGCGAAGTTCACGTCCAGAAGCCCGAAGATTTTCAGATCGGCCAGGAGATTTCCGTTGCGGAGTTCAGCGAAGCAAAGAATGTCGACGTCATCGGCACGATGAAAGGTCGCGGTTTCGCTGGCGCTATGAAGCGCTACGGGTTCAAGGGCGGACGCGACAGCCACGGCTTTACATGGCACCGTGCCCTGGGCTCTATCGGCTCCAACACAGATCCTGGTCACACACTTCGCGGAAAGAGAATGCACGGCCATATGGGTAACGTCCGCCGCACCGCCAAGAACATCAAGGTCTTCAAGGTTGATACCGAGCGGAACCTGATTCTTGTTGTCGGTCAAGTGCCGGGCGCCAATCAGGGCTTTGTGATGGTTCGCAAGGTCCAGGGCAAGCAGAGCACTTCGGAGTAGATATGGATATCCAAATATACGACTTTGAAGGCAAATCAGCCGGCACCGTGCCTTTTGACACGGCTGCTCTCGGCGACAAGATTTTGCCGCGTCTGATGCATCAGGCTATCGTGATGTACGAGGCGAACAAGCGCGTGGGCACTGCAAAGGTGAAAACCCGCTCGGAAGTGCTTTTTACTAAGCGCAAACCGTGGAAGCAGAAACACACTGGTCGCGCCCGCGCTGGCCGCTTCAGCTCTCCCCTGTGGGTAGGCGGCGGTCGTGTGTTCGGTCCCAAACCGCATGATTTCTCTCGCGGTATGCCCAAGAAGGCCAGAAGGTTGGCTCTCCGCAGCGCTCTGTTGTCCAAGTTCCAGGACAGCGAGGTCTTTGCGTTGACCGCCTTCGACATCTCCGAGCCCCGCACCAAGCTTGTCGCTGGCTTCCTCAGAAACTCCGGCATCCCTGGCCCCAGCATTCTTTTCGTCACCAAGGATGTCGACCCCAACGTCGTGAAGTCAGTTCGTAACATCTCCAAGGTCAGCATTATGCCTGTCGCCGATCTGAACTGTTACGATGTGCTCAGGCACAAGACGATTATCTTCACGGCTGACGCCCTGGCCCAGCTCGGGCAGGAGGCAAGCAAATGAGCCCCCTTCAACTCGATACCTATGAAGTCCTGAAGAGACCCATGGTGAGCGAGCGCTCGATGGAGCTCGTGAATACACTCAACGTTTACGTTTTCAAGGTTCACCCCGAAGCGACCAAAGAACAGATCAAGAAGGCCGTCGAAGTGGTCTTCAGTGTCAAGGTCTTGGCGGTCAATACAACGAACCGCAAGGGGAAACCGCGACGGATCCGCTTCCGCGAGGGCAAGAGGTCCAACTGGAAGAAGGCGTACGTCAAGCTGGCTAAGGACTCCAAGATAGACCTGATCTAAGGGATCGGAGCAAAGCGAAAATGGTACGCGTATACAAACCCACAAGTCCCGGCAGAAGGTTCGCTTCGGTCGCCGATTACTCGGACCTGACCAAAAAGCGTCCTGAGAAGTCGCTGACCATCAAGTTGCCGCATTGCGACGGCCGCAACAACTACGGCCATTTCACTTCAAAACGCAAGAGCGGCGGCAACAGGAAGCTCTACCGGATCATCGACTTCAAGCGTGACAAGCATGACGTGCCGGCCAGGGTCGCGGCTCTCGAGTACGACCCTTACCGCTCGGCCCGCATCGCCCTTCTTCACTACAAGGACGGCGAGAAGCGCTACATCATCGCACCCGAAGGCCTCAAGGTCGGGCAGATGATCGTCAGTGGACTGTCGGTGGAACCCGAAATCGGCAACGCAATGCCTCTTCGCGCGATACCGGTTGGTCAGCGCATTCACAATGTCGAGCTTACACCTGGCCGCGGTGGTCAGATGGTCAAGTCCGCTGGCTCATCCGCCAGGCTCGTCGCCAAGGATGGCGACTATGGCATGGTCGAGCTTCCGAGCGGCGAAATGCGCAAGGTTCACCTTTCCTGCTATGCCACCATTGGCGAAGTCGGCAATGCCGACCACTCCAATGTCCGCATCGGCAAAGCTGGCCGCAGCCGCTGGATGAATCGTAAGCCCACCAGCCGCGGCGTCGCGAAGTTCCCTGCCGCGCACCCGATGGGCGGCGGCGAAGGTCGCACCAAGGGCGGCCGTCATCCTTGCAGCAGAACCGGTGTACTATCCAAGGGCGGCAAGACTCGTTCTCCTCGCAAGCCTTCCGGCAGTTTCATCGTGCGCCATCGCACAAAGTAATCAGGAGCTGTTATGGGTCGCTCGGTTAAGAAAGGTCCGTACGTTTATCTCAAGCTGTACCGCAAGGTAATGGCTCTTGAGCAGCAGGGAAAGAAAGAGCCCCTCAAGACTTGGGCTCGCGCCTGCACCATCACCCCGGAGTTTATCGGCCATACCTTCATGGTCCATAACGGCAGGAAGTTCATGAAGGTGTTCGTAACCGAAGATATGGTCGGTCATCGCCTTGGCGAGTTCTCGCCGACCAGAACCTTCCACGGACACTCTTAAGTCACAGGCGGTGAATGAGATGGAACAGAAGAAATTTTCAGCTCACTTGAAGTTTATCCGCATAGCCCCGCAGAAGGTGAGGCTTGTGGTCAACTTGGTTCGCGGGATGAACTGCAACGAGGCGCTCGCAGTGTTGGAATACACTCCCAAGCGCGGCGCGTACTTCATCTCCCGGCTCCTCAAGTCCGCACTCGCCAATGTCAACCATCACAACATGGAACACAACGCGGACTACGACGTGGAGTCGATGATCATCAGCGAAATACAAGTCAATGATGGTCCCCGGTTTAAACGCTGGCGCGCAGGCCCCATGGGAAGAGGAATGCCGATCCTGCACCGGATGTGCCATATCTCCCTGTCGGTTTCGCTGCCGAAGTCGGCTGAGGAAGAGATTGAGCCGGTTCCCACGGCATCAGTCGAGCCCGTTTCCGTGCCTGCGGTCGAGACCAAGTCCGAAAAAAAGGCCGAGAACTAACGCAGTCCGCGTAGGAGGATAGCTTGGGTCAGAAGACGCATCCGGTAGGTTTCAGAGTTGGCGTTACTAAGGACTGGCTGAGCCGCTGGTTTACCCACAAGAAAACCTTGTTTGGCAAACTGCTTGTCGAAGACCAGAAGATCAGGCTCTTTATCAAGAAGAAATTCGCCTTTGCAGGCATTTCGCATATCGTCATCGAGCGCAAGTCGCCGGAAGACGCCGCGAAAGTCATCGTCTACGCCGCGAGGCCTGGAGTGATTATCGGCAAGAAGGGCGCCAACATCGAGGCTCTTCGTACGGAAGTCAAGGCTTTGATCGGCCGCGCCATCAATGTGGACGCTGTCGAGGTGACCAGCCCGGACACGAATGCACAGTTGCTCGCCGAGAATGTCGCCGACCAGCTTGCGCGTCGCGTCAGCTTCCGCCGTGCGATGAAGAGAGTCATCGAGACCGCGATGAACTCCGGCGCCGAAGGAATCAAGATTCAGTGCTCCGGACGTCTTGGCGGTGCCGAAATGTCGAGATGCGAGCACTACACCGTTGGACGGCTGCCCTGTAACACGATTGATGCTGACATCGACTATGGCTTCACTGAGGCCGCTACTGCGTACGGCAACATCGGTGTCAAGGTGTGGGTAAATCGCGGTATCAAGACGGGCATGTCCCGGACCGAAGGCTCCAAGGAGTAAATCATGGTTTTACAGCCCAGTAGAACGAAGTATCGCAAGTCCCACAAGGGCAGGATCCGCGGAAACGCTACCCGCTGCAACGAAGTAGAATTCGGCGAGTGGGGCATTCAGGCACTTGAGCGTGGGTTCATCACCGGTCGCCAGATCGAGGCCGCGCGCGTCGCGATGTCCCGTGTGGTTGGTGGTGTGGGCCAGTTCTGGCTGAGAATATTCCCGCACAAGCCCATCACCAAGAAGCCGAACGAGAGCCGCTTGGGTAAGGGTAAGGGCGATGTTGACCACTATTCGGCCGTCATTAAGCCCGGCACAGTGATCTTCGAGCTTTCGGCGGTATCCGAGAACCTCGCCAAGCTCGCCTTCAATCGTCAGGCTCACAAGCTGCCGCTCAAGGTTCGCTTGATCCGCAGGAGGCGCGTATGAACCGCCATCTTCGTGAAATCCACGAGCTGGATTCCGAGTCTCTCAAGAAGCAGGTTAATGACCTCCGCAAGGATCTTTTCATGCTTCGCTACAAAGCAGTGACCGATCAGCTCGAGCGGAACACCGACTTCCGCAATACCAGAAGGAAAATCGCACGCATTCTTACAGTCCTTCGCGAGCGCGAGTTGGGCGTCAGAGGTGGAAAATGAGCGAACGCGGCAAACGCAAATCAGTCACCGGCATTGTGGTCAGCGACAAGATGGAAAAGACCATCACAGTGCGCGTCGAGCGCCTGGTTCAGCACCCGAAGTACAGGAAGTACTTGCGTCACTGGACCGAGTTCAAGGCTCACGATGAGAACAGAACCGCCAAGTCCGGTGATATCGTTGAGATCACTGAGACCCGCCCGCTGAGCAAAACCAAGCGTTGGCGCTTAGTACGTGTGGTTACGAAGAAAGAAACCGTTTAGCAACTCTCGGAGTTTTTTATGATACAGATGCAGACTGTTCTTGATGTCGCAGACAACTCCGGGGCGAAGATCGTCCGGACCATTAAGGTCCTCGGTCACTCTCGTATGAGATACGCCCACGTCGGAGACATCGTCGTAGTCAGCGCCCGCAAGGTGCTGCCCAACGGGGCCATTAAGCAGGGCGAAATCCTTAAGGCCGTGATCGTTCGCACGCGCTTCCCGATCAAGAGGGACGATGGCTCGATCCTGCGTTTCGACGATAGCGCCGTCGTGATCATTGACGATACCGGCAACCCCAGGGGCACGCGCATTTTCGGCGCCGTCGCCCGTGAACTTCGCGCGAAGAACTTCACCAAGATCCTCTCCCTGGCCGCCGAAGTTGTATAAGGGAGCGTACTATGCTTAGAAAAGACAAGACTCGTATCAAGACGTCCCTTCGCAAGGGTGACCTCGTTCAAGTAGTCAGCGGCGCCGAAAGTGGCGTCAAAGACCCCAAGGGCAAAGCCGCTTCCGACGTCGGCAAGCGCGGCCGCATCAGGGAGATCAACTACTTGACCGGACGCATTATTGTTGAAGGCATCAACATGCACAAGAAGGCCGTTCGGCCCAATCCGCAGAAGAACCAGCAGGGCGGCATCATCACCGTTGAAGGCTCGATTCACATCTCCAACGTCATGCTTGTCTGTCCGAAGGACGAGCGGCCGGTTCGGATTGGTGTGAAGGCCCTCAAGTCAGGCAAGAAGATCCGTACCTGCAGGATTTGCGGCGGCAACATCGGCGAGGAGTACTAACATGGCTCGGCTTCACGACTTATACAATGATGAGATCCGCGCCCGGCTCTTCAAGAAGCTTGGTTGCGACAACATCAACCAGGTCCCCCGGTTGCGCAAGATTACGCTCAACGTCGGGACTGGCTACAAGGGCGTTCAGGAAAAGAAGATCGTGGATGAGGCTGTCCGGACCCTCAAGACCATCTCGGGTCAGGCTCCTGTCGTCACGAAGGCCCGTATCGCCGTGTCCAACTTCCGTATCAGGGAAGGCTGGAATGTCGGCGTGAAGGTTACCCTTCGCGGCAACATGATGTACGAATTCCTCGACCGGCTTATCTCCCTGAGCATTCCCCGTATCAAGGACTTTCGCGGGTTGAATCCGCGTTCGTTCGACGGGCACGGCAACTACGCCCTTGGTGTTGACGAGCAGACGATATTCCCGGAAGTCAACATCGACAAGGTCGAGAACGTCCACGGAATGGACATCATTTTCAGCATCGAGAGCATGAGCGACAGATATTCCTATGCCCTTCTGCGCGAGTTCGGCATGCCGTTCCGCCGTGAAGGCGACACCGTCCACGGTTACAACTCGGAAAACTAAGTCCGATCTGGAGAGAATATGGCAAAGAAGTGTTGGAGACTCAAACAGCAGATGGAGCCCAAATTTTCCGCTCGCCGCTACAACCGTTGCGGTCTTTGCGGGCGTGCTCGGGCCTACTATCGCAAGTTCAACGTTTGCCGCTGCTGTCTGCGCAAGCTTGCGCTCGAAGGTAAGATTCCCGGCATGCAGAAGGCAAGCTGGTAGTCCTTAGGAGATATTATGAGCTTAAACGACCCAATCGCTGACATGTTTACCCGCATCCGCAACGCCAACCGAATCGGCGAGAAGTCGGTAGCTATGCCTTCTTCCACGATTAAAGTTGCCATCGCTGACGCTATCAAGCGGGAAGGCTACATCGAGGACTTCAAGGTTGAGGAATCTCAGCCTGCCGCCATCCTCAAAATATGGCTGAAGTACGGCCCCCGGCGCGAAAAAGTGATGCAGAATATCCAACGCGTCAGCAAGTGCGGCTGCCGGTGGTACGCCGGCGTTGAGGAACTCGATCCCGTTATGAACGGCCTCGGTGTCTCAATTCTTTCCACTAACAAGGGCATCCTCAGTGACCGCGAGGCCCGCAAGTTGGGCGTGGGCGGTGAGGTTATCTGTCGAATCTGGTGAGGACACCATGTCACGTATCGGAAAAAAACCAATCCCGGTCCCGAAAAACGTCGAAGTGAAAGTCACTGGCAACCATGTTGCCGTGAAAGGTCCAAAGGGCAAACTCGAGGACAACTTCAATACCTTTGTGACCATCAAGTTCGAGAAGGAGCATGACCATATCGTAGTGGCTCCTATCGAGGACAATGCTCAGGGCAGTGCGATGCAGGGCCTCTGGCGCGCACTTGTCAACAATATGATCATCGGCGTCACCGAGGGTTACTCGAAGTCGCTCGAGATCGTTGGCACGGGCTACAGAGCTGAGGTGAAGGGCAAGAAGGTAATTATCAACATCGGCTTCACTCACCCTGTTGAGTTCACTATGCCCGATGGCATCACCGTTGCCACACCCACGCCCCTGGAAATTGTTCTCACATCCTGCGACAAGCACGCGCTTGGTCAGCTTGCCGCGAACATCCGTGCGGTACGTCCGCCCGAGCCCTACAAGGGCAAGGGAATTCGTTACAAAGGCGAGTACGTCCGTCGTCTCGTCGGTAAGAGTTTCGGCAGCACTGCTGCAAAGTAGTGGAGTTAATATGAGACAAACACTTCGTAAGAGACACAACCGTCAGCGCAGACACCTGCATGTTCGCAAGCGAATCGCCGGAACTTCCGAGCGTCCCCGCTTGAGTGTCTTCCGCAGCCTGAATAACATCTACTGCCAGATGATCGACGACACGACCGGTCGCACACTCATTGCAGCGTCCACTCAGTCGAAGGAACTACGCGACAAGAAGCCTGCGAAGGGCAAAGCACCGTTCGCTGCTCTCGTCGGGAAGCTCGTCGCTGAGAAGTCCCTTGCAATGGGAATCAAGACTGCCGTGTTCGATCGCGGACCTTACAAGTTCCACGGCCGTGTGAAGGCGCTTGCCGATGCCGCTCGTGAAGCAGGTTTGACTATCTGATTGAGGAGACCCGAAGTTGATGAAGCCGAATTTCCCTCAGAGTAACGAAGGTCCCGAGAGCTTCGAAACCGTAGTAACGATCAAGCGTACCGCCGCCGTTGTAAAGGGCGGCCGGCGCTTTTCGTTTAGTGCCCTGGTTGTTGTCGGAGACGGCAGCGGCAGCGTGGGTATGGGCTATGGCAAGTCCCGCGAAGTCGCTGACGCCATCCGAAAGGGCGGCGTTGAGGCCCGCAAGAGCATGGTCCGGATCTCCATGCGCGGCGACACTATCCCCCACTCGATAAGCGCTCGTTTCTGCGCTTCTACCGTCCGGCTTATGCCTGCCG
>JBAZOJ010000098.1:0-11954 GCA_041648755.1 Candidatus Brocadiia bacterium
GTTTCAACCTCTCTACCGGCTCACGATTCATCAATCCGCATCTCGCCCTCCGGAGGCGCGGCGAAGGAGGGTCATCAATCATCATTGCTCGCCGCGCCGCCAGACGCCGGACTACGGACGAATTCATCCGCCGATGGAAATCCCGATGTTATTGGTGTGAATCCTGAATCGCCAGACGGTGGTAAAGCTCTTGGATCGCTGGCCTCGCAAAATGCCTCTATTCCACTGTCACCCTTCAGGGGGATACTGGGTACGACCTCTGTGGACCTCTGTGACCTCTGTGGTAAGACTCCATCTTCTGGCTCTTCCGCATCCTCTTCCGCCCAGGCGAATCCAACCTCTGCGAACACAGTCGGCCTTCAGGCTGATGCTGGGCACGACCTCTGTGGTAATGCTCCGTCTCTTGGCTCCCTCCCAATCATCAATCATCAATCCGCATTCATCAATGCTCGCAAGGCCTCCCTTCCCCTTGCCACCCAAAAAGCCCTCCTCGATGACCTCCGCAAAAGAACCGCAGCCGTCCTGGCTCGGGTCCACAGGGACTTCCCTCAATCCCGCCCGATCCGCTGGGGTTCTCAAGACCCATCCTCTCCATTCGACGAACAAGATGCCGCCGCTCCTGGCTCGGCTTCAGATGGCGTTTGATCAGCGGAACAAAGCCCGCCGTAGGCCCGGCGTAGGAGGGGACGACAGCCGACGGACTACAGACTATTCGGTGTGCATTTCCCGCCTCCCCCCGCCCTCTTGATCACGCGTGATTGCTTCAGATGAATGCACGATATAGGGCTTGACAATTGCCTCACTCAACATTATACTTTGCGTCCGCACCAATTGCCTTGCCTCAGCGAGTAACGAAGTTCCGATCTTTCGGCAGTTTCTTCTCCTGAAAGGGGGCGCTCGTGAGAGGACGTCTTTTGGCTCTCGGGTGCGTCGTTCTTTGCATCGGTTTGTGCCTTGCCTGTGGCGGAACGGCGAGCATTGCCATTAACCCGGACGTTATTTCTGGCGGAGCGTCATCCTTCAAATTGAACGCAGAAGGAAACATCTTGTATTCGTGGGGTGAGAATGGGTACGGTTCGTTGGGACTGGGAGATATCGATGATAGAACCACACCCGTCGTCCTGTCCGCACTGTCCGGCCGAAGCGTGAAGTTTCTTGTCGCTGGCGAGGACTGCGGATTTGCCGTTCTTGCGGACAACAGCGTTTATGCTTGGGGAACGAATGCAGGACAACTCGGTTTTGGAGACTCGACCTACAGGAATACTCCCGAAAGAGTTAGTTCATTTTCTGACCTGACACTACTCTCGCTGTCATCAGGCGTGGCTCACACCCTTGCCCTTGGCATGGATCGACATGTGTATACTTGCGGGCAGGGAGGTGTCGGCCAACTCGGGCTTGGCGATGAAGTCAGCGAGCTTCTATCGCCTCAAGAGGTCCCTGGACTTCCAACCAGCGTTGGCTCTGTAAGCGCGGGCTGGTATGATTGTTACGCTATCTGCACTGACGGATCTCTTTGGGCTTGGGGCGCCAACGGCTTTGGCGAACTCGGCATTGGCGACAGCGCCATCAAGTACTCACCAGTGCTTGTACCGACCTTTGCCCCTTCTGGAGTGGGAGTGACAGCCGTTGCTGGCGGAGAATTCTTTGCGGTGTTCCTCTGCTCAAATGGCTGGGTCTACTCATGCGGAGTCAACGGCGCTGGCGCTCTCGGCCTTGGTCTCACGCCCGGGAACACTCAGAGACTCACGCCGGAACACGTCACTGGGCTATTGTCGGATCAATTCGTGAAAGCCGTTGCTGTGGGAGAATATCACACGCTTGCTCTCACCACAGGCGGTCAAGTCTATTCCTGGGGAGGGAACTTCATGGGTCAATTGGGCTTGGGCGACACAACAGAAAGAAACGTGCCCGTGCTGGTCGAGGCACTGGCGGACAAATTCGTTCTCGCTATCGCGGCAGGGGTCAGCCATTCCTTGGCTCTCTGCTCAGATGGATCCGTATACGCCTGGGGAGGTAACAGTTCCGGCCAGCTTGGCCTCGGTGACACAGAAGACCGGGACACCCCTCAGATCGTGACGTTCCCGTAATTTCCCTTGCACTGCCGCTACACTTATGAACGCCCCGCCCTCGCGGGGCGTTCTTTTGCCGCTACTCGCTCCGCATTTTCTCAGGCAACTGCCCATCCCCTTTTCTGCCTCCGCGTCTGTCGCCGCTGTATGCGTCGGTGGATGACCCTGTGGGTGAGACGGTTTTTGCCCGTTCTTGGCTCGACCTCCGGCCTCCAGCCTAACGCCTCCAGCCTGGCCTCATTGGCTGTTGGCCGCTCTCTTATTCCTCATTGTTCATTCCTCATTGTTCATCTTGCCCTCCATAGGCGCGGCGTAGGAGGGTCCTCATTGCTCGCAACGCCGGACGCCGGACGACGGTCGACGGACGAACTTCATCATTGTTCATTTCCGCCCCGCGTCCTTTCTTTCCCCGGTCGCAGCGGTATAATCAAGATGGAGGCCCTATGCTAAGGTGCAAATTCCTCGGAAAAGGCGAAGGCATCGAGCTCATTGGAGTGCTGGACGAGACTACCTGCGGACAGATCGAAAAGCTGCTGGTCAGCTATAAGACCGGGCAACTTCGGCTGGATATGGCCGGTTTGCAGGAACTGAGGGACGGTGGAATGCGTCCACTAATTCTGGCCTCCAAGCGGCTCAAAAAGGCTGGAGGCGACCTCGTTCTCGCGAATATCCCGCCACATATCCGGGAATTCCTGCACACGGAAGGCTATGACCTTCTCTTGACCCTTGCTTAGGAGCCACAATGCGTGTTGCTTTTTCCGCTCTGCTCTCCCTCTGCCTTGTGATTGCACTTGTCGGCTGCACCCCAAGGGGCGGCAACCACCCCGATACTTCACCCTCCGTAACGCCCCCAACGGCCACCGGGACGCCTGAACCCACTGCCGAGGCAACATCGGTCTCGGTTGAGCGCATGGTCGAATTCAACTACAAACCCGAGCAGTTCAACGATTTGTTCATGCAGCATCCCGTCCAGTTCCTTGGCGGAAACAAGATCGCCATGCTGATCCCCGTCCCGCCCGCCTCGGACACGCCCGACGCGCCCTCCACGGTTCGCCTGGAAGTGCGCAACGGCAAGGAAGTCATCCTGAGCAGGGACCTCGACGCAAACAACTGGAATCTCAGGTGCTCACCCGACCGCTCGACTCTGAGCTGGCTTACATGGAAGAAAGATGCAGGCAAGGAGTTCTGTGCGCTGGTCTCCATCCCGGTAGAGGGAGGAGAGCAAAAGGACATCTGCGCGTTTCCGACCGATGCGGTTGTAACCGACTACGTATGGGGCGACAAACTGACCGTGTACGCCGTCGCCGCATTTGACGAGAGTTTCACTGACATTCGCCTGTACCGGATCGAGTTGGAGAAGCGCGAGCCACTTGAAATGCTTGCATCGAGACAGTTCCCCTACCTTTCGGAACGTGAGGTTCTCCCCATTCCACCGCGGGTAACTTACAGCCCGACCGCCAAGCTGGGCTATTTCGACGCTTGCGGCTGCCTCTTTGCATTTTCGGGCGAGAATGGCAAGGGAGGGATATTCCTTGACGGTGCGGGGCTGTTTTACCTGACAGGCCCGGAGATCTCGGAAAAGGGCGACCGTATGTCGTTTCACACCCTCGCATCGGGCGCTGGATTTGCGGCATGTTGCGAAATGTCGCTCGCTGATGGAAAGTGTTTCACGTACACCGACCGCAGAATGGGCCTGAAAGAGTTTGCCGCGGATGCGGTGATGACCCGCCACAACTTCTATATGGCGCAGAAATACAACACGGATATCGTCTCGACTGGCGGTGGGCTCGTCTCGATAGAGAGCGACAAGGTCGGACAGCAGATTCTCATCAAGGGCGACAAGGACATCCTGTCTCTTGCGGAATGCGGCGATTCCGCTTTCATCACCATCACACCTCGCGGTTATTCCATTTTCCGGTTATCCAAGCTTCGCTTCGACGCGGGATTCCCTTCGCAGCGCTGGTACGCCCAGGAGGTAAAGACAGCCGACAAGTATCCCGATTTCACGTCGCCCGAGTCAACAATCCGCACATACCTGGCTTCATTCAGGCGCGGGGATTCCAGCATCTGGTCAGTATGCAGGCGCGACGATGTCCCGGCGAAGTGGGTCAGCGCTGTCGAGGCGCCGGTAGCCGCGCGCTCACTGAAGCTCATAAGTTGGCTGCGGAACTACAGCTCCTTTACTGCGGTTGCAGGCGGCGAGGAGACGATCTCCCTTGAGGGCACCCTCGAACTTTGTGGCGCGGTGGTCGGCCGCGATCTGTTCACAATGTCAAAGATGGGCGACATGTGGATCATCGAGACAATCAAGGCCGCAGAGGACCTGAAGTAGCGCCCAATGAGATACGCGTGGGGATCTCTGCCGTCGGCAACCAAGTTGCCTCTCTCGCGCGCGGGCATTTTGCTGGCCGTCCTGCTGCTCACATTGCAGTTCGCGGGCTGCGTGCCAGCCTCACCATCCCGGTACCTGACCATTCAACCCTACGAAGGAAAGCTGAAGTCCGATCCGCGAGTGGTGGCCTTCCTCAGGAACGCTGATTCGCTGTACAAGTCCGCCTGTTCGATGGTCGCCGACCGTTTGACTCTCGATCCCACCGAGATCCATCTCAAGATCGTCGTTTCGGACCTGACCACCAAGCCCGAAGAGTACGCTGATGCTATCGTCTTCGCGTCGGCGAGACTGGATCCCGACGCGAAAGGCGTGATTATCGAGTTCTACTCCGAGCCCCTTGCCCTGGACCTGTTCGATCCCAGAAAACTTATGGCCCATGAACTCGTGCATGCGACGTGCAGGCACTTCTTTGGCGGGCTCTATGACCAACAGCCCCCGTGGCTCAAGGAGGGGCTCGCGGTGTACTGCTCGGACCAGGGTGAGGAACGCATCAAGACAATGCTCGCCTACTACACCGCGGGAGCCGGATTCGACACCTTGGTGAACGGCCTCGGCGGAGACCATACATTCAAGGACTATGCCGAAGACTATCTGGCCATCCGGATGCTCGCCAACACTTTCAGCGACAGGGATTTCGCTGGATTCATTCGGGAACTGGCGGCATCGTCAGTCGAAAGCACCCTCCTGAAGTACCTGGACCAGAAGCCCGAGGCATTTGAAACAAGTGTCCGGGAGTTCGCCCTGGCCTTTCTGAGCCGTGAGTACGGAGCCCAGACCGAGAGCTTCCACAAGTTCATCGCCGCGTTGGGCGCAGGGCATGTTGATTCGGCAGCGCGCGAACTCGCTGCTGCCCGGTCGAAAGGGCTTTCCGACTACTGGGAGGGCGAAGCGCGGTTCAGACTCGCCGTCGCACTTGTCATTGCGGAACGCTATGGTGAGGCCATCGATTACCTGGAGCAACTGAAGTCACGATACTCGCGTTCAACCATAAACGCCACACACGCTGACTACTACATCGCCCGGTGCTTTGCCGCGCAAGCGCGCTATAATGAAGCGGAAGGCGAAATAGACCGTTACATCCTCTGTTCGCCATTTTCGAAAATGCTGCGCGGACCGGCACTGGAGCTGAAGATGAACCTGGAGCGCCGCAGGCTGAACTCGGGAACCAATTGATGACCGCGCATAAAGGCAGCTTTTTCAAGACCATGGAAAAATGTGCCCGCTGCGGCCAGTGCCGCAGTGTGTGCCCGGTGTTCGCCCGAACGCTTGACGAGCGTTTTGTGGCTCGCGCGAGGGTGACTCTGGCGGAATCCTACATTAAGGGCGGCGCGTTCAAAACCGCTGATCTGGCCAAACTTGCCTCAACTTGCATCAAATGCTCCCGCTGCTCATGGGTGTGCCCTTCTGGCGTGATGGGCGACGAAGTCACAATGGGGCTCGCGGCCGAACTGGCCAAACGCACCGACAAGCCCGTAATCAGGGCATTCTTCAGAACCGTCGTGATGAACCGCCCTTTGTTTGACGTGTTCATTGCGGGGGCGGCGGCCGCGCAAAAGGCGATGAAACCTCGGCGGGATGGCGTGTTGCGGCACCTCCCCCTGGCCGTAATGGGCAAGACCGAGCTACCACTGATTTCGGGCCAGTCAGCCCTGCAGACGCTGAAAAGACACCGAAAGGGCACCGGGTCGGGGACAGTCGCCCTGTTTCTGGGCTGTGCAATCAACTATGCCTATCCCCGGACTGCCCAGGCAATGTCAGACGTCCTGAATGCCGCCGGATACTCCGTTGTCGTTCCGCGCGACCAGCTCTGCTGCGGAACCCCTGCCCTCACCATGGGGCTCGCGCGGGAGGCCAGGGACATCGCGAAGCGCAATTGCCGGGTGCTGCTCGAATCGAAGGCGGATTTCGTCGTTACGGGCTGCGCAAGCTGTGCCCTGACGTTACGGCGGAACTACCCCGACATACTCGACACGCCTTTGAAGCCCCGGGTGTTTGAATTCACCGAATTTCTCATTGAGCAAGATGCTCTGCCCAAGCACAGCCCCTTTGACGGGCGGCGTCCCCGAGTTGCCTATCACGACCCCTGTCATCTGCGCTACGGGCTGAAGATATCGGATCAGCCGCGCGCGGCAATCAGAGCTTGTGCGGATCTCATCCCCACTGCTGATGAAGACAAGTGTTGCGGCGGCGGCGGGAGTTTCGCGTTCTTCAACCCCGAACTGTCATCGGAACTTGCCCTGATCAAGGTGAAGGGGATCGCGTCCGCGGCGCCCGAGGCGGTGGCAACAACCTGTCCCGGCTGTATGATGCAATTGCGCGAGCATCTGCACCGGGATGGCGTGAGCATTCCGGTCGTCCATGTTGCCGACTTGCTGGTCGGAAGGATTGCCGAATGAGAATCCCGTCGCTTGCCTTTGTGCTGTTTCTGTCTGCTTCGGCCCTTGCCTTGTGCGAAGATGCAGGGCCATCCAATTCTCCCTATTACTCCCGGGAAGGGAACGCAGCCTTGGTATTGCTCGACAAGGCCATTCAATTCCCACGGCCCGCCCTGAGCGCTCCCGAGCTTGTTCAGGTTCTGTCCTGGAACCCGGGATTACGGCTTAGACATTCCTCGTGCGCAGCCGCGTTGCTAACCCCGGCTCAAATGCCGATGGCCGGGATAGGGAACGCCCGGGCAGCCCTCGACACGCTTGTTCCTCTCGGGGTAAAGTGGATTGTGGACTTCGACGGCACAATCCTGCTCTACACCGCAGACGACCCCGTTCTGACGCCCGATGCAAAGGAAGATTTCGGCGATACACCCCCCGCGCAAGGCAACTGGCGAACCGAACTCGCATGGGCAAGAAAGGGGCGGATATCGCTGGCTGCCGAAGAACTTGGGAAGACTATTGACGACTTTGGCTGGCGCTTCAAGTACGCTCCTCTGCTCTGCCCGGACTTCCCCGCGGCGTCTCTCAAGGTAACCCGGGAATACCTCCACGAGCCACTTGGGCAGGTGCTTGATGACATTGTGCGATGCAACGCGGGTGCGGCTCTGCGGGTGATCCCGTGGTGCGGGACGCTGCTGATTCAGCGCGCAACGGGGGGAGGACGGGAACCCGAGCCGGTGGATGCTTCCGTGTGGATGGGAGCCGGGAGCGGAGCCCAGCGCATAGGAGAGTGGCTTAAAGACACCGTGGAAACGCGTGTCGGCAGGCCCGGTCCCTGCGCTCCCTACTTTCTGGAAACCGCGATTTCCGCATCCGGACGCGTCGTGTACTATGATGGCAAGCCGCCTGTCTCTTTTACAGGAGTCCCGACCGGCCGAATCGGCATTGGCACACTGCTGGGATTGGTCCGGGATATGGACGGACTGAAATGCGCGGTCGGTGACAGATGGGTGCTCCTGTTCGCTGGCGATGCACCCGGCGAAATGCTGTCCCGCCTGAAAGAAGCGGAGATGAAATTCATCAACGTCGGAATTCCGTTGAAGACCGGCGAAATGCTGGAAAGTTTTTCCATCGAGGAACTCGACGAGAAAACGGCGACCAAAGTGCGCGAGATGAGCGTGGGAGAGCGTTTGGACCGGCCTTTGCGCGTGGCGCTCCGGCGCGAACCTCTGCGAAGAGCGCTTGCCCGGATAGAGATGAAGGCCTTTTTTCACGTGGTCGGAGACCCAAGAGTTGCGGAAAAACTTGATTTTTGCGTGTTAGAGGGGTATTTTGACTCTGTAGCGGTACGCACAATTCTGGATGTCATCTGCGAGTCTGCAACTTTGAGTTGGTCGATAGACGGGAAAGCACCTCCTCCGGAAACGCGGGACACCAGGTTCGTGATCCGCGTGGGGTTTCCCAGCGACAATTGACGTGGACCACAAAAGCAAGGACGCGGCATTATGGCAGAAGAACAGACTGACAACCAGCCGGTAGCCGAACTGGCCCCGCGAGTTCTCGTTGTCGATGACGATGAGAATTTCCTGAAGCTGGTGAAGAAGTTCCTCGAAGCTCGCGGAATGACCGTGATCGCGGCCCGGAATGCTGACGAGGCGCGGGAGGAGATTCGCAAAGCCACTCCCGAAGTCATTGTCTCCGACCTGATGATGCCCGGCACCAAGGGCGACGCCTTCTGCAGGGAATTGCAGGATGACCCGGTAACTTCGACCATCCCGTTCATCGTGGTCAGCGCGTTGCGCGATCCTGAAATACGAATTTCCAGCTTCGAATACGGCGCCATGGATTTCATCCAGAAGCCGCTGTACATGGACGAACTGGTCGCGAGGATCCTTGCCCAGGTCAAGAAAAGCCGCACCGTTCGCATGCGACTTCTCACCGACGCGCTCACGGGCGTTCGGAATCGCTCATATTTCAACGATGAACTGCCCAGGTTGTTCATGTTGGCCCGGCGCCACAACTGGCCGATATGCATGACCGTGATTGACATCAACAGTTTCAAGAAGATCAACGACACCTACCTGCACTCGTCAGGCGACTACGTTCTTTTCGCCGTTGCGCAGGAGCTTGTGAGGATTTTCCGTTCTACGGATATCGTTCTGCGCCTTGGCGGGGACGAATTCGTGGTGGTTATGCCGGAAACCGGCAAAGAAGTCAGCAAAATCGCAATGACAAGGCTCTTCAAGCGGTTCTCCGACTTCATCGCCTCGCCGAAACCGGATATGAACATCAAGGTGGAACTGTCAGCGGGAGTTTCCGCATTCCCCGAAGACGGCGACACCGTCCAGAAGGTCTTCATAACGGCCGATGCCGCGCTATATAAAGCCAAAGCAACCGGGAAGAACTCTTACGCGATGTGCATACCTGATTCCGAGCCGGAGGTTTTCATTTTCTGAGCCGACTCTTCGGCCCGACCTGATGGCTTCAGTTCGGTTTTGCCGAAAAGTCCGTATGCTTGCACAATGCCCGTGAAAGACTTCTTCCTGCCCGGCGGCCCGTTGAGCGCCGGAATGACCGGCTTTGAAGACCGGCCTGAACAGGTGCGCATGGCCGTCGAGGTCGAGCGCGCGCTTGCCGAAAAGGACACGCTGCTCGTCGAAGCAGGAACCGGCGTAGGCAAATCATTCTCGTACCTGGTTCCCGCTGTCAACTGGACCAATAGCACCGGCGAACGCCTTGTCATCTCAACCCACACCATAACTCTGCAGGAGCAACTGATCGGGAAGGACATTCCCTTCCTGCAGTCGCTCGGTCTCAGCTTCCCGGCCGTTCTGGCCAAGGGTCGCGGCAACTACATCTGCCTGCGCAGGCTTCTCGCAGCTACTTCAAGAGCGGGCAGGTATCTCGATTTCCTGCGGCCTGAGGATTTCCCGTTCCTGAGCCGGATCGAGGACTGGTTCTACAAAACAGGCGACGGCACACTTTCAACGCTTGATTTCGAGGTGCCGCCCCGCGTCTGGGGCAATGTGAGGGTCGAGCGCGACGCGTGTCCGGGCCGCAAATGCCGTTATTACGACGGCTGCCCGTACTTCAGGGACCGCAAGCGCTGGGAAGACGCGCAGATCCTGATAGTCAACCACGCGCTCTTCTTCTCGGACCTGGCACTGCGGATGGGCGACTCGCCCTTGCTCCCCGGCTACGGCGCGGTGGTTTTTGACGAAGCCCACAATATCGAAGAAGTGGCCACCAACCACATCGGGATATCGCTTTCCAAGTCCGAGGTCCTTGGCACCGTCAGGAAGGTGTTCGACGAACGCAGCGGAAAGGGCTTCTTTTCCGCTGACCGCCTCGGCGGGGTACAGCACGGCGCACAGGTGTACGGAGCGGCTGTCGAAGGGTTCTTCAAGAGGCTCGGGGATTTTTGCGGCGACTCGGCACGGCGGGTGTACGAACCAACCGATTTCATTGACCAGACAGCCTCCGTGGCGGAATCACTGGTCTCGGAGATGAGTGCTGCCATCGCTGAGATGCCCGAGGACAGCGACGAGCGGACCGATTCGGGCGCACTGGCTTCGCGCGTGAAGGAAACCGGAGTCGCTATCAGCGTATTCCAGTCGTTTTCCGCCGAGGGCTTTGTGTACTGGGTCGAGGGGCCGCAGGACAACCCGACAATGCACGTCACACCCATCAGCGTTGCCGAGCACCTGAAGAAGCACCTTTGGTCCACGGAGATGCCGCATATCCTGACCTCAGCGACGCTTGCGACATCGAAGACGGCAGGTTGCGCATATATCCGGGGGCGGATTGGGCTCGATGACGGGTGCCGCGAACTGGTTCTGGGGTCACCCTTCGATTACGGTAAATTGGTCAAGCTGTTTATCCCGCGGGACGCCCCCGATCCGTCAGCGAATGCCGAAGAGTACCGCAAGAAGCTGGTGCAATATATCGAGCGGCTTGTCGAGGTGAGCGGTGGAAGAGCCTTCGTGCTGTTCACAAACCTCGGAGATATGAAGTATTGCCACGGAGAGCTTGTCTCCAAGCTCCAGGCCAAAGGTCTTTTGGTCCTGGTTCAGGATGCCGGAATGCCACGAGCCAAGATGCTTGAGGCATTTGCACAGGACGGCCGTGCGGTATTGTTCGGTGTGAGTTCGTTCTGGCAGGGCGTGGATGTGCGGGGTGCGGCTCTGTCCAACGTCATCATTGTCAGGCTGCCGTTCGAGGTTCCGGATCATCCGGTGGTCGAGGCCCGCAGGCAGGAAATCCAGAAGGAAGGCCGCTCGGACTTCAGGGAGTACACGCTGCCCAATGCAATCATTCGGCTGAAGCAGGGATTTGGCAGGCTCGTGAGGACGCGGACCGACAGCGGGATAGTGGCCATCCTCGATGCGCGGATTGTCTCCAAAAGCTACGGCCGCGACTTCCTCTCCGCGCTTCCCCCCTGCCCCATTGTGAAGGACATCGCGGGATTGCCAAAAGCCTCCACCCCTCCAGCGAATCCTGAGAATTAACATCGATAGTCAGGATGAAGAGGATAGGTAGAGAGAATCGGATCTCTGCCCCATAGGGTCATCCACCGCTGCAGCCGAGCAGGCTGGAGACCCTCCTTCGCCACGCCTCCGGAGGGCTGTGCCCGGCCGGAGGCCGGAGGTAGGAAATACCTTGATTTGCGAGGCCAAAGCGCAGACCATTTTTACCACGACCGCTTCGGCGGCGAGGCAGTGAAGCACGAGCCAAACACACGAAAGCGAGCCTTGCCAATCGGCCATCTGGCAAAGACTCCCTAATGTGGATACACAGGATACTCAGGATAACCAGGATAGGAGGGGGCAGATTTCCATTCGCATCACGCCCGAAGGCTGCTAACAGCGGCCTACGAAGGCTTTGACGGGCTTACCCTCTTGCGACCCTGCCTCCTGACCTGAAACGCCACCACGCCTACCATCAGCGCGGCCACCCCGAGCCCCTGTCCCGGGTCAGAAGCATCGCCAGCGGGAGGATTTGCATCTTCGGACGGTTTCGTGCGGACGGGCGGGAGTTTCTGCGGGGGCTTCTGCGGGGTGAAAATCGGCTTGGGGCCGAGATTGTCCGACCTATTGCCTTTCCCGAACTCCTTTGCCATCTCGA